>JBDTOD010000014.1:0-52005 GCA_039933415.1 bacterium
GGAGCTGCCGGGCGGGGAAGCCGAGGAGGCGGCGCACGTCGATCACCGGTACGAGGCGCCCACGGACGTTCACCGCGCCCTCCACGATGTCGGGCGCACCGGGCAGCGGTGTGATCGCGACGGCACGCACGATCTCGCGAACGGCCGCGGCGGGAAGGCCAATCGTGGCACCGCCGAGGCGGACGCGCAGGAATGAGATCGTATTGTCAATCCGGAGGGACACGCGCCTCGATCGTGTGCAGGACCCGGGCCAGATTCGGGCTCGGCCGTAATCCACCAGAGTCGGACGGGGCGACTTCAGCGGCGATTTCCATCTGGCGAGTCGCGAGATCAAGCAGGAACGTAGGTCAACCTGATCACATCCTCGGCAATCCGATCATTCGCCACAAGACGGAGCCGCGACCGGGGTCCAGCGAAGTATGGCGTGCCGTGACCAAGCACGACGGGGTGCAGGTAGATGCGATACTCATCGATCAGGCCAAGGTCGGTGAGACTCTGCGCCAAGCGCGGGCCAGCAACTTCGATCTCGCCGCCGCGCTCGGCCTTCAGCGCGCGGATCGCGCCCTCGAGATCATCCTCGACAAGACTGGCGTTGGGGCCGACGGACTTCAACGAGCGCGAGACCACCCATTTCGGCTGGTTCCGCCAGGCCGCCGCGAAGGCGTGTTCCGCTGCATCCCATTCAGGATGATCGTCGTCCCAGTAACGCATGATCTCATACATCTGGCGACCGTACACACTGCCCGCCTGCCCCTGAGCCTCCTCGATGAAGTGGCGGAACAGCGTGGGGCTTGGCGCAAACGCCGTATGGTCGACGTAGCCGTCAAGAGACTGGTTCATTCCGAACACGAGCTTCGCCATACCACGTCCTTTCGTGACGAGTGGAATGTGCGCGTGCGGTACTCCCATCGACAGGGTGCGGACAGAGCCCTAAGCTTGCCCGATGCCCGTCATCACCGCCCCGAAGTCGCAGACGAAGTACGACATCATCGTCATCGGATCGGGGGCCGGCGGCGGCCAGTCCGCGTACGTCGCCGCCATGGAGGGCGCCAAGGTCCTCATGCTCGAGGCCGGGCGCAACTACGACCCCGTGCGCGAGACACCGATGTTCCAGGTGCACTCGCAGGCGCCGCTCCGTGCGGCCGGCACGCCCGACAAGCCACTTGGCTTCTACGACTCCACCGTAGGCGGAGGGTGGGATCTCCCCGGCGAGCCATTCACGAATGCCTCGAGCGATCCGAAGCGCCAATTCACCTGGTGGCGCGCACGCATGCTCGGCGGACGCACCAACCACTGGGGGCGCATCGCGCTTCGCAACGGCCCGTACGACTTCAAGCCGCACACTCGCGATGGACTCGGCATTGATTGGCCCATCGGATACGACGACCTGGCGCCGTACTACGACAAGGTCGAGATGCTCATCGGAGTGTATGGCTCCAATGAGGGTCTCGACAACACGCCAAACTCCCCTCCCGGCGTGCTGCTCCCGCCGCCGGCAGCACGCGCGGGCGAACTGCTCGCGCAGCAGCGCGCCAAGACGCTTGGTATTCCCATCGTCCCCATTCATCGCGCCGTGCTGTCTCGTCGGCAGGACGCGGACACCATTCCCGCGAAGCTACACCCCGGCAACGCGAAGGCGCAGCGCATCCTCGCGAAGGCCATGCGTGAGCGTCAGGCATGTTTCTGGGCAACGGAATGCGGACGTGGTTGCGCGATACGGGCCAACTATCAATCACCCACAGTCCACCTTCCGCCCGCGCTGGCAACAGGAAATCTCGACATCGTCACGGGAGCGATGGTGCGCGAGATCGTCATCGACAAGAACGGCAAGGCGACGGGTGTGTCGTATGTGGATACGGCAACGGGCAAGGAGCGCACGGTCAACGCACGTGTGGTCATGCTCGCGGCCAGCTCTGCCGAATCAGTTCGAATTCTGCTCAACTCGAAGTCGAGCCAGTTCCCCAACGGGCTCGCGAATTCCAGTGGCCTGATCGGCAAGTACATCATGGACACGGTGGGCGCGGGGCTCGGCGGGCAGGTTCCGCTGCTCGAGAACCTTCCCCTGCACAACGAGGATGGTGCAGGGGCTGATCATGTGTACGCACCGTGGTGGCTCTACACCGAGCAGCGCGCGGGCCGGCTCGATTTTCCTCGCGGCTATCACATCGAATTCTCCAGCGGTCGCCGGATGCCGGGACTCGGCGTCGCGTCCGGGCTCGAGCAGTTCACTGGTGGCAGTTACGGGAAGGCCTTCAAGGCTGATGCACGCCGCTACTATGGATCGCGGCTCAGCTTCGCCGGCCGCGGCGAGATGATTCCGAACGACGACTGTTTTACCGAGCTCGATCCGACGGTGAAGGACAGGTTTGGCATCCCGGTGTTGCGCTTTCACTGGAAGTGGTCGGACCACGAGTTACGCCAGGTCGCGCACCAGCAGAAGACATTCGCCGAGATCCTCGACGCGATGGGCAGCACCCAGCGGGACACGCCCGCGCTCGACCCGTTGAACGCCATTCGGCCCGGCGGAAACGTGAAGCACGAGGTTGGTGGAGCGATCATGGGGTCGAAAAGCACATCGTCCGTCACCAACTCGTGGGCGCAGGCGTGGGACGTGAAGAACCTGTTCCTCACGGATGGCGCGTCGTTCTGCTCGAACGCCGACAAGAACCCAACGCTCACCATCATGGCACTCGCCTGGCGTACCACCGAGCGTGCGCTCGACGAGATGCGAAAGGGCAATGTCTAAGCGGACCGGAATGGGCCGTCGAGAGGCGGTGAAGTGGGTGCTGTCGGCGTTGACCTCGGCGGCCCTCGTCGACCATGATGCGTTCGCGCAAACCGTCGGCCCGATGGTCGCCGCGAAGGGCTACGGTCTCGATCCCAACCTGCTGAAGACGTACAAACCGGGAGACCTCTGGCCTCTCGTTCTCAATCGCACGCAGCTTCGTACCGCGGCCACGTTGTGTGACGTCATCATTCCGGCTGAGGGTGGGACGCCGAGTGCGTCGGCGCTCGGCGTGCATGATTTCATCAATGAGTGGATCAGCGCGCCGTATCCTGCGCACGAGCGCGATCGCGCAACGATCACGAGTGGACTGGCATGGATGGACGAGGAAGCCACGCGCCGATTCGCCGCGCCGCTCCACAAACTCTCTCTGACGCGGAAGCATGCCATCTGCGACGACATCTGCTTCGTGCCGAGGGCGACGGAGCAGTTCAAGACCGCCGCGGCATTCTTCCGGCGGTATCGCGATCTCACCGCCGGCGGCTTCTACACCACGCCGGCGGGAATGAAGGACATCGGCTACGTGGGGAACGTGGCGATGCTGGCGTTCAATGGCCCGCCCAAGGCGGTATTGGAGAAGCTCGGCCTCTAGGTGACGCGGTCGTTCGCCGACGATCCGAGTGGCGACGCCTATCGCGATGTCGTGTGTCCACCGCGCGACAGCATGTAGCGCCGCATGAGCTCCGTGGTCGAGCTGTCGTGGCCGTCCGCCGGCGGGCTGTCGCTCTCCAACTCTCCACCAATGCGCTGCGCCAATGCCTTGCCCAGCTCCACGCCCCACTGATCGAACGAATCGATGCCCCAGATGACGCCCTGGGTAAAGACACTGTGCTCGTAGAGCGCGACGAGCGACCCGAGCAGCCGCGGTGTGAGTCGGTCCGCGAGGATCGTCGTCGTGGGACGGTTCCCCTCGAACACGCGATGCGGCACGAGCCACGCCGGCGTTCCCTCAGCCGTCACCTCGGCCGCCGTCTTGCCAAACGCGAGCGCCTCGGCCTGCGCGAACACGTTCGCCATGAGCAGATCGTGCTGACTCCCGCGTACGTTGAGCGACTGCGAGAAGGCGATGAAATCGCAGGGAATGAGTCGGGTTCCCTGGTGAATCAACTGATAGAACGAATGCTGTCCGTTGGTACCGGGTTCGCCCCAGACGATCGGGCTCGTCTCGTAGTCGACACGCGTGCCGTCGAGCGTGACGTGCTTTCCGTTGCTCTCCATCGTCAACTGCTGCAGGTATGCCGGAAAGCGCTTGAGGTACTGATCGTACGGCAGTACCGCGACGGTGTGGCCGTCGAGAAAGTCGGTATTCCAGATCGCCAGCATCCCCATGATCACCGGCAGGTTCGCCTCGAGGGGCGCCGTGCGGAAATGTTCATCCATGGCGTGAAAGCCGTCGAGCATCTCGCGAAACTGCGCGGGCCCGATCGCCAGCATGGTCGATAAGCCGATCGCCGAATCCATCGAGTAGCGTCCGCCGACCCAGTCCCAGAACTCGAACATGTTCGCGGTGTCGATCCCGAACGTCGCCACGCCGGCGGCATTGGTGGACACTGCCACGAAATGACGGCGCACCGCGTCCTCCTCGCCCATCGCGGCGACGCACCATGCGCGCGCGAGCTGGGCGTTGGCCAGTGTCTCGAGCGTCGTAAAAGTCTTCGAGCAGACGATGAACAGCGTCTCCTGCGGATCGAGATCGCGTGTCGCCTCCACGAAGTCCGTGGCATCGACGTTGGAGACGAATCGAACATCCAGTTCCCGCGCGGAATAGGCGCGCAGCGCTTCGTACGCCATCACGGGGCCGAGGTCCGAACCGCCGATCCCGATGTTGACGACCGTGCGCATGGGCTTGCCCGTGTGACCTTTCCACGCGCCACTCCGGACGTCGTCGGCGAAGGACGACATGCGATCGAGCACCGCGTGAACCGCCGGGACCACGTCGATACCGTCGACGAGAATTCGCTGGCCCGCTGGCGCGCGCAGCGCGATGTGCAGCACGGCACGCCGCTCCGTCACGTTGATCTTCTCGCCGCTGAACATCGCCGACATGCGCTCCGCCAGTCCGCAGTCGCTCGCGAGCTGCATGAGGAGTCGGATGGTCTCGTCCGTGACTCGCTGCTTGGAGTAATCGAGGTAGAGGCCCGCGGCTTCGGCCGAGAGCCGGGTGCCCCGAGCCGGATCGTCGGCGAAGATTCGTCGCAGATGCGCGTCGCCGACCGCGCGACGATGTGCCTCGAGCGCCTTCCACGCCGCGCGCTCTGTAAGCCGTTCGGCTGAACGAAGTGTGCTCTCGGTCATGACGCGGAATGAGTGAAGTGTTCTGGGCGCGCGCTCACGTGTGCCCGTGCTCGACGGCAGGATTGTGCCATCTACCGTGCCGCGCGATCAGCGCATCCGCCTGCGCCGGCCCCCAGCTTCCGCGCTTGTAGGGAATGACGGGCGCGTGCCGCTTGAGCACGTTGTCGACGACGGCCCACGCGGACTCGACGGCGTCTTCGCGGGTGAACAACGCGCCGTCGCCGGCCATTGCGTCGCTCAGCAGCCGTTCGTACGGCGATTCGGCGCCGAGCAGCTCTTCGACCAGATACAGCTCTTGCTGGTCGCCGACGAACTCCTTGCCCGCTACCTTGACGCGGGCGGCCAGGGCGATGGCGGCGTGCGGCGACAGACGGAACCGTAGATAGTTGGCCATGCCCGCTCCCGGCTGGGAATCACCAAACAACGCCGACGGCGGTGGCTGCAGTTCCACGAGCACCTCGGCGGCGGTCTCCGGAAGACACTTGCCGGACCGCAGATACCACGGCACGCCCTTCCATCGCCACGAATCGATGTACAGTCGCATGGCGCAGTAGGTCTCGACGTCCGAATCGCGCGCGACGTTCGAGACCTTGCGATAGCCGGCGTATTGCCCGCGCACGACATCGCGCGACGTGAGCGGCCGCATTGCCTCGAAGACCTTGGCCTTCTCCGTGTGGACCGATCCATAGTTCCTGCCGACCGGTGGCTCCATCGCCAGCAGCGCGACGATCTGGAAGACATGGTTCTGGATCACGTCGCGCAGGCACCCGGCCGTCTCGTAGAATGCGCCGCGATCGTGCACGCCGAACCGCTCGGCGAGCGTGATCTGGACGCTCGACACGTAGTTGCGATTCCAGATCGGCTCGAGGAATGAATTGGCGAATCGGAAGTAGAGAATGTTCATGATCTCTTCCTTCCCAAGATAGTGATCGATGCGAAAGATCGCGTCTTCGGAAAACGCCGTGTGCGCAATGGCATTGAGCTCGCGGGCCGACGCCAGATCGCGACCAAAGGGCTTTTCGACGATGACGCGTGCATGCTCCGCGAGACCCGCGGCGCCAAGGCCCTCGATCACCGTGCCGAACAGTGCCGGCGGAATGGCGAGGTAGTGCGCGGGATGTTGCGCCGTGCCGAGCGCCTGCTTGAGCGACGCGAACGTCACCGGGTCGTTGTAGTCGCCCGACACGTACTGGAGGAGCGACAACAGGCGCGCGAGCGTCCGCTTGTCGACCGCGACCCCCGACTGCTCGATGCTGTCGGTGGCGCGTTTGCGCAGATCGGCCAGCGGCATTGGAGGACGGGCGACTCCGATGACGGGAACCGTGAGCGCGCCGGTCTTCACCATCGCGTAGAGCGCGGGGAAGATCATCTTGTGGGCGAGGTCTCCCGTCACCCCGAACAGGACCAGAGCGTCCGACGGGATGGGCCGGCTGTGTACTTTCTTCATTGAGTGCTCCGCGATCGCATCGGCGATTCTCCCGGAAAGGAACGACGACCGTTCATGGCATAGGCTCGGACGGCGATGACAGCCAGCCGCCGGTGAAGCCGGCAGCGCGCAGTCCGGCCACGATATGACGATTGGCACCCATCAACTTCCAGATCAACTCCGACCGATAGTTTTCGATCATCACGACGATCGGTCCCTGATTCAGGCCGCAGTGGGAGGGCGACACCCACCATCCTGGCGTCCGGCCTGGATCGCGGAACGTCGGGTTGTACGTCGTCCTGAACCCGTATGGATGGTCGGTGCCACCGATGGGCAGTTCTCGCATGGCGGCAATGGTCGGTAGCACGATGTCCGGCGCGAATGGGAGCGACGCGATGACGGCCCACGGCGCGAGCGTGCCGTCATCCGGCCCGTATGGAACACCGCGCGCCAGATAGCCGAAGAATCTACGTTTCACTCCGCCGAACGTGCGCCTCACCTTTCCGGGGCCGTCGCTCGCCGTGATGCCCCAATGCCGTTCGCCGTACTGCGCGAATGCGCCCGGATTGCATATCGCGTACTGCTGTTGCACGAGCGTGGCCCGCCGGCTGTTCTCGAAGTAATCGCAGTCGTGCGCTCGCATGAAGGCGTCCTGCACGCCGCGAAAGTCGATCCACCCATGGCTGAGCTGGTGGATGAAGAGCGGACCGGCGAACAAGAACGAGGTGTCGTAGACGGTGCGCCACTCGTACGTCGAAACCCAGGCGTCGTAGCACTCGCGGGGAATCGAATGCGTGTCCGACCCGAGGGCGAGCACATACAGCAGCAGCGCCTCGTCGTACCCTTCCCAGCGATATGGGAGGAAGCCCCTCCTGGGCCTCCAGCCGTGCGACAGCGTCGACCCCCCGTTCAGCGCCCACTGCCAATCGACACGTGCGTACAGTTGCTCACTGAGGTCGCGAATCTCGCGCTCGGCGTCATCGGCTCGGTCGAAATAGGCACCGGCGGCAAGCATGCCCGCGATGAGGAGCGCCGAATCGACCGTCGACAGCTCGCACTTCCACGTTCGCGCGCCGGTGGTCATGTCGAGAAAATGATAGTAGAACCCGTGGTACCCCGTCGCCTCCGGCTCTGGGCCTTGCTTGCTTCGCCAGAAGAAGCGCAGCGTGGCGAGCGTGCGCGTCCTGGCCAGCTGGCGCGACATGAAGCCGCGCTCCACCGCCGCCGGGTAGCTCGTGAGCGCGAGTCCCACCGCGGCAATGCTCGACGGCGCGCCCTCGACGTTCCTGTCCATCACCAATCCGTTGTCCGGATTCGTCTCGTGCGCGAAATACGCAAAGGCCCGACGTTGAATGTCGTCGAGCTGGCGTGCTTCCTCGATCACCGCACCGCCGATCCTTTCGGCCGACTACGGCCCGCCTGCAGACGCGGGTAGCGAGCGGTGAACGACAGGCTGCCGCGTGAGATTCCCGGTGAGCACGAAGACGGCAAGCGCAATCGCCATGAGCACGGCGGCGACGCGGACGCGCCAGTCCCGATGCGCGCGCTTCCAGTATGGTCCATGAACCGCAGTAGTCATCGCGTAGTCCCGTTCGGCATGCGCAACCGCCGCAACCGCTGGCGCGTCGCCGCATGGCATCGTATCCCTGTGCCGCGGCCGAATGAGCTCGACCGACGGATTTGCCATATGGCGTGCATGATCGGTGCCGACTACGAGCGATCCGGGCAAGGACTACCGCGTCGCGTCGACTCGACCGCCCAGCTCACGGCGGAGAATGAGCCTGAGCGAGCGTCCCGCCAGTGGTGTCAGAAACCGCTCGAGGCGACCGCTCTCACGAGTGACGTTGAAGGTGCCGAACGTCGCGTCGTGCGAGTCGAACAGGTTCGTGACAACGCCTGCGACGTTCCACTTCCCGCGGTCCGCGCTGAGACGAGCGCTGATCAGCGTGTATGCGCCGAGTGGCGAGGTGACGTTCGCCTCGTCGCCCCGCATCCGTTGCCGTCCCGTGTAGCGCGCGTCGACTCCGACGGCGATGCCGCCGTCCAGCGGCACGAACGCGCCGGCCTTCACCTGATAGCCGGGCACGAGCGGCAGTCGGTCTCCCACCTGTACATCGTTGCCGCCGGCGAGCGCACTCGCCGCGAATGTCGAATCGGAGCGGATGCTGAAGAGGGTCGCGAGTGATTGGAACGTCGCTCGCGTGAAGCTGTAATTGGCGTACCACGTCAGCCGCTCAGCGCCAAATGCTCCACGCATCGAGAGCTCAACGCCATCGCGACGTGTCCGATCGAGGTTGGTGAAGTACCCGGAGAGGAGCGCGTCGTCGGACGCGACGAAGAAAAGTTCGTCGCGCACGTTCGTGCGGTACGCCGACGCCGTCGCCAGCCACGTTCGGCCCGCGAGCTGACCGCCGATCTCGTACGTGGTCGCACGCACCGGTGAGAGCGGTGGATCGTCACCGAGGGCAAAGGGAAGAGGGCAAGACGCATCGGGATCGGCGCATCCGAGCTCGAGGATCGCCGGTGCGCGAAAGCTTCGACCGAGCGAAGCGTAGATCGACGCGGCGCTCGTGATCTCGAGGCTGGCGCCGAGCCGAGGTGACAGACTGCGAAAGTCGGATCGAGTGTCGTCGGCCGTCCGTAACTGATTGCGAAAGGGAACGCGAACGAATTCGTATCGCCCGCCACCGGAGAGCGTGAGTCGGCCGACGCGATAGTCGGCGAGCGCGTAGCTCGCGACATCGACGCTGGGGCTGCGCACGTCGGTCGTCAGCTCTGAAAGCGTGTCCCGCGGCGGCTCGTTCGCGCGCATGCTCGGCTCGGCATAGATGCGCACCCGAACGCGATTGGCACCGGCATCGACGCCGACGCGGATTGCCAGACTGCCCGGCCCCACTGCCCGAGCGGCGCGCCAATCTGCGGTCGTGCCGACCGTCAGGTTCGTGGTGCGAGAACGCACATTCGGATCGGGCGATTGATTGACGTTGAAGCGCTCGGCACCCGACCGCCGCAGGAACACCGTCAATCCGCCGCGCCCGCGTCCGACCGGCGCGTACCCTGACACCGCCAGCTGCTCGGCGTTCAGATCCTCGAAGTCTCCAGCGGTGAAGTTCGTGCGTGGCGAAGCGGCGAAGATACTCTCGGGCAGTGACCCAGCGGTTTCCGCGCGTGACCGTGCCCCGTACGCCTGAAAGCTCAGCCCGCGCCGCGCGTCGGTACGGCCGAGGTTCGCGAAGGCGTTGTAGTTCCTCGATCCAGTCGCAACGCGCCATCCGCGCTCGCGCTCGTATCCAGCTCCGAGGTAATAGTCGGTGCCGTGTTCCGTGCTTCCGCTCGTTCTGGCCTCACCCGCGAGCTGTCCGAACGAGCCGACCGACAGCTCCATCTCGCCGGAGAGCGGGCCGCTCCCGTGAGCGGACACGAGATTGATCGCGCCCCCCATCGAATTTTGCCCGAGCAGTGATGCGCTGCCGCTCAACAGCTCGACGCGCTCGATGTGCTCCATCGGTAGCAGATCGAAGTTCACCTCCTGCGCGTCTGGCTCGTTCTGCCGGACGCCGTCGAGAAACACGCTCACGCCGGGCGGCAGACCGACCGTCGGCCCGGCGGTGAAACCGCGCGATCGCCGGGCCGGCACTCGGGATGATGGATGCTCGCACTTCCACCGGAGCGAGGACGACGCGTACGCTGTCGCGGTGCGATGCACTGTCGCGTGGCAGCGTGCCGACGGATCGCTGCGCTCCCGCGGTCGAGAAGGCACCGAGCGCGAAGAGCCAGCCCAATCGCATCATGATGCCCGTGACTGCCGCGTGAGCTCGGTGCAAGGTGAGCATGCTCATGGATGCTCAATGATACCCGACACGGCACCAGCGCGATGGCGCCAGCTATGTCTTCGCGTGCATCCATCGAATTTGCGGGGACGACCGTGGCCGCGCCGTATGCTCATCGTCATCCTGCCGGCGCACTGACTCGCGCACGTGTGCCGCCTCTACGCCGACCGGCACGACGTCCCATCCTGGACGGCCGACGCGTCCGCTCTCGACTGTGCCAGCACATTGCTCGACACGGTCGCCAACGCGCCCGCGCAGGGTCTTGAGACCGATGCCTATCCGCTGCGCACGGCGCGCCAGGCGCTTGCCGTCATGCGTTCGGTTGCGCCGACGGTGGCCGCGGCGGCGCGCGCGGAGATCCTCCTGACCGCGACGTTCATCGCGTATGCCGAGGACCTGCTCACAGGCCAGCTCGATCCGCGGTCGGTGAATCCCGCATGGCACATCGACCCTCACGACGTGGACGTCGACAGCGCGATCACGCGCACGCTGCGCCAGGCACGATTCGCCGAGTCGCTCGCGCGACTTCGACCGCAGGATGCCGCCTCTGTGGCGCTCGTGCGGGAGCTTTCGCGCTACCGCTTTGCGAACGACATCTACGATCGCGACGACGCCCTCATGCGCGCCGCACGCGCGAGCGCCCGGTAGCGGACGGGTCAAGGCGCCGGCGCCACCGTCACCGCGGAGTCCAGCCCCGCTCGGTGCACGAGCGCACGGTAGCGTGCGAGTGTCTCGGCGAGCACGCTCGACGACGCCGGATCGTTGCGGGCGAGCGCCGTGATGATCGGGTCGCGCTGGGCGACCACGTCGCGCGCCGCCGTCTTGGCGTCGTCGTCGAGCGTCGGCAGGAGGCGCTGTTGGAGGTCGGAGAAGAAAGCGCTCGTTCGCTGGCGTGCCAGCTCGTAGTGCCCTCCCTGCGCCTCCATTACCGCGCCGCCCAGCGTCGCTTCGAGGCGCGACGCCTCGAGGGCGCGGCTGCTGTAGGCGGCATCGTGCCGTGCCTGACGAGCGCCGACGAACTGCGAGCCGAATCCGATCAGGAAGCCGATGACGAGTGCCCCCATGATCCACAGCGGGGTAGGCGCCGCAACTCCGCGCCGGCGGCCGGCACGAGCGAGCGCGGTGGTGGGGCGAGGTGCGGTCGTCGCGGTCATACGGGATCTCCTCCAGTCGTGAGTCCAGCAGGGAAGTGGCAGGAAGGTTCGCGGTAACGCCAGAGCCGTCGCCTGTCCAGTCCGCGCCACGAATGCTCGCGCCCGTTCCTTGCCTGTGCGCTCAGCATGTTTGATCGACTCCGGCCGCGGCTGCGCGCCCGCTGGCAATCGCTGCTCGACGGCCTGTGGTTCGTCCCGGCGGTGATGATCGCCGGCGCGATTGCCCTCGCGATCGCGCTGATCGAACTGTCCGACGTCGTCGACCGCGCGACGCTCGTGACATTTCCGCGGCTTTTCGGCGCGAACGCCGCCAGCTCGCGCAGCATGCTCGCGACGATCGCCGGCGCGATGATGACCGTCGCGGGCGTGACGTTCTCCATCACCGTCGTCGCCGTCACGCAGGCCTCGAGCCAGTACACGCCGCGGCTACTGCGCAACTTCATGCGCGACCGGCCCAGCCAGATCGCGTTGGGCACCCTCACCGGTGTGTTCGTGTACTGCCTGGTGGTGTTGCGCACGATACGCGACGGCGACGACCTGCGCTTCATCCCGTCGCTGGCCGTGCTGGGCGCAATGTTGCTCGCGCTCGTCGCCATCGGCGTCCTGATCTACTTCATCCACCACATCGCCGGCGCTCTCCAGGCGTCGGGGATCCTCGCGCGCGTCGGCGGCGAGTCGGTCGCGGCCATCGACCGACTCTTCCCGGATGGGGTGGGCGAGGAGGCGCCGGACACCGCGCGTCCCGAGCTCGACGAGATCACATGGCACGTCGTCGCCTCACCGCGCTCGGGCTACCTCACGGGCGTCGACGCCGACGGTCTCATCGTGTTCGCCGATTCCCACGACACGATCGTGCGCATGGATCATGGCGTCGGCGACTTCGTCGTGGCGGGCACGCCGCTCGCGGGCGTCGCGACGGCGCCCGCGGTAGACGCGGACTCCGTGGCGGACGTCGCCGAGCTGTTCGCGATCTCACAGTACCGCACGATCGACCAGGACGCCGCGTTCGGAATCCGGCAGATGGTCGACATGGCGCTCCGCGCGCTCTCGCCCGGCGTGAACGACACGACGACGGCGGTCACGTGCGTGCACCACCTCATCCCTGTGCTCGTCCGCCTGGCGGACCGTCGGATCGAGAACCGGTTCCGCACCCACGCCGGCCGCCTGCGTCTGATCGCCGAGGGCGCGAGCTTCGACCGCCTGGTCTGGCAGGCCATCGACCAGATTCGACGCAATGCCGGCGGAAACGCCGACGTGCTCGCGGAGCTGCTCGAGTGCCTCGCCACAGTGATCGCCTGTACCCAGGATCCGCGCCGGCGCACTGTGCTGCGCGACCACGCGGAGCTCGTGCGCGAGACCGCGGATCGCAGCATCGACGGTCCGCCGGCGAACCGAGTGCAGGTGGACGCCGCGTTCGCCGCCGTACAGCGCGCACTCGCTGCGCCGGCGCGGGTCATTTCACCGATGAACGACTGACGGCGCCACTTATGCGATTGGTCGCGACCGGGCGCGGCTGTCGATTCCCGACGGTCGCGTGGCGGAACCCGACAGGTTGATCACCGTGCACTTCGACATCTCGGTTGCCTGGACGACGACCCAGCAGCTCTTCAACAGCGCCATCGCCGCGCTCCCGCGCCTCATCATCGGCGCGCTCATCCTCCTCCTCTTCCTCCTCATCGGTCGCGGCGTCCGTTCGCTCGCGCGGCGGGCAGCGGATCGCATGGCGCGCGGCGGAAACGAGCACCGCACGCTGGAGCTCGCGCTCGGCCGCCTCGCTCAGGCCGGCATCGTCCTCCTCGGCCTGCTCATCGCGTTCACGGCGGCGTTCCCTTCGTTCACGCCGGCAAATCTCGTCAGTGCATTGGGCATCGGCGGTGTCGCGATCGGCTTCGCGTTCAAGGACATCTTCCAGAACTTCCTCGCCGGCCTGCTACTCCTCGTTACACGCCCGTTCGTCGTCGGCGACCAGATCCGCTTCCAAGGCGAGGAAGGCACCGTCGAGGACATCCAGACGCGCGCGACATTCCTGAAGACCTACGACGGGCGGCGCGTGGTCATCCCGAACGGCGAGCTGTTCACGCACTCGGTCGTCGTCAACACGGCGTTCACACAACGCCGCTCGCAATACGACATCGGCATCGGCTACGGCGACGACATCGACCAGGCCAAGGGGATCATCCTCGAGGTGCTACGCGACGCCGAGGGTGTCTCCGCCGATCCGAAGGCCGACGTGATCGTGGTCGATCTCGCGCCATCCACGGTGAACCTTCGCGCGCGCTGGTGGAGCGACGCGCGCATGGGCGACGTGCTCGTCGCGCAAGATCGCGTGCTCTCGGAAGCGAAGCGGCGCCTCACCGCCGCGGGCATCGACCTGCCGTTCCCGACGCAGCAGATGCTCTTCCACGACCAGACCGACACGACCGACGGCGACCGGCGACGCCAGCGCGAGGGGTGGCCGGCCGGCACCGGCGAGGCGCCGCCCGCGCGTGCAGCCACGATCGCACGTGCTGACCGTAATGGCGCGGACAGCGACCAACGGCGCGACGCCGACGGCTGATCGCCAACCGACGTCGCGAACCGAACCGACGACGTGTCGCCGTCGGCCGACGCGGCAAGGGTCTTCCAAATGCAGCGTGTACAGATACGTCGCGATATCGCGCGCGTGGGCGTCACTCACGCCCAGGCGGGCGCCGAGGTTAGGCTGGCTGCCTCTTGTCGGTGAATGCGTCGGTGGACACAATCACCGTCGCTGTGTCCCGCCACCGCCACCGCCACCGCCACCGCTCTCTCCGTGGCTTCCTCTTCGCACGTGTCGATGAGAATCGCGCTCTGTGCCTTCGCCGCCTCGATCGTCACGTCCATGGCAACGCCGGCGATGGCCCAATCCGCTGGTCGCGTCGTGTTGTCGCTCTCCCCGGACACCGCGTGGTGGACGGGCGTGGTCACGCACGGACAACAGATGCCGGTCCGCGCGGGCTATGCGGCGGATCTGCGCGCGAACACGTACGGCAGTCAGGCACAGCCCCTCCTCCTCTCCAATCGTGGTCACGTCGTCTGGTCCGACGCACCCGTCCGCATCCGCGCGTCCGGAACGAAGCTGCTCGTGGAGAGCACGTCGCCAATTACGGTATCGCGTTCTGGGTCCTCGCTTCGTGACGCGTTCCACTTCGCGAGCAGCCACTACTTCCCACCGTCGGGTCGCATGCCGGACTCGCTCCTCTTCACCGCGCCGCAGTACAACAGCTGGATCGAGCTGATGTACGACCAGAACCAGGTTGATCTGCTGCGCTACGCGACCGACGTCGTCAGCCACGGGCTTCCACCCGGCGTGCTCATGATCGACGACAACTGGCAGGAGGACTATGGTCGGTGGCGTTTTCATCCCGGACGCTTCCAGCAGCCGCGCGCGATGGTGGACTCCCTTCACGCCCTGGGTTTCAGAGTGATGCTCTGGGTCTGTCCCTTCGTCTCTCCCGATGCCGACGTGTACCGTGAGCTGCGCGGCAAGGGATTTCTGCTCCGTGACACGTCAGGCGAACCGGCCATCGTGCGGTGGTGGAACGGCGCCAGTGCGCTGCTCGATCTCTCGAATCCCAGGGCCGAGGCGTGGTTCGGCGCGCAGCTCGACTCTCTCGTTCACACCTACGGCGTGGACGGCTTCAAGTTCGACGCGGGCGACGCGGAGTACTACGTCAATACCGTTGCCTTCCGCCCGGTGACGCCGAATGAGCAGAGCACGCTCTATGGCCGAGTGGGATTGCGTTATCCGCTGAACGAGTACCGCGCGATATGGAAAATGGGCGGCCAACCGCTGGTCGAACGGCTGCGCGACAAGGCGCACCGGTGGAGTGACCTGACTCTGCTGGTGCCGCAGATCGTTGCCGAGGGGCTCTCCGGCTATCCGTTCACCTGCCCCGACATGATTGGCGGAGGCGAGTTCAAGTCGTTCTTGAGCGCGACGTCGATCGATCAGGAGCTCGTCGTGCGATGGGCACAGGCGTCGGCGCTGATGCCGATGATGCAGTTCTCGGCGGCGCCCTGGCGCATTCTCGATGCACAGCACTTCGATGCCGTGAGGCAGGTGGTGCAGCTCCGCGACCATTTTCGGTCGTATCTGCTGACCCTCGCCCGCGATGCGGCAATGACGGGCGAACCGATCATTCGCTCTCTCGAGTACGCGTACCCGCACCGGGGATATGCTGAAGTCACCGACCAGTTCCTGCTCGGCGACCGCGTGCTGGTCGCGCCGGTGATGACGCGTGGAGCGACTCGACGCGCGGTGATGCTGCCGCCGGGAAGTTGGCGACGGCCCGATGGGTCGGTCGAGCGCGGACCTGCACGTATCGAGGTGTCGGCCGGGCTGGGAGATCTTCCCTACTTCGAGCTCGTCGAGCAATGACCCCACGTCGCCTGCGCGTCGCGATCATCGTGCTCCTGACCGTCGTCGAGGCCGCCGTCCCGGCACCGATCGCATTCGCACAGCCTCCGCGCGTGCGGACGTCGAGCGACGCACCCGTGTCGCTGCCCGTCGCGACTCCGGCGCAGAGCGCCGATACCGCCGTCCTGATCATCCGTGGCCGCGCAGTTGCGGTTTTCCGCGCACCGCTCGGACCGGCGCGCCCGCAGGAGCGCGCGAGTGCCGCAGTGCAGCGCTTCACCGCCGCGACGGCGCTCGCGGTCCCGGACTCCGTGAGTGTGCTCGCCACTCCCGCTGGTCAACTGGTTCGCCTCGGCAGCGTCGGCCTGTTCGTGCTCACGAGCGCGGACCTCGATCCGGAATCCGGTGAGACGCCGAGCCAGGCCGCAGGCGCGGCAGCGACACGTCTGCTCGCCGTCGCGAATCTCGTCCGGGAATCCCGGAGCCTTCCACTCCTCCTGCGCGCGCTGGCGTTCGCCGTGCTCGCCACGCTGCTGTTCCTGGCGTTCCTGCGCCTGCTCGTCGTCGCGCGCCGCGCCGCCGCGCGACGTGTGCCCGACGCGACGGCCGCCGGACTGCGCGACGTCCGCTTTCGCGGCTTCACTCTGCTGCGCGCCGAGCAGGTCATCGGGACGCTACAGCGCACGATGAGCCTCGTGGCCTGGGTCGTCGGCTTCATCGCGGCGTATCTCTGGCTCACCTTCGTCCTCACCCGCTTCGCCTACAGCCGACCGTGGGGCGAAGCGCTCGGCACCTACCTGAGCACCACGGTGAAGACCCTCGTGCTCGGCGCGATCTCCGCCGTGCCGGGTCTGTTCACCGTGATGCTCATCGTCGCCGTCACGCGCTGGCTCGCGGGCGTCGTCCGCGGATTCTTCGACGCGGTGGAGGCGCGCACGGTGGAGGCGCCGTGGGTACACCCCGAAACGGCGAATCCCACGCGCCGCATCGTCGTCGCGCTACTCTGGCTGTTCGCCATCGTCGTCGCCTATCCGTACCTGCCCGGCAGCGGGAGCGACGTGTTCAAGGGAATCAGCGTGTTCGCCGGGCTGGTCCTCTCGCTCGGCTCGTCTGGCGTGATGAATCAGGCGATGAGCGGACTCGTGCTCATGTACTCGCGCGCGCTCAAGCCGGGCGACTACGTGCTCGTCGGCGACACGGAGGGAACGGTCACGGAGCTGGGGATGCTCTCGACGAAGGTGCTCACCACCAAGGGCGAGCTGGTGACACTTCCGAACGCGGTGGTCGCAGGGGGGAAGGTGACGAACTTCAGCCGACACTCGGAGCGCGACGGAGGGGGAATTCTGCTCCACACGGCGGTGACGATCGGATACGACACGCCGTGGCGGCAGGTCCACGGGCTGTTGCTCACGGCGGCCGACCGGACCACAGGACTAGGGAACGTGCCGCCGGCGTTCGTGCTCCAGACGGCGCTGTCGGACTTCTACATCGAGTATCAACTCAATGTGCCGCTCGCCGAGCCGCATCGCCGGATCGCGGTGCTCTCGACGCTGCATGGACACATCGCCGACGTGTTCAACGAGTACGGCGTGCAGATCACCTCGCCGCACTACGTGGCCGACCCACCCGCACCGACCGTCGTGCCACCCGCCCGATGGCGGATGCCGCCAGCGGAGCGCGCGCCGACCAACTGACCGAGGCTACTCGCCCGCCGGCGCACGCGCCGCGCCGGCGGGCGCGCATGAGCCGGCGGCGGCACGAATGTCCCACCGAGCCCCGTCGTCGATGGCGACCCGCGTGGAATCGAATCCGGCGGACTTGCGAAGAGCGGAGAGGATGGCGCGCTGTGCCGAGGATCGCCGACGGGCAGGCGCGATCGGTCCGCGCACACAGGCCACCCCGCTATCGGTTCGCGCGATCTCCGCGAGAATCGTCGTCGCGGTATCGAGCCACGCGCGCTCTCGTCCCGAGGTCGCGACGAACGGGACGCCCGGGAGCGACGACACGCGAAGTGCGACCGGCGAGCGAAGCTCCGTCGCGAGCGCACGCGCGAGCAACTGCTCGCCGGCAGCGCCGAAGGGCGGTCCGGCATGTCGCACGAGCATCAGCGCGCTGTCGTGGGCTGGTAGGGAGAGCTCCCAGCCGAGCACGGGTCCCGCTTCGGCTGGCCACACGTCGGCCAGCGCGGCGGCGGCCCGTGCGCGGAGATCGTCGACCGGTGGAGGCGCAGGCGCCGCCGGGACGGCCGCTCGCGCCTCAGCCGTCTGCTCGGCGAGCAGGGTGCGCGCGTTCGGGACGGCGACGACCGTGACGGAGGGCGTACCGCCGACCAGGGCTCCGAGGCGAGCGCTCAACGCCCGCTCGAGTGAGGCGGCGCGCGCGGTGGTCCCGACGATGAGCAGGCGAAGCGAGAGCGCATGGCGTTCCACGGTGATCTGCGTCTGAACCGCCCCCGGGCTCTCCTCACGTACGACGCGCCGCACCGTATCACGGGTACGGACCTCCCAGCTCACCTCGTCCAGTGCGCGGCGCAGCGGGACATAGACGGCGGCGAGGAACAGCAGCGGAATCACGACGCGCATCGCGACGCCATACCGTGAGCCGAGCGCCTCGCGGAGCCGGAGGTACATACGCGTCGACCGCCGAAAGCCCCCCGTTTCGTCGCGGTCGAGGAAGTCGTGCTCGAGCACGGCCGCGTCGACGCGATGAAAGCCGAGCAGCAGAAAGCTGATCACGGACAGTCCAAGAATGGCCGAGAGGTTGGCCGTGAACAGGAGCGCCGCCCCGCTGGCGACATTTGGCGCGGCGGTGCCGAGGCCGAACCCGATGGCGCAGAGCGGAGGCACGAGGGCGATGCCGACCGCCGTCCCGGCCGCCGCCGCCGTGGAATCCGTTCCGGGACGCACGGTGGTGTACGACGCGGTGAGCGCGCAGAACACCGCGACGAGCAGGTCGAGGGCGGTGGGCGCCGCGCGCGCGCTGATCTCCGCCGTCAGTTCGTGGAATGGCAGCGCGAGCGTGAGCAGGGCAGCGAACGCCACGGCGACCACGACGCTCATCCCGACGCGCACGGCCGCCCGCACCACCAGCAACGACGAACCGACGGCGAGCCCCATCCCCAGCTCGACGATCGGCCCCATCAATGGCGACACGAGCATCGCACCGATGACGACCGCGGTGCTGTTCAGGACGAGCCCGAGCGTGGCGATGCCGGTCGCCAACAGGAGCTGGATCCAGTAGCCTGGTGCGCGCCGAGCATTGTTCGCCAGCATGGTCACGACCGTCTGGGCACGCCCCAGCTCATCAACGCCGAGGGCGGACGCGACGCGATGCTGGGCGCGCGCCAGCAGACGTGTGAGCACGTCGTGCATCGCCGTCATCGGCGCACACTCCGGCGAGCTATATTTGCGCAACGCCCTCGCGCGGTGACGATTTTCCCGTTCAACACGGACCGATGGAAGCGACCTTCGTCATCCTCTTCTCCATCGCGACCCTCGTCGCGATCGTCGCGCGACGGGCGCACCTTCCGTACACCGTCGCGCTCGTGGCGGTGGGACTGGCCGTCGGGGCACTGAACATCGTCGAGGCACCCCACCTCACCAAAGAGCTCCTCTTCGCGGTCTTCCTTCCCGGGCTCGTGTTCGAGGCAGCGTATAATATCCACGCGCGCGAGCTCCGGTCGATGTGGCGTACCATCGCGACGCTCGCCGTGCCCGGCGTGATCGTCGCGATCGGGCTCACGTGCCTCCTTACGACGGTGTCGTTTCAGCTGCTTGGACTCGAGCCCGGTCTCACCTGGCGCTATGCGCTGGTGTTCGCCGCGCTCGTCGTCGCAACGGATCCGATCGCCGTCGTGAGCCTCTTCCGCGACATGGGCGTCCCGGCTCGGCTCACCACGATGATCGAGGCGGAGAGTCTCTTCAACGACGGCACCGCGATCGTCGTGCTCTCCCTGGTGCTCGCCTATGTGGGAGGCGCGACGACCAGCCTGGCCGGCCTCTCCCTCCAGTTCGCAATGGTCATCGGCGGCGGCGTGCTCGTGGGGCTGTGCTTCGGCGCGGGCCTCGCCCGCGTGTCGAAACAACTCGACGACGCGATGATCGAGATCACGCTGACGACCATCGCTGCGTACGGGTCGTTCGTCGCCGCGGAGCGGCTGCACCTCTCCGGCGTCATCGCCACCGTGACCGCCGGACTGGTGCTGGGCACCTATGGCCGCGAGGTGGCGATGTCTCCCACGACCCGCGCGGGCGTCGACGCATTCTGGGAGTACACGGCGTTCGCCCTGAACTCCGTCGTCTTCCTGCTCATCGGCTTCGAGGTGCGGCCGGCGGGACTACTCACCGTCGCCGTGCCGGTGGTGGTGGCCTTTCTCGTCGTCGTGGTGTCACGAATGGGCGTCGTGTTCGCCGTCGCGACTGCGTTCCGCCGTACCTCCGAACGCATCTCGCCCGCGTGGGCGGCGGCGCTCACGTGGGGCGGGCTTCGCGGCGGCCTCTCGATGGTGCTCGCGCTGGCGCTGCCCGACAGCTTTCCGATGCGAGGACTGCTGATCGACATGACGTTCGGTGTGGTGCTCCTCTCGCTGATGCTGCAAGGTCTCTCGATGCGGCGCTTCGTCAGACGCATCGGCGTGGGCGGAGCCAACCCGCCTCCCTCCGTCCCCGACGCGGCTAGAGCGCCATCGCACTGATTGCGGGGAGTCCCACCCAACGACCGCGCGGCGTCGGGCGCGGAGGAGCGCCACTTGATCAGGGTCGACTTGTCCTGATCGGTGAACGCACGGAGTGCCGCCGAGCGCTCGGACGTCGTCACTTCCGGGCGCGACGAGAGGACCGCGCGGCATGCTGTGCGTCATCGAAGAGCAGGCCCGCCGGCTCCCCGTCCAATCCCATCGCGGACGTGAGTGCGACGAGCTGGTCCGCGAGCGTCGCGCGGCCGCGCGCGGTCAAGGCTGACATTGCGGCGACGAGGAGGGCCGTGGGCGGTGCCGGAGAACGCGCCAGTACGGCGCGCCCCTTCCCGGTGACGACGATGGCTGCCCGGCGGCGATCGGCGTGCGAGACGCTCCGGAGAACGAGTCCCGCGTCCAGCAGGCGCACGACGACGGACGCGACGGACGACCGGTCCGTCATCGTGCGCAGCGCGAGATCCGACAGCGACGCTTCGTGCCCGTCCTCGAGCGCCCGAAGTACGAAGAGTTGTGCCGCACTCAATCCGACGGCTGACTGAATTTCGCTCTCGGCGAGCCGCAGCGCGCGCAGGATGCGCCGCAACGCGTCGATGGAGACGATGATCGACCGGTCGAGTGGCCGTGGGGCCGCAGCTCTCAGCGATTTCCCTGAACGAGACGATGCGGACATGGCGGCCACAGCGGAAGGAGGATGGGCGCTCCCGTCTCGGCGAGAGCCCTCGCACAGGCTATGATTATGAGGTCTCCCCCGCAAGTTCACTTCCGGCCCACCGCTCTGCGCCATGGTTCACGCCTCGGCATCCGATCATCTCCCGGTCAGCGATGCGGTCCCGGCGCGCCGCGCGCGATGGAGTGCGCGCCTGTTCGAGCTGGTTGAGGATCTCCGGCGGCGTGAAGATCGACTCGCCCTGTTGCTCAGCCTCCTCATCGGAGCACTGGTCGGCCTGGTGGTCGTCGCGTTCGTCCTGCTCACCGGCCGGTTGGCGGCACACATGTATCCCGCCGGTGGTGCGGGCTGGCGGCGCATCCTCGTTCCAACACTGGGCGCGCTCGTCTCCGGCGTGCTGATCGTTCGGTTCTTTCCCGATGCGCGGGGCAGCGGCATCCCGCAGACTCGCGCCGCCATCTTCATCTACGACGGCCGCATCTCGCTGAGGACGGTGGTCGGCAAGTTCGTCTGCTGCGCGACCTCGCTCGCGAGCGGCATCGCGCTCGGCCGCGAAGGCCCGTCCGTCCACATCGGGTCCGGCATCGCGTCGGTCGTTGCGCGCCGGCTCGGGCTCAGCACGGCGCAGGTGCGGTGGTTGATCCCGGTCGGCGCGTCGGCGGCGCTCGCCGCGGCCTTCAACACACCGATCGCGGCCGTGCTCTTCTCGCTCGAGGAGATCATGGGCGATCTCCACGCGCCCATCCTCGGATCGGTCGTGCTGAGCTCGACGACGTCGTGGATGGTGCTGCACCTCGTGCTCGGCGACGAACCACTTTTCCACGTCGCCCCGTATCATCTCGTGAGCCCGATGGAGCTGCCCGTCTACGCGGCCCTCGGAGTCGTGGGTGGACTCGGGTCGGTGGGATTCGTCAAGCTGCTGCTCTTCCTGCGTGCACGATTCTCTCGCCTGCCGAAGTCGACCCTGTGGTTTCAGCCCGTCATCGGCGGACTCACCGTGGGACTCCTCGGGTTCGTGGTGCCCGAGGTGCTCGGCGTCGGATACGATCAGGTGGACAAGGTGCTGAGCGGAGACGTGGTGCTCAGGATCGTCGTGATGCTCGCGGTGCTGAAGATGTTCGCCACCGCCGTGTGCTACGCCTCGGGCAACGCGGGCGGCATCTTCGGGCCGAGCATGTTCATCGGCGCGATGATGGGCGCGGCGGTCGGCCGTGTGGCGCATCTGGCGCTGCCGACGGTGACGGCCGACGCGGGCGCCTATGCGCTCGTCGGCATGGGCACTGCATTCGCCGGCATCATCCGGACGCCGCTCACGTCGGTGATCATGATCTTCGAAGTGACGCGCGACTACACGATCATCGTTCCGCTGATGATCTCGAACATGATCGCCTTCTACATCTCGCAGAAGCTCCAGCACGAGCCGATCTACGAGGCGCTCGCGCGGCAGGACGGTTTGCATCTACCGACGGGCGCGTTTCGTCCGGAGGCGGGCCGACTGCGCGTGAGCACGGCGATTCGGGAAGCACCCGAGCCGCTGCCGCATGACTTGCCCGTGCGCTACGCGCTGGAGCGTGTGCGGGACAGCGCGCTCTCGTCGTGGCCCGTCGAGGACGATGATGGATTCGTCGGGATGGTGCGTACGAGTGATCTGGTCGCGGCGCTGGCCGACGGACAGGGCGAGTCGACGCTGCACGACCTGCGCTCGGCGGCCGATGCGGCGCGCGCCGCCGGCGATGTCGAGGATCGTTTCCCGCACGTGCACGGCGACCAGCCGCTCGGCCAGGCGTTGGCACGCATGGGCGCGGCACGGCACACCGTGCTGCCGGTGGTGAGCCGCGCGAATGTGCGCATTCTGCTCGGCGTGATCACGTTGCCGGACATCCTGCGGTCCTACGGCGTCCAGAGCGCGGAGCAGCTTCCCGCGTCGGAGCGCGCGTTGCATGAGTGACGTTTTGTCAGACGAAGCGCGCCGGCTCCCATTGGCGAGCGCACCCGAGTTCGTGGCGACGTTCGCTGCGCTTCTGGTGACGATCGTCATCTTCCTCTTCGTGGACACGTGGCTGGCGCGCGTGGACCGCGAGGAGTCGCGGGCACACGCAGCGAGTCTGTACGCGGAGGGGCGAGAGTTGCTCGCCGCACACAAGACGGCCGAGTCGCGCGATCGATTTGCGTCCGCCGTCGCGATCGAACGGACCAACGTCAGCTACGAGGTCGGCCTCGCCGAGGCGACGCTCGCCGACGGCCATGCAACCGAGGCAGGGCGCACGTTACAGTCGGTGCTGGACCGTGCCGAGACGGACGGAGCGGCGAATCTTCTCATGGCGCGAGTGCTGGTGCGCGAAGGCCGACCGGAGGAGGCGACGTCGTTCTACCACCGCGCGATCTACGGCCGATGGCGCAGCGACAGTCTGACCCAGCGCATACGCACGCGGTTCGAACTGATCGAGCTGCTCGCGCGCCGGCATTCCCAGGCGGAACTGCTGGCGGAACTGCTTCCCATTCAGGACGATTCGCCGGATAGCCTCGCGCTACGCATGCGGGTCGGGCATCTCTTCATCCAGGCCGGGTCGCCGGCTCGAGGGGCGGACATCTTTCGGAAGGTCCTGCGAGAATCGCCTGACGATGCCGACGCGTACGTCGGGATGGGCGAGGCGGCGCTCGCACTGGGCAATTTTCGCACGGCACGCACCGACCTCGCCGCCGCCGCGCGACTCCGGCCTGGCGACATGGCGATCGCGAACCGACTCCTGCTCGCCGACACGACGCTCGCCCTCGATCCGACCCAGCGGGGACTCGGCGAGCGTGAGCGAGAGGCGCGCGCTCGGCGGTTGTTGGCGATCAGCCTCGGTTTCCACCTTCGATGTGTCAGCGGCACTGCGAGGCCGCCCGAGGCGGTCGTCGATTCGGCTCGGCGCATGCTCGCGACGACGCCCGCCCGCGGTCCGGAAGGCGCGCGGAGCGACGCGGCGCTCTCGCTCGCGGCCGTGTTGGCGCCCTCCCAGCCGGAGCGCTGTGGCGTGATGCCGTCGTTGCCTGAGCGCGCGATGCTTCTCTGGCAAGCCAAGCCAACAGGGTAACCGGCCCGGCTGACCTGGTCAGCGATGTGTGAGGTCGCGCCGCATGCGCGCGCGCCTGCCGAGGTACGCGCCAGCGACGAGCAGGCCAGCGGCGGCGATGAACATCAGCTTGAAGAGTGCGATCTTCACGAGGGTAGCCGGCAGCCGTGAAGGATCGAAGCCGACCAGCAGCGCGAGGGCGGCAGCACCGCCGACGAGCAAGCCAGTCGCGAGCAGAAACGATGGGATCCTCGGACGACGCATGCCGTGCACTCCTCTCGAGAAGTCGTCTCTCTCCTGCCAGCAGCGTCGCTCGCACGCGCGAGCGACGCCGGCAGCTCGATCTGAAACATGGATTCAGGCGATAGAACAGATCCGGTCGGGAAATTCACTGCTCGTTCTCTGCGCACGCAAGGCACGGATCGTCGCGGCACGGCCGTCTCATATCCCCCGCTACGCCAGATGCGAGTACTGCGGCAGGTCGAAGCTGGAGGCACCCGCCTTCACGAGCTTCTTGAACTGGCGAATGAACGGGCGCGAGGTCATCACGCGATAGAAGAGGTTGCGAAGGGCCAGACCATGCCTGGTGCGAGGCGCGAAGAACCGACCGACGTTCTTCGCACCCTCCTGTCCGCTCGTCGCATAGGGACGCAGCAACGTCTCGTATCGCGCGAACGCGGCGCAGATGTCATCCTGCGCCGCAACGAGCTCTCCCGCCAGCACGTACGCGCCGACGATGGCCAACGGGGTCCCCTGACCGCCGAGTGTGCCGCCATACGCTGCATCGCCGAGCAGCACGACTCGGCCCGACGAATACCGCTCGATGGCGATGCTGCCGATCTGGTCGACGTACAGGTCGGACGCCTCGTCGAGGTGTGCGAGCAGACGCGGTACCTCCCAGCCGACCCCGCGAAAGGCCTCGCGCAGGAGTGCGCGCGAGCGGGCGGCGTCGCCCCGTTCCTCGCCGAGCGGCGCCCCGGTGAAGATGAAGGAGGCACGCGCTCGCCCCCCTCCCTCGCTCCTCACCGTGACCGAGCGACCGGGGACGGTGTAGGTGTAGCCCTGTGCGCGAGTGTCCAGCACGTCGGGCAGCGAGAAGGTCGCGACGCGATAGCCATGGTGCATGAGAAAACGCGACTCGTCGCCGAACGCGAGCGAGCGGACCCGGAATGGAGCGCCGGTCCAGGAGCACCAGGTCGCGGTCCTGAGTTCTGTGCTGGTGAATCGGCTCCCAAAGCCCCATCCGCTCGAGAACGTCGCGGTGCACCGGGCCTCGGAAGTCCACTGCCTGCCCGCCCTCGCGCAGCGTTGGCGCCCGCTCGACGACGGTCACGTCGAAGCCGCGGCCATTCAGCCAGTACGCCAGCGCCGGCCCCGCGATGCCAGCCCCCGAAATGAGCACCCGTCGCCTTGCCATGTCATGCCTCCCGTGACGTCTCGTTTCACGATGCGTACACTGTACGCGCTTGGAGATACGTTGTACGCTCTGGCAATCATCAGCAAGCAAGCATTGCTCGTGACACGCTTCTGTACTAGTTCAGTTGCACCTTCAACGTCGGTCACACTCGTCCCGAGGCAGCGATGAGCCGAGCTCCGGTACCACCGGTTCGCTACCAGCGCATCGCCGATTCGCTTCGGCGTCAGATCGACTCGGGGTCGTTGCCCGCTGGCGCCCGCGTTCCCTCGACGCGCGAGCTCGCGCGCACGTGGAAGGTCGCGACGGCGACCGCGGCGCACGCGCTGCAGTCGCTGGTGCGCGGGGGAGTGTTGATCGCGCAGCCACGCTCGGGCACCATCGTCGCCGGCAGGCGCACGGACGCGACCTCCGCGCTGTCGCGAGCGCGAGTGATCGCCGCCGCCATCGCCATGGCCGATGACGAAGGCCTCTCGGCGCTCTCGATCCGTGGGCTCGCGGCACGACTGCGCGTCCCCGTCATGTCGCTCTACCGGCACGTGCGCAGCAAGGACGATATCCTCGCGCTGATGGCCGATGCGGCGCTGGCCGAGCTGACGCTCGCCGAGCCGCCCCCGCGAGGCTGGCGCGCCCAGCTCGAGCACGCCGCCCGCGTCGAGTGGCAGATCTTTCGGAAGCATCCGTGGCTCGCGCGGGTGGTTCACATCAGCCGGCCCTCCGCGCTGCCGAACGCGCTCGCCTACGTGAACTGGGTCATGCGGGCGCTCGACGACACGCGGCTCGACGGCGTCGCGAGGTTACGGCTCCACGTGCTGCTGCACGCCTTCATTCAGGGCATGGCCGTGAACCTCGAGGCTGAGGCGCAGGCGATCGCCGACACAGGCATCGGCGAGGAGGACTACATGCAGTCACAGGCCGCGAAGTACGACGCGGTCGCGGCGGACGGGCGCTATCCCTACTTCGCGAAGATGATGCGAGAGCTACCCGACACGTTCGCGCTCGACATCGACGAGCTGTTCGAGCGTGGTCTCACCTCGATGCTCGACGGGTTTGCGATGGAGATCAAGCGGCGGAGCTGAGGCTCGGCAGGTTACGCCGCCTGGCAGACGTGCCGGAGGAGCTCGCAGCTGTTTTCAAAGGGGTCGCAGCAGCTTGCCCACCGCATCCTTGAGCACGGATGGCGCATCGAGATCCCGAAGGCGTCCACGGCTCGTGAAGGCACCGTCGAACAACAGGGCGATCTGAAGCGCGCACATGTGCGCCGTTACCGGCTCGATCTCGCGGCACAGGGTGACGAGTCGACGGTGCATGGCCGATTTGTGCCGATGCGCCACCTTCCGCGCCGGATGCTCTGCATCAGCGAATTCCGCGGCGACGTTGATCTGAGGGCATCCGCGATAGCTGTCGCGCGCGATCCGGGCACCGATCCATTCGCACAGGGCCATCAACGCGTCGCGCGGAGCGCCGATGTGTGATCCCGTCACCTCGTCCCACTGCTGCCAGAACTCGCGGTCTTCGCGCTCGAGGAACGCCTCAACGAGCGCATCCTTCGTCGGAAAGTGGCGGTAGATCGTTGTCTTGGCGGTTCCAGACCGCTCGACGATGCGCTCCATGCCCACGGCGCGGACACCCTCGCGATAGAAGAGAGCGGACGCCGTGAGCAGAACGTTTTCTCGTGCGCTACGGGGCGAGGGAGGTCGCTTGTTCATCGAGACTCAGGGGACGATCGCATGCTAGCAGAACGCCGTCGACGGCGCTACCGATCGGTACTACAATGACACTACCGATCGGTAGCGACCTGGGAGGGATGCGATGGTGAACGACTACGTTGGCGTATTCGGGGCGAACGGCCACACGGGCCGGTTCGTCGCTGCCGAGCTGACGCGCCGAGGACTGCCGGCCCGCTGGATCGGGCGTGACGGGAAGGCACTCCGTGCGCTGCAGTCCGAGCTTCAGCATGGCGACGTGCGCGTTGCCTCCGTCAGCGATGCCGCATCGCTGGCCCACGCGTTCGACGGGCTCGGCGCCGTGATCAATTGTGCCGGGCCATTTTTCGATACCAGCCGGCCGGTGATTGCCGCCGCCCTCGCCTCCGGCTGCCACTACCTCGATGTCACCGCGGAGCAGGCGACCGTTCTCAACACGATCGCGACGTGGGACCGACCCGCCAAGGCCGCTGGACGCGTCGTGATGCCGGCGATGGCATTCTTCGGTGGACTCGCGGACCTGATCGCCACCAGCGTCCTGGGCACCTGGACCAACGTCGATGCGATCGACGTTGCCGTCGCCATGGACTCCTGGCATCCCACTTCGGGCACCCGGCTGACGGGGCAGAGAAATACCGCAGCCCGTGTCATCGTGCGCGATGGCATCCTGACCGCAGTCCCGGCCCCGCCGCCATCGGGCACCTGGGTCTTTCCCGAACCCTTCGGATCACAGCTGGTCACGTGCGTCGCGCTCTCGGAGATCATCACCCTGTCGCGGCACATCGAGGCGCGCGCGATCACCAGCTACATGACTCTGCGGCCGCTCGCAGACCTGGCGGACAGGGCGACGCCGCCCCCGACGGCGAGTGACGCGCTGGGTCGGTCGGACCAGCAGTTCGCGATGGCGGTGCGCGTGCGAAATGGCCCCCAGCTGCGGGAGTCCGTGCTCAGGGGACGAGACATCTACGCCGTGAGCGCTCCGCTCATCGTCGAAGCGAGCGCTCGCCTGCTCCGCGATTTTCAGATCGGACACAGTGGGGTCCGCTCGCCGGGTGAGATCTTCGACGCGACGGCGTTCCTCGCGTCGTTGCGCAACGTCCTCGAGCCGATTCAGGTGTCGAGCACGACCCGTGCGGAGTACGGCACCTGACCGATCCCGAGAGCGGCGTTGTCTTCGTTCGCTGCATCGGAGAGACACCCACTGGGGAAAAGCGGGCCGTCCTGCGCGTCGCTGGACCGCAGAACCGGAACGTCGCTTTGCGCGACGTGATGACGCCGACCAACCTCACCGGCGCAATGACGCCTCACGAATTGCCAGGGAGCACTTGTGGCCGTGCAAACCGAAGGGCGCACCTCGCGGTTGGGGTACCGGGCGGTGGTGCCCGTCGCGGTGTGCGTCGTGCTCGTCACGGGGCTCGTGCTCCGCCTGTTCGGGGCTTCGAGCCTCGCAACAGCGGTGTGGGCCATCGGTCTCGTCGTCACCGGGCTGCCGCTCCTCTGGCGGACCGCCGGCCAACTCCTGAGAGGACACTTCGCAACGGACGTCGTCGCCATGCTCGCCGTGGTCGCGGCGGTGCTGCTCCAACAGCACATCGCCGGATTGGTGATCGTCCTGATGCAAAGCGGTGGGGAAGCGCTGGAACGATACGCGGAGGGACGAGCGTCGGCTGCGGTCCGCGCCCTCGAAGCAGATGCACCACGCATCGCGCATGTGCTCTCCGGCGATGCGGCCCACACGAATGATGTCGAGGTGGCCACGATCGCCGTGGGGGATCGGCTGCTCGTGCGGCCGGGCGAGATGATCCCGTGTGACGCGATCGTGGAATCGGGTTCCTCCGACGTCGATACGGCACGTATCACTGGTGAGCCGATGCCGGTCCGTGCCTCCGCCGGGACCCGTCTGTCCAGCGGAAGTCTCAATATCGACGGATCGCTCACCGTGCGGGCGACGACGATCGCGAGCGCCAGCCAGTACGCCCTCATCGTGGAGCTGGTGCGATCGGCGCAGACGAGCAAGGCGCCCCTTCAGCGGCTCGCCGATCGCTACGCCATCTGGTTCACCCCGGTGACACTCCTCGTCTGCGCCATCGCCTACGCGCTGAGCCGCGACTGGGATCGCGTGCTGGCCGTGCTCGTCGTCGCGACGCCCTGCCCGCTGATTCTCGCAACGCCGGTGGCGATCATCGGCGGCGTGAACCGGGCGGCGCGACAGCACGTCATCATCCGGAATGGGGAGGCGCTCGAACGACTCGCACAGATCTCGGTTGCCGTCTTCGACAAGACCGGGACGCTCACGGTCGGCGCTCCCGAGGTCAGCCAGGTCATCGCCACCGGCGGCGTTCCCGAGCGCGAGATGCTTCGTCTGGCGGCCGGTCTCGAACAGCGATCAGGTCACCTCCTGGCGCTCTCCGTCGTTCGCGCCGCGACTGCGGCGGGTCTCGAGCTCGCCCACGCGACCGATGTCGTGGAAAGCGCGGGCCGGGGCGTCACGGGTATCGTCGACGGACGGCGGATAAGCGTCGGTGCAGTCGGCTTCGCCGATGGGCCCGTTGAGGCGGGCGACCGGAGCGCCGCGAGTGCGCATCCCGCCGCTCCTGGTCTGCGTGCACACGTCGTGATCGACGGACGAACTGCTGGTACCATCGAGTTTGCAGATCAGGTGCGCGCTGGGCTGCCAGCGTTCTTCGCGGACCTGAAGAGTCTGGGCATCGGGCGCACGCTGCTGCTTTCGGGCGACAGCGTCGCCCAGACGCTGGCTATCGCAGAGTTGGTCGGGATCGCCGACGCGCGCGGCGAGCTGATGCCAAGTGGCAAGGTGGATGTCGTACGGCAACTTGTCGCCGAAGGAGAACGGGTCCTCATGGTGGGCGATGGGACCAATGACGCCCCGGCGCTGAGTGCCGCGCATGTGGGCGTCGCGCTGGCGGGGCACGGAGGCGGCATCACGGCCGAGGCGGCGGACGTCGTCATCCTCGGCGATGACGTGACGCGCGTCGCGGAGGTGATCCGAATCAGTCGGCGGACCCTCGGCATCGCGAGGCAGAGCATCCGCGTCGGTCTCGGTCTCAGCGCCGTCGCGATGATCTTCGCGGCCGCGGGGATCATTCCCCCCATCGGCGGAGCGCTCCTTCAGGAGGCGATCGACGTCGCCGTCATCCTGAACGCGCTTCGCACGAGTCGATAGCACTCGATCTACGACGCGCACGGCGCTGGTCGTGCCGGCGGCCAGCGTCATGAACGTGAGCGCGATCAGGCTGTACATGTGACGCGATGGCGGCGTGCGCGCATGGACCGCGGCCATCATCACGGTCAGGAGGGAGGCGGACACCAGCGTCAGCATTTCCATGATTGCGAGGAGCGGATCGACGATCGGCTCGGGAAGCCCGTACACTGCGAATCCCGTCGCCAGCGCGACCGCGTAGGCCACGCCGATCAGGAACTGGCCGAGAGCCGAGCGCCCGACTGCCGCGGCGTTCGTAGCGCCTGAGCGACGCGCGCTTCACGAGAGTACCAGTCAGCGTCCCGCGAGCACCTTCCGGCGCGTCGCCGACTCCTGCGCGAGACGGCCACACATGATGTCACACAGCCGGAAGACGTCTTCGCCCGCGATACCGTAGTAGACGTAGAGCCCTTCCTTGCGGCGCGTCACGAAGCCCGCGCCGTGCAGAAGCTGGAGGTGCTTCGAGACGTTCGCTGTGGCCAGTCCGGTCGCCTCCACGAGCTCGCCGACCGTCTGCTCCCCGCCACGGAGCACCTGCATCATCTGCAGCCGCGCCGGCTCCGCCAACGCGCGGAATCGCTGAGCCACCAGCGCCATCATCTCGGGGGTCATACGCTTTCGCGCCACGATCAGGCTCCTCTATTCAACTGAATACTCCAGTATTAGCCGCGCCGTCAGCGCGACGCAACGGCGGTCGACCACTCGTCACAGTTCCAATCGTGTCGCCCTCGTGGGTCGGCTCCCCGCCCGGCTTCGGTCACTCCGGCACTCGGTGCCGCGTCCTCGATCACCGCGATGATCTCGTCGACGGTCGCGCGGCCGCGATCGCGCGCGTACCACGTGCGGATGAGGCGATAGCGCGCATCCTTCGGCAGCGCCGACCACTCGCCCATCGCCGACTCCTGCAGTGCTCGCGGGCGCGGACCCCACCAGGCGCGTTCCTCGAAGTCTTCGTCGAGGACGATGACGACGGGAATGGAGCGCGAACCGCACGTTAGGTGCGTCTCCATGAGCTCGGTCTGCTCATCGCGCCCGATCACTCGCAGGTCGACGTTCGGCGCGAGCTCTGCAACGCGCGCGATGAGTGGGACGGTGTTCACCGCGTCGCCGCACCAGTCTTCGACGACCACGAGAAGGTGCCAGCGGCCGGGCAGCGCGGCGAACCGCGCGACTGCATCCGACGGCACGTGAGCGAGGCGATAGGTGTCTTGCCAGAGCGCGACGTTCGTCTTCACCTGCTCGAGGAATGCGGTGAAGGGGAGCGCGGAGTGGAAGAGAGAGCGCAGCATGTCACACCGCGGACGAGGCGAGCGCTCGGGAGGTGCTTTCCAGGTGCGGTGCCTCCGCGGGCGTCGGCGTATCCTGGCGCTCGATCGGGAGCCCAGCCTGCTCCCACGCGGTGATGCCTCCCACGAGGTTCACGACGTTCGTCATGCCTCGTGCCTGCAGCACGCTCGCGGCGATCGCCGAGCGCGCGCCGCCCCGGCAGTGCACGATGAGCGGCCGATCCGTCGGCAGCTCGCCGATCCGCTCCGAAAGATAGCCGAGCGGGATGTTCGGTACGCCCGGCAGGTGACCCGCTTCCCATTCGCTGCGACCTCGCACGTCCACGACCGCCGCGCGGCCCCGCGCAATCAGCTCGGCCGCTTCCGCCGGCGTTGCCTGCGCGACCCTCGCGAGGGCACGGCCCGCAGACGTCAGCGCCGTGAGCGCATCGGCGCTGACGACACCGGCGACGCGATCGAGTCCAATCATTGCCAGGTCGCGCACCGCTGTCTCGATGCAGTGCGAGCAACCCGTCGTGTCGACCAGGAGATACACGTCGCGGTCGTATGGGAGCAGCCACCCCGCCCACGTCGTGAACGAGACGTCGAGCGGAAGGTTGAGCGAGCCCGCCGCGTGCCCCGACGCGAACTCCGCGGCCGAGCGCGTGTCCACCACGACGGCGCCGGCCCGCAGCAGACCATCGAGCGCCTGCACCGGCAGTCGGCTCGCGCGAGGGATGCCGCCGAGGATGCGCGGGCCTTCCTTGTTGATCCGCTTCATCTCCGCGAAATAGCGCGGCGGTTCCGGCTGGCCGGCGAGCACCGTGCGCACGAACTCGTCCTCGCTCGTCGTCGTCAGGCCCCAGTTGCCGATCTTCTCGTAACCGACGGTCGTGGACTGGATTGCGCCGAGCGCCTTGCCGCATGCCGAGCCGGCGCCGTGGCCGGGCCAGACCTGCAGATGCTCCGGCAGCGCGCGAAAGCGCTGGAGCGACCGGAAGAGAATATGCGCGCTTGCCTCCATCGTGCCCGCGTAGCCGGCGGCTCGCTCGAGCAGATCGGGACGCCCCACGTCGCCGACGAACACGAAGTCGCCGGTCAGGATGCCCCACGGTCCGGAGGCCGCTGGCGTGTCGGTCACGACGAAGCTGATGTGCTCGGGCGTGTGTCCTGGCGTGTGCATGACGTCGATCCGGATGTTGCCGACCATGAAATGGTCGCCGTCCTTCACGAGACGGGCGCCGGCCTCACGCGCGAACGCGTACTTCCACTCGGCGTCGCCCTCGTCCGAGAGGAAGAGCTGCGCGCCCGCGCGCTGCGCGAGCTCGCGCGCGCCACTCACGAAGTCGGCGTGGATGTGCGTCTCGGTCACGTGCGTCACGCGAAGGCCTTCCTTCTCCGCCGCGTCGACGTACTGCTGCACGTCGCGGTTTGGGTCGACCACCACGGCCTCTCCCGTGAGCTGGCATCCGATGAGGTAGCTCGCCTGGGCGAGCTTGGTGTCGTAGAAGCGCTGGAAGAACATGGGAGTGTCTCGGAGTCGAGGGATGTGACTGGACGCCTATGGCGCGACCGTGGTCGTCGCGGAGGACGCCGCGGGAGTTTCGGAAAATGAGCGGGGCATGACGCGGAAGACGTCGCGGCTGCGATAGAGCACAAATCCGCCAATCGCGATGAGGAAGACGGCGAAGCCGCGCTTGAGCGCCGCTTGCGGCACGCGCGTGGCGAGCGCTGTGCCGGCGATTGCGCCGACGATCGAGGCAGCGGTGAACCCGCCGAGAAATCTCCAGTCGATGTCCACCGTGCCGAGGTAGCCGGCGAACCCCGACGCGGAGTTCATCGCGATCACGAGGAGCGAGGTGCCCACCGCCTGGCGCATCGGGACGCGCGCCAGCAGCACGAGCGCAGGGACCACGAGAAATCCCCCGCCGATGCCGACGAGTCCAGTGAGCAGGCCCACCCCGAGCGCGACGGGAACGAGCAGGGCGACTCGCGGCGACGCGTCGCTCACCGGCTCGTCGCGACGGCCTCGCAGCATCGAGATCGAGGCGGCGAGCATCGTGAGCGCCAGCAGCGCGAGCTGCACGGCGCCGCTCAGATGCAGGGCGAGCCGGGCGCCGGCGAAGGCGCCGGCCATCGCCAGCACGCCGAACGCCAGCGCCGTCGACACCCGCACGTTGCCCAGCCGCCAGTGCAGCGCGGCACCCACGAGGCTGGTCACCCCGACCACCGGCAGGCTCATCGCGATGGCTGGCTTCGCCGCGATGCCGAGCACGTAGACGAGCACGGGCACGGTGAGGATCGACCCTCCGCCGCCCAAGAGGCCGAGCGAGAGGCCGATCATCACGGCGAGCGCGAGGCCGAGGGTGAGCACCGTCGCGCTCTCAGGCGGCGCAGGAGACGTCGGTGGCGCGTGACGCGCGTGCGCCATCGGGCGTCGTGCCGGTCGTCAGCGCGCGAACCATCGCGGGCACGTCGCAGCTCGCCGGCCGGTTGTACGGCAGCCTGGCGAGCAGCATCCCCATCGCGCACGTGTCCGTGACGCCTGCGAGTACGAGGCCCGATCCCACCGCCGCGGGCACCGCGGCGAACAGGGGGCTCACGAAGAGGGCGAGCAGGCCTCCCGCCCCGCAGAGCGCACCCGCGGCGATGCGCACCTGACGTTCGAGCGACACGCGGGGCGCGCCGCGGCGCACGGGCTGGCCCGCGGCGACCCAGCCGGTCACGCCGCCGTCGAGCACGTGGAGGTTGTCCATGCCCGCAGCCATCAGCGCCTCTTCCGCCTTGCGAGCGCGTTGCCCCGACCGACAGACGAGCACGATGGGCTCGGCCACGGCGGAGCGGATCTCGGCGGCGTGCTCGGCGAGTGTGTCGAGCGGGACGTTGTAGGCGCCGGCGATGTGCTCCGCCTCGAACTCGCCCGGGGTGCGGACGTCCAGCAGCCGGGTTTCAGGGTGCAGCCTCATCAACGACGCGAGGTCGGCGGGGGCGAGCACAGGAGGAAGCGGTCGCATGGCACTCCAGGTTTATGGTCAACTATTCAACTAATTAGTAGAATAATGCGTCCTGGTTGGCGTGTCAACACCGTGTCGGTGCGCGACGTCGTGCCACCATACCGGTGCACGCACCCTGAGCGGATTGCACTGAAAAGGTCTCGAGCGAGCCTCTCGGAACCATCAGGTAACGCCCGACCCGACAACCCACGCGCGGGAGACGAGCGGACGTGTCCACCAAACCCGAACGGCGCAGCGCAGAGGCCGAGGCGAGGTTCAGCGCGAAACGTCAGCCGGCTCACACCCGCGTACTCGGAGGCTCCAAGGGGAACCGAGGGGTTCCGCGACGTGCCCTGCCGAACGCCGTGCACGCGGACGTCCGCCTTCCGTTCCGCCCTCCGGAGCGGTGCCAAGGGTCAAGAAGGCTGAAGCCGCACGCGCGCAGCGCGCCGTGGCCCTCGCGTTGGCGTCGCGGTGCGCATTGATGGCGTAGTCGAGCATGGTGAACTCCGAGTCCTATGGTGTCGAGCCGAGCGACGCGGCGAGTGTGGTCGCGGCAATGCGCCGGACGCCAGCCAGATGGCGGCCGGTTCACGGGTGCGCGCCCCGTGCGAAGCGCCCTTCAGACAGTGCTCATCGGCGGTCTCGCGTCCGCGGCGGCCTTCGCCATCGCCAGGGCGATTGCATAAGGCTGGGCGTGCGGTCGACGGGCACATCAGCCGATGCGCGCCGCCTCGGCTCAGAACGTGCACGAAGTACGAGTCTCACCTACTCTCCCAGCGCTCGCGAACGGCGTGTCCGGCGCCGCGATGATGGCCGCGGCGCGACGCAATGACCACCACAAGAGACGAGACACGAACGTGTGCACCGCGGAATGTCTGCTGGCCGAGTCGGCACCCGCGTTCAGCTTCGTCCCGTTGTTCGTCCTCGCGATACCGGTGGCATGCATCGCGTGGACCGTCACGCACGAAGAGATCTTTCGTGAGCCGCGTGAATGGTTTGCGGCGAAGAGCAAGTCGTCCCGCCACTTGGTGTTGCGGAAGTTGTTCTACGTGCTGACGTGCGAGTACTGCTTCAGCCACTATGTGTCAGCGGCCGTCCTGGTCGTCACTCGATACCGAATATTCTTCGACGACTGGCGTGGCTATGCGATCGCGGGCTTCTCGCTCGTCTGGATCGCGAATGTGTACATGACCCTGTTCGGGCGTCTGCGCCTCGACATCAAGTACGAAGGCGTCCAGATCGCCGCAGAGCAGAAACCCCTGGATTCACGAAAGGCGTCCGGTACGGAGCCCGATGCCGACGACGGCAACTTGCGGGAGCATGACGCAACTCGTACTGGATGATCCTGCTGCGCGTTCATCGCGCATCGCTTGCGGGCGGGCACGCCGCCGACGAGGCGCAGCACGGAGCCGACGTGCACCGACCTACGCATGCGATGCATCGGGGGCAGGAGGATCACCAGGCAGCTGCGGCGCGATGAGCACCGGGCATTTGGCGTGACGAATCAGGCCAGAGGAAACGCTGCCGACAAAGGCCCGAGCGATGAACGAGTGACCAAGGCGTCCGCAGGCAATCAGCTCGGCACCACAGGCCGTCGCGTATTCGAGCAGCGTCTCCAGCGCCGTGTGGCCGCGCAGGAACTTGATCTCGACGGCGACGCCCGGCATCGTGAAAAGCCCCCGCTGGAATTGCGCGAACAGGTCGGCGGTGTGGCGCTCATATGGATCGTTCAACCAACCGACGTTCTCGACGGATGCCGCGTCCCCGGTCTTGACGTGCACGAGAATCAGCCGGCCACCCCGTGAGAGCATCGGCAGCACGGCGCGCGCGGCGCGCACGCTCGCCGAACTGAAGTCGACCGCCACGACGGCCACTGCAACCGCGGCGGCCGTCGCATCGCCAGGAACGACCAGCACCGGCCGGTCGGCGATGCTGACGATCTGCAGCGCTCGCTCGCCGTAGAGGTACCGGCCGATCGGGTCGTGCTTGCCGGTGCCGATCACGATGACGCGAGCATCACACTGTCGCGCCGTGTCCAGCACCATGTGCGCGCTGGGTCCTTCCACGACGTCGATCTGCACGGCCTCGGTGTCCTCCCCGACCGCAGTGAGCTCACGCCGGATCTGCGCGGTCAAGGCTTCGCGCTCCTCGTCGTAGTATCGCTCCGGCATCGGCGGGATTCCCGCCGCGACGACGACCGCGTCACTGTGCTCGAGCACGGAGACCACGCGCAGCTCGCGTTCCTCGCGAGCGGCGAGCCACCGTGCCACGGCCAGCGGTGCATTCAATCCACTGAAGGGCTTCGCCGCCAGGAGCACGGGGCCTTCTTGAGACGGCGTCCTCGTCGAAGAACGCGGAGCCGTGTGCATTGCGCTGTGTGTCATCGTCGCACTCCTCTGCTCGAGCTCGGACAGACGGAGGGGGAAGGGCTCGCCCAATCGACCTCCAGATGCTTCGAGCACGCTCATGTGCCCGCGTCGGAAAGCTCGCTCCGCGGAGCGCGCGAGGGTGTCAGGCAAGTTTTCCAAAGATTGTGCGTCTCTTACGGACAGCGGACCGGGGTTTCTCCCGACACGCCGGCACAGCGGCCGGGCCGACCCGATTGCTCGGCGCAGCTCCGCCGCGTGCTGACGTGCCCAGATCGGTACGCTTCCTGCCCGTTCGGCCCGCATGCCGTTCACCCTGCCCGACTCGTGTCGAATCAAAGGTCACTCCGTACTCACCTCGCTCTGCGTCGCCCTCGCGCTCGTGGGTTGCGCTGGTGAGGTGGACCTCGCGAAAGCGCTCGACACCGCGGCGTCGTGGCAGTCGACGGCGCGGATGACGGCGGAGGCACGTCGATCCGGGGCGATCACGCGGACGTACGCGGTGCAGATCGACACAGAGGCGAAGCAAGCCCTCCTCGAGCTCCGACACGAGGTAGCGAGCGCGGAGCACGAGACGACGGTCGGCCGTCGAGCGACGGCTTCGCTGGACTCACTGGAGCAGTCCATCCACGCGCTCGACGCGGAGTTGCGGCGGTGAAGAAGTGGAGCGAGGTCGCGCTTGGTGTCGTCACGAGCATCGGCGGATTTCTCGAAGTCGGCTCGATCGCCACAGCGGCGCAGGGAGGGGCCGAATTCGGCTTTCAACTCGCGTGGGTTCTGCTGCTCGGCATCGCGAGCCTCGCTTTCCTGATGGAGATGACGGGACGACTCGCCGCGGTGAGTGGACGCACCTACGTCGATCTGCTCCGCGAGCGGTTCGGTGTGCGATTCTTCCTGATCCCGCTCGTCGCCGTGTTCACGGTGAGCCTGCTCGTGCTCTCGGCCGAGATCGGCGGCGTGTCCATCGCGCTCCAGATGGCGACGGGAATGGCGTTCCGGTGGTGGGCGCTGCCCGTGACCTTCATTGCGTGGCTGCTGCTCTGGCGCGGCACCTTCGGCGTGGTCGAGCAAGGCACCGCCATCCTCGGCCTCGTCGCGATCAGCTTTGCCATCGCCGCGCTGAAGCTGCATCCGCAGTGGACGTCGCTTGGCGCGGCGTTCATCCCTTCGCTTCCCTCACACGACCGGGCCCGCTACTGGTACCTCGCCGTCAGCATCCTGGGCGCCTCCATCACGCCGTATCTCTATCTCTTCTACTCCTCCGGCGCGATCGAAGACAAGTGGACGATCGAGTACCTCGGCGTCAATCGCGTGACGGCGCTGCTCGGCAACATGTTCGGCGGAGTACTGGTGATCTCCGCGCTCGTCATCGCCGCGTTGGTGTTCGCACCGCGTCACATTCACGTGGATCGCTACGAGCAGCTCGCGCTCTTGCTCACCTCACCACTGGGTCGCGCCGGGTTCGTGCTCTTCCTCGGCACACTCTGCATCACGTGCTTCGGCACGACGCTGGAGATCGCTCTGGCGCTGGCCTATCTGCTCGCACAGGGATTTGGCTGGAGCTGGAGTGAGAACCTGAAGCCGGACAAGGATGCCCGATTCAGCGCCGCGTATTCGGTGCTCCTCCTCGTCGCGGCGACGCCCGTGTTGCTCGGAATGGATGCACTCGCCCTCACGAACATCTCGATGGTGCTCACGGCGGCCAGCCTGCCCGTGACGGTCGTTCCGCTGCTCGTCCTGATGAACGACGGGGACACGCTGCGCCGGCACGTCAACGGATGGATCAGCAACGTCGCCCTCATCGTGATCGCGGTGCTCTCGGTGGTCCTGCTGTTCGCGGCGCTGCCGTTCCAGATTGCCGGAGGAGGGTGAGATGCGCGGACTGTCGCTCGTCCACGACGTGCTCGACGCCCAGCTCGTGGACCGGAACGAGGAGAAGATCGGCCGAGTCGACGGTTTGCTGCTCGAGGTGCGGGACGGCGAGCCGCTCCGCGTCGCGACGATTCTCATCGGGGGCGCGGTACGCGCGGAGCGAATCGGCCCATGGATGACGTGGCTGCGCCGGACGGTACGACGTATGGCGCGTCAACCCGACGAACGGGTGAGCCGGATCCCGTTCAGCGCGGTGCGCCGAGTGGCCGACACCGTGCAGCTCGACGTCGATGGCGAGCGGCTGGAGTCGGGGCATCTCGAGCGCTGGTTGGCGGCGCGCATCATCGGCCGCGTCCCTGGTGGAAGCGAAGAGCGGACGTGAGCGAGCCCGCGAACACGATCGTCATGAGCGCACTGGTCGGCCGCACGGTGCGCGACCACCGCGGGCGCGCACTCGGCCGAATCGTGGAGCTCGTGGCGGAGGTGCAGCTGCATCGGAGCGGCAACGACTACGTCGTCACTCGGATCGTGATCGGACGCTATGGGTCGCTCGATCTGAGCGGGATCGGCCAACTGGTGCCGTGTGCTGGCGATCGGTGGCGACATTGGGCAGGCTACAGGCGCTACGAGATTCCCTGGGACCAATTCGATCTACGCGATCCAGAGCACCCGCGCGTCCAGCGCGGCGTTGGCGACGTCTGACACGCGGCGCTCGGACCACATGAACGAGAGGATTGAGTGGAGCACCTCTGCGCGTATAGGGAGTGGATCGTGAGCAGCGCGCTTCCGCTGTGGTCCACCAAGGGATTCGACACGACGGCAGGGCGGTTCCGCGAGCGCCTCGGCTGGGGTGGCGCGCCGGCCGACGTGCCGCACCGCGCGATGGTACAGGCGCGGCAGATCTACGTCTTCTCACACGCGTCGCACCTGGGTTGGTTCCCTGAGGGGCGCGAGCTCGCCGAGCGAGCGATGACGTCGATGCGTCGCGACTTCGGCGAGGAGACGGCAGGCGATGCAAGCTTCGCCTTCTCGATCGATGGACGAGGCGGCACGGTGTCCGCAGCGCGCGATGCGTACACCCACGCATTCGTGCTGTTCGCCATCGCGTGGCTGCATCGGGTGAACGGCGATCCGGGCCTGTTGGATCTGGCTGATCGCATCGACAACTTCGTGCACGCGCGCCTGTTCGACGCGCGACATGGGGGGATGTTCGATGAATATCCCACGACCGCGCGCACGAAGCGGCAGAACCCGCTGATGCACCTGCTCGAAGCGTACCTCGCACTCGAGCGCGCGGCGCCGGGTCGAGGCTATCTCTCGCGGGCGCGCGAGCTGATCGACCTCTTCACGACGCGCCTGTTCGACGCGCGACGTGCTGTGCTGCTCGAATACTTCGCCGAAGACTGGTCGGCCCACCCCGATGCCGGACTGGCGGACGTATTGGAACCGGGTCACCACTTCGAATGGGTGTGGCTGCTGGGCGAGTACGAACGACTCGCTGGCGTATCGACGGGCGAGATCGGCACGTCGCTCTATCGTCTCGCGCTGACGCATGGTGTCGCGAGCGACGGGTTGATCTCCGATGAGCTCACCGGCGACAAGACGCTGCGTACGCCGTCGCATCGCGTGTGGCCGCACGCCGAAGCGATCAAGGCGGCGATCTCACGACATCGCGCCGGTGATACCGACGCGCTCGCGTTCGCCGACCTGATGGCTCGCTCGCTGCTCGATCGATTTCTCGACCAACCATTCAAGGGCGGCTGGATCGATCACGTGAGCGAGACCGGCGCGCCTCTCGTGGACTACGTGCCCGCGAGCACGCTGTACCACCTGTTCTTTGCCGCAGCGGAAGCCGCGCAAGGCGAAGGCGCCGCGTAGTACGCCGGATCGACGTGCGTCACGGCGCGGGAGGTTCGGTCTCTCGCGTCTCCGTGCGCGCACGCTCCTCGGCGGCGAGACGCGCCGCGACGGCCCGCTGCCGCCGCTCCTCGCGCCAGATCGACAGTCGTCGTCGCGCCTGCGTGAACGCCGACGCCACGCCGGCCGTGCCCTCGCCGAGCCCGCGCTCGATCCGGTCGAGCAGCACGACTGGCGTCGCCTCGTGTCCTCCCGCACCGCGGGCATACACCTCTTCGAGCAGAATCTCCCGGTAGAGATTCGCCTTCTCGTACAGCTGGTGCACGACGACGAGCACGAACAGCGGAAGGAAGTAGGGGAGGCCGGCCAGAATGGAGCCCGTGGTGAGGAGGCTGGCGACGACGACGACGACGGGAAATCCGACGAGCACGTAGAGCAGGGCTCTCTTCGGCGGAAAATGAAAAAAGGTGAGCACGAGCGCGCCGCCGATGAGGAACTGCGCCAGGCCCACCCACCAGAGCGACGGGAGCACGTCGCCTCCTCCGCGCAGCTCCGTGTCGATCGTCTGCGCCTGGATGTCCACGCCGGTGAGCACGCCGAGCGGCGTGTGATGCTCATCGCGCGCGGCGCGATACGTGCCCCCGACGACGACGATCTTGTCGTGCAGCAGTCCGCTCTCTCCACGGAAGCCGGCGCCCGAAGCGAGCGAGAGCGCGTCGGTCGCAGAGAGCCGCCATCCCATCCCGTGCCGTGGCCGGAACGCGATGAATCGCGAACGCGTCGAGTCCTCGGCCGATCGGTCATCGTTCCTCGCCGCACTCACCCCGCTCGCGCGCCGCACCGCCTCGGCGAACGACGGCAGCAGCCCTTCGTTCGTTCGCAGGTAGCGCCGATAGTGGCGGATAGTGCCGTTCAGATCGAGCGTGCTCACGACGATCCCGGAGGCGACCCCAGCGCCAGCACCGCCGAGTACGCGCAGTGGGGAGATGACCCCGCGACACGCCGCGCGCGTGGCGTGCTCGCCCGGCGGCACGTCGCTACTGTCGGCGTTCCTCGTGTCGGGCTCCTCCTCGTCGCACGGCACCGCGTCGCGCGCCCAGACGATCGGCACCGGCGTCGCGAGCGCGCGCAACGTCGCGAAGGTCTCGTGCGATGTGTCGAGATCGACGCCGATCGCACGAGGTTGGCCGGCGCCGATCGCGGACAAGACTTTCCCGAGCATGGCCGCGTCGAGTGGGCTGCGCGCGCCGAACAGCTCCTGATAGTCGCGCTCCGTGATCGTGACGAGCACGATCCCGCTCGACTCATCGGGCGCGCGGAGCCGAGCCTGGATGTCGCGCGCCGCCGCCTCGAGCCCGTAGAACTCTTCCGTTCGGAAGGTGACGACGGACAGGAGCAGCGCGCCCACGACGGCGAGCACGCCGCGCGCGACGCGCCGGCGGCCGCTCCTCGCGCCAAGCTCCCTCGCGGTGGGGTGTCCCGCGGAATCGTGCCGGTCGAGTGGCTCGCTCATCGTGGGAGATCGAGTGAGCTATCGCGACGGTGGATTGTTCCGGAGATAATCGAGGTACGCGCGCAGGAAGCTTCGCGCGTGGGCACCCTGCTTCGTCCCCTGCCACTCGTCGGTGATCGAGCTCGCACGGGCGAAGGACGCGTGCGTTGGCGCGAAGTGCGTGCTGTCGCTCACGAGCACCCACGCCTGCTGGCGATCGGTGTCCGAGAGCCGAAGCGCGTAGAGTCCGGGACGAAGGCCGGCGATGCGAGCGGCCTCGGGCTTTTCGGGATTCCAGGTGTAGCGCGCACTCGTGGGACACGCGCCCGCGTCGGCAGCGCGATCCGGCGTCGAGTCGCGCGCGATCGGAACGAAGCACAGGTCGTACGCGCCCGCGTCGACCGGATCGAAGACGGGGCCGAGATCGACGCTGTCGCCGCGAAGCAGGACGACCGCATCCAACGCCGCCTCGCCTCCGCGGCTTATGAGCGATGCATAGCGCTCCGGCTCGTGCGCGAACTGCTCGTGCACCGCGTCGACGATGCGCGCGACCACGCCCTTTCCGGTTTCACCAGACGGAACGACGAGCGGCTGCCGGCACGCGCGCATCGTGTCCGCCGTGCAGTTGCGGACGAGTCGCCTGCCGTCGCGCAGGATCACCGTGATGGCCGAACCGGCGGGGAGTGGCGTGCCGGGTCGAATCCTGTCCCCCGCATGCAGGCCGACGCCCTTGGTGAGGGGCGTGGCCGGTGCGGCGCTCGCGAACCATGGCCCGCGCGCTTCCCACACATACCCGGCCAGCGCCTGCGCGTGCAGGGGCGCGCTCACGAACACCGCCAGCATGATCCCGCTTCTGATCTGCATGCTCATCTCGTCGTCGGTGGGAGTCACGCCATATTTGGGCGGCCCGGCGAAGGCACGCAAGGTCGCCGCGACATCGCCGCGCACGACCCGCGTCGAGCGCACGATCGTGACGGCTAGTGCGCGCCGACGAGCTGGAACGCGGCCCAGAACCGCGGCGTGCGCCAATCGGCATGCGCGCGATCACTGCGCACGTCGCGCTCCGCCCGACGCAGTGCCTCGGCCTTGCTCACTCCCGCCACGCTGCGGGTGCCAAGCCAGTGCGCGTAGAAGCGTTCCATGAGCGCCCGGGTCGCCTCGTCGTCCACGCTCCACAGGCTCACGAGCACGCTCCGCGCGCCTCTGGCCAGCAGCCCACGCTGCAGGCCCACGGTGCCCTCCGCCTCACGCGCCTCGCCCAGTCCGGTCTGACATGCCGACAGCACGATCAGATCGGCCGAGAGCTGGAGTGCGTCATCGTCGAGCAGCTCACCGAGCGTGAGGAGTCCGTCATCGCCGTTGCCAGGGGCGAGGGCGACGTACGAGTCGCGCACGCGGGACTCCGTGCCGTACGCCAGGCCGTGCGTGGCGAGATGCACGACCGTGGCCCTGGGGAGCAGCAGACGCACCGCATTCTCCGATGCCGCACGGCCGATCAGCGCCTGCGTCCCGAGCTGCCTGGCAATCCAGCGAGCCTCCTCCTCGGCGCCGTCGAGGGGAACGAGCCGGCGCGTGGCCCCCGAAGCGGTCCGCACTTCGGGCATGGCCGGATTGCCGACGACGAGCGCACGCCGCGGCGAGGGCGCGCGCGTGGCCTCGGCAGCCGCCAGCGCGCGCAGCGAAGGCGCATAGCGGATCGGATTGCGCATGCCCAGCGGCATCGTGTCGCCGCGCAGCGTGAGCGAGGCAAACGGCACCTGCCCGATCGCACCGTGCGGCACGATCACGAGCTCCTCGTCGGGTCGCAGGAGCGCTTCCAGCTCGGGCGGCAGCACGTCCGCACTGAGCCGCGCGAGTGCGTCCTCTGGCCCGGTGGGGAGCGAGACCTGAGGCCTCGCTTGCGCGAGCGCCGTTACGGAATCGACGGTGTCGGCGGCTGCGACGTCGTCGAAGCCACGACGCGCCGCGGCGCCATTGGCGCCGAGCTTCGTTCGCACGAGTGCGATCGTCGACGCGAGCTCATCTCGCGGCCGCGGCATGGCGGGTAGAGCGCGCAACACTCCGCGCGCGCTCAGGAACCATGCGCGCAGCGTGTCTCCGTCGGAGAGATAGTAGAGCAGCGCGGTGTGCGAGGCCCGCAGTGGTGCGAGAAGCCGCGTCGCCTCGAGCGCGAGATCGGCGCCTGGCATCGTGTCGCTCGAGAACAACGCCGCCGATGCCACCGACTGGCCTCCCGACTGGCGGTGCCGATCGAGCAGGTCGCGGAGCGCCTGGGCGCGACCCCGCTCCGCGGCGACGATGGATGACGCCAACGCGGCGGCGGATGCGGCGGTGGACTCGCTCCTGGCAACGCTACTCCACGCCGCCGACCACGCGGCAAAGACAGTGGTGTTCTGCTCACTCATGCTGATGGCGTTGGCGTCGCCACCCGCACTCCGCCGTACACGCGCCCGCATCGCCGCGGACGAGTCGAACATGGCGGCGGCAGCGCGCGCATTCGCGTTGCCACCGAGTGTCAGCCGAACGAAGCCGATGTTGGCAAGCGTCGTCGCTGCATTGGCGCGATCTCCGAGCTCGCGATGCAAGGCCGCAGAACGCGCATAGTATGCGAGCGCGGAATCGAGACGACCGCCTTGGTAATGCATCAGGCCGACGTTGTTGAGCGATATTGCTTCGCCGCGTCGGTCACCGATCTCGTGACGGATGCGCAACGCTTGCTCGAACAGAACGGTGGCTGAATCTCCGCGCCTCGTGGCGCGGAACAGCTCGCCCATGTTGTCGAGCGTCGTGGCCTCTCCGTCGCGATCACCGACCTCGCGCCGAATCAGAAGGGACAGGGAATAGTTCGCGAGGGCAGAATCCGCGCGGCCGCGATCGTGGAACTCACCACCGATGTTGGTGAGCGTGACCGCCTCTCCGAAGCGATTCCCGAGCCCGCGGCGCATCACCAGCGCCTCGCGGAAATAGAAGAGCGCAGAGTCGGAACGACCGAGCTTGCTCTGCACGCCACCGAGATTGTTGAGCGACGTCGCTTCGCCGCTCCGATCGCCGATGGCGCGGCGGATCGAGAGCGCCCGATTGTAGTAGGCGAGCGCGGAATCCAGCCGGCCGCTCTGGCTGAACAGCAATCCGATGCCGTTGAGAGTCGAGGCTTCGCCCTGCCGGTCCCCGAACTTGCGTTGCAGCTGCAGCGCCAGCGCGCGAAATACGAAGGCGGAGTCGTCCTGCCCGAGCTCGCCGTAAATCCTTCCCATGTCGTTGAGAGTGGATCCTTCCGTCTGCCAGTCGCCCATCGCCCGCAGCCTTGGCAGCGCGCGCGCATAGTACGCCAGTGCCGAATCGCGCGCGCCGGCACGATGCTCGGATTCGGCGATGCGGTACAACATCGCCGTGAGCATGTCGTTGTGAGCCGTGGCGGCGAACGTCGCCGCCGATTCCTTCCACAGTGCGATCGCGCGGAGCAGGTCTGCGGGATTGCTCGACGTGGCGAGCGTGTCCGCGCGCCAGAAGCGCGCGATGGCGCTGGCGTACGCGGAATCGCCTGCCGTCGACTGTGCTCGGCCGACGCGCGATATGAGTAGCGGGAAAATACCGAGCCACACCGCGAGTGCGACGCGCAAACCACCACCCACCGAGGTTCCGCGTCGCACCCGTTCGATTCCGCTAGCGGCGTGTCGCGCCCGGCGGTTGAGTCGGTGGCGCGACGACCGGTGCGGTCGCGGGCGCCGTCGCGCCATTCAAGCCGACGTCGCCCAGCACGCCGCCCCTGCTCACGAGCTGCGCGGCGAGCACAGTCTGGATCACGCTCGCGATCTGGTTCGTCGCGCCATTGGCCGCGCCGCCGTTCTCGTTGCCGGAGATCGTGATCAAGCGCGCCTGACCGAGCGCGTCGGCAATTGCCGGCGCAATCATTGGGAGCATCTCGATCTGGCGATAGCGGAAGTAGCTCTCGCCTCCCGCGGCGATCGCCTTGTTCACCTTCTCGATCGCTTCGGCCTGTGCGGAGGCGACGGTGCGGATGCGGATCGCGTCGGCTTCCGCCGCCGCCGTCGCTTCGATCGTGACGCGCTCGGCGTCGGCGCGCGCCTGGGCGATCTGCGTCGCGTCGAGCTCCGCGGTACGCTGCACCGCCATCGCTTCCTGTCGCTTGGCTTCGGCCTGCGCGATGAGCGCGGCGTTCGAGGCGCGCGTCTGCTCGAGCTCGCGCTGCTTGTCGGAGATGTTCCGCTCCGCCTCGAGCTGCGCCTCCTTCGAGCGGCGCGCCTGCTGCGCCGAGACGATGTCCGCCGTGGCCTGTGCTTCCGCCGCTGACATGCGCCGCCGCGCGTCGGCGACTTCGCTCTGCACCACTTTGATGTTGAGCGAGTTGAAGATGAGGCCAAGGTCGGTGAGCTCGCGCGAGCACGCCTTGCGAATGATCACCGCGAGCGGATCGTCGTCGTCCTCGAGGGGATCATTGCCGTCGGTGGCGATGAGTGCGCGCGGCGTGACCGGCACCACTGCCACCGGCGCGCTGCCCGCCGGCAGCGCGCGTGATGGTCCCTTGGCCGAGAAGAGCTGGTCGTGCGTGAGCAAGTTGATCGCACGCCGGCCGGAGCTGGAGAGCAGATCGGTGATCGTGTTCATCTGATCGACTTCGGGCTTGGCGAAGAAGCGGTTCGCCGCCGTCTTGATCAGCTGGTCGGTATCGCCCACGGAGACGATCGCGCTGGCGAGCACGCGCACCTTGATGGGCTGCGGCGTGCCGTTCTCGTCGAGGTCCGCCGTCTGATCGGTGATGTCGAGATCGACGTTGATGACCTTGCTGGAGATCGTCGTGCCCGTGGTGAGCAGCGGGATCTCCTTCGACTTGCCGGGGCCGCGATAGATGACCGTGCCCCCGGCGAGCCAGCTCACGAGTCGAATGGTGCCCGCCTCGACGTTGCGCAGGAACGACGCAACGATGATCGGGAGAACAACGAGCATACCGAAGATGATTCCGGCGATGAGTATCAGGCTTGACATGGACGGAGAAGGTGAGAGAAGCGTCCGATCAGGAATCCAGCAGCCGGACGGTACAGCGGTTGCGCGCGGCGTCGATGCTCGAGACGCGAACGAGATCGCCCGTCCGGATGCGCACGCCGCGCGCGCGATCATCTGGAACGAGGGTCGCCAGGAGCTGCACGATCTGTCCATCAACGTCCAACGCGACCAGTCCCTGGCCATTCGCGTCGAAGTCCATCACGGTGCGTGCGTCGTCTTCGATCGCGCTGTCGAGCGTGATGGCCGGAGACGACTCGAAGCGGAACAGCATGCGCCACAGCGGTCCGACGAGCAGCCCTTCGAACGCAGCGGCCGCGAGAATCGCCGCGCCCGCTCGCCACGGCTCGCCAAGTGGGAGCGCGACGAGACCGCCTGCGCCGAAGCCGACGAGCAGCGCGAACAACACGCGCGGCGAAAGCAGCGAATAGAAGAAGCTCGACGTCTGACCGTGGCCGTGCCCTGAATGGGCGGCGGAGCCATGGTGGACGGTGTGCTGCGCCGTGTGCGCGTGACCGGCATGTCCGGCATGCACATGCCCCGCGTGCCCCGCGTGACCCAGATGCGCCGTATCGCCGACATGTCCACCATGCCCACCGTGCCCACCGTGCCCGGCACTGCCGAGGTGAGCCAATCCTCCGACCGCCATTGCCGCCAGCCCCGTACCACCGAGGGCGAGGCAGAAACCATAAAGGTCCATACCAAATACTACGCGTCGGACCGAGCGCTGGTGACAGGGGTGGCGGACGCACAAAGGGCACACCGAACCCTGGTGTGCCCTTTGCGCTTTCCTTGTTCCAAACCCTTATCGCCGCATCACACCGGGAACAGCATCTCCCGGTACTTCGGCAGCGGCCAGCAATCGTCCGCGACCGTCAGCTCGATCTGATCGGCGACCGTGCGGGCCGAGAGCATGGCGTCGGCACCGGTGCTCGTGAGGAACTTGGCCTGTTTCGGCAGGTCGTCATGCATCCCCTCGGCCTTGTCGATCGCGGCGACGAGCGCGCTACGCTGTTCGCGCAGCGACGCGATCAGCTCACCGATCTCGTTGGCGGCCTCGATCTGCGGCACGCTCTTGATGCCAGCGGAGACCGCGTGTGCGGCCGACGCGGCCAGCGAGCCGGAATAGCTGAACGCCGCGGGGAGGACGATCGTGTCGACCATCTCCTTGAGCGTGTGCATCTCGATCAGGATGTCCTTCACGTAGCGCTCCATGCGCACGTGATAGCGCGACTCCAGCTCGGCCTTGCTCAGGATGTTGAGCTTGTTCAGCAGCGTGCGCGCGCTGCGGCTGATGAGCTGCTCGAGCGCCTCCGGCGTGCGGCGCAGGTTCGGCAAGCCGCGCTTCGCGGCCTCCTTCACCCACTCCTCGGAGTAGTTGTTCCCCTCGAAGCGGATCGAGGCAGTCTCCTTGAAGATCTGCCGCACGACACCGAGCGCGACGTCCTCGGCCGACTTGCCGCGCTTCGTGTTGGCGCGTACCTCGTCGACGATCTCGCCGAGCGCCTCGGCGACGGCCGCGTTGAGCAGCACGATCGGGAAGGCGATCGACGCCGAGGAGCCGACAGCGCGGAACTCGAACTTGTTCCCCGTGAAGGCGAAGGGCGACGTGCGGTTGCGGTCCGTGTTGTCCTTCTCCACCTCGGGCAACTTGGCGACGCCGAGCTTGATCATCGCCTGCGCGGCGTTGGCCGACGTCTTCCCGGCGGCGATCGACTCGATCATCGACGTCAGTCCCGAACCCATGAAGACGGAGATGATCGCCGGCGGCGCTTCGTTCGCCCCGAGCCGGTGCTCGTTGCCGCTCGACGCGATGCCGGCGCGGAGCAGACCGGAGTGGCGATGGACCGCCCGCAGCACCGCCGCGAGGAAGACGAGGAAGCGGATGTTCTGATGCGGAGTCTTGCCGGGCTTGAGCAGGTTGAAGCCGTCGAGCTCCGGGTTGTCCGCGGCGATCGAGAGCGACCAGTTGCAATGCTTGCCGGACCCATTGATCCCGGCGAACGGCTTCTCGTTCAGGAGCGCCTGCAGCCCGTGACGCAGCGCGACACGGCGCAGCACGGCCATCGCCATCTGGTTGTGGTCGACCGCGATGTCCGTCTCCTCGAACATCGGCGCCATCTCGAACTGCGACGGCGCAACCTCGTTGTGCCGCGTAACGATCGGCACGCCGAGCTTGTACAGCTCGTGCTCCGCCTCGGCGATGCACGCCTGAATGCGCTCGGGGATGCCACCGAAGTAGTGGTCTTCGAGCTGCTGGCCGCGCGGTGGCGGCGCACCGACGAGCGTGCGGCCGGCCATGACGAGGTCGGGACGCAGCGCAAAGTGGCCGCGGTCGATCAGGAAGTACTCCTGCTCGGCGCCGAGCGTCGTGAAGACGCGCTGCACGCCCTTGTCGCCGAGCAGCTCGAGCAGCTCGATCGCCTTGTTCGACAGCGCGTCGGAGCTGCGGAGCAGCGGCGTCATCTCGTCGAGCGCTTCGCCGTTGTAGCCGATGAAGACCGACGGGATGCACAGCGTACGCGATCCGCCCGACTCAACGATGAACACCGGGCTGGCCGGGTTCCACGCCGTGTAGCCACGCGCTTCCCACGTCGCGCGGAGGCCGCCCGACGGAAAGCTCGACGCGTCCGGCTCGCTCTGGATGAGCTGCGATCCGCTGAACGACTCGAGCGGCTGGCGATCGTCGTCGAAGTTCAGGAAGGCGTCGTGCTTCTCGGCGGTCAGCCCGGTCTGCGGCTGGAACCAGTGCGTGAAATGCGTCACGCCCCGGCCGATCGCCCACTCCTTGATGACCTGCGCCACCGTGGGCGCGATCTCCAGATCGAGCTTCTTTCCGTGCCGAATCGCCGCGACCAGCTTCGCGTAGACCTCCTTCGGAAGCTTGTCGCGCATCTGGCGCGCTCCGAAGGTGTTGATCCCGAAATAGGACGAGGTCGGCTGATTCTGCGCGTGACCATCACCGTTGTTGCCGAACGGCGACTTGGGGAGGCGAGACGCCAGGTCACGCAGCGTGGACTTACGCGAGGGGTGAGCGGGGGCTGTCATAAGCGCGGTCTGAGGAAAGGCGGCGAGGAATGCACAAATTGCACGAGGTACCAACCAATTTAGTCATAATTTGTCTAACAAAGCAAGAAACATCGATCCGAACTGCAGAAAATGCAGTTTAACTAAACGATTCGACCTAAAGTGCGCAGCCTGGGAACCAGCCGCGCCGTCAGCCCCACCACCACCAATGCCGCCGAGCCACCGAGCACGACCGCGCGTACCGCGCCGATGAGGCGTGCCGCCACCCCGGACTCGAACGCGCCGAGCTCGTTCGAAGAACCGATGAAGATGGAGTTCACCGCGGCGACGCGTCCGAGCATCTCCCGGGGCGTCAGCACCTGAATGAGCGTGGAACGGATGACGACGCTCACATTATCCGCCATTCCGCTCAGCGCAAGGAGCGCGAGCGAGAGCCAGAAGCTGCGCGAGAGCCCGAAGCCGATGATGCCGATCGCGAACACTCCGACGGCGACGAGCATCGCTCGTCCGGCCCGCTCGAAGGGGCGCCGATGCGCGAGGAACACCCCCATGGCCACCGCCCCCGCCGCTGGCGCGGCGCGCAGCAGCCCGAGTCCCTGCGGACCCACCTTGAGGATTTCCGAGGCGAACACGGGCAACAGTGCTTCGGCACCGCCGAGGAAGACGGAGAAGAGGTCGAGTGAGAGGGCGCCCAGAATGGCGGGCTCGCTCCACACGAAGCGGAGTCCGGTCATCAGCTCGGCCGACATCGTCGCATCGCCGGACACGCGCGGCTGGGGCGTGTAGGCGACTCGAAGAAACCCGCCGAGCGCGATCAGCATGAGAAGGGCTGCCGCACCATACGCAGTGACCGGCCCGGCGAATCCGTACACCAACCCGCCAATGGCCGGCCCGATCACCGACGCCGTCTGCCAGGTGCTGCTCCGCCAGGCGATCGCGTTCTGATACATCTCTCGCGGGACGATCTCCGCGCTCATCGCCTGGCGCGCTGGCTGTAGAATGCTCCGTGCGATCCCGCTCGCGAAGATCGTGACGTATACCGGGACCACTCCGGTACGCGCGAGCAGCCCCGGCGTGGCGCTCAGCACGAGCAGCGCGAGCGAGCAGAGCGCGAGAACGAACAGCGACAGCACGCTGATCGTTCGCCGGTTGCGCCGATCCGCCAGATACCCGGCCGGGAGCGCGACGGCGATGAATGGAAGCGCCTCGGCGAGGCCGATGAGGCCGAGCGAGAGCGGGTCGTGGGTGAGGCCATACACCTGCCAGCCGACGACGACCGCCTGGAGCTGCGAGCCCACCACCATCGCGAACAGGCTCACGATGAACCAGCGAAACTCCCGGTGCCTCAGGGCGGCGTAGGAGTCGTGCGGCCGGGGTGTCAGCCGATCGCTCATCTCGGCGGGGCTGGTGCCCGGGCGGATCGGCGCCCGACGGGGGAGCCGATGGACACGTTCGGAGAAGCTGCTGCGTTGAGCTGCCGCATCGGG
>JBDTOD010000015.1:0-49764 GCA_039933415.1 bacterium
CCCCGGGCTCTGACCCCATTTCAGGTAGACTGACGCGCGACGTGCGGCTTGGGCTATCATCTGCGACGCTCGCGCGCGCGTGCGCGACCCTCGCGCCCTCCCACCACACTCCAATCCTTTCGTGTCATGCTGTCGCGATTCCGATCGCACGTCATCGCCGTCGCCATCCTCACCGCTGCGGCAAGCTCTCTCGACCCTCGGCCCGCTGAAGCGCAGGCGTCGACGCGCACGTCGCTCGGTCTCTTCCGCGGCGACAGCGACGTCGGGAGGCCGTCGGTGCTCGGACCGGGCAAAGTGCAGTACGATCCATCCTCGCGCACCTATGCGATCACGGGGGGCGGCGCGAACATGTGGGCGACGTCGGACCACTTCCACTATGTGTGGATCAAGGTCTCAGGCGACGCCGCGCTCGAAGCGACCATTCGCTTCACCGGCACGACGCCGAGCAGCGGCACCCCAGATCCGCATCGCAAGGCGTGCCTCGTCATCCGGCAATCGCTCGATTCGGACTCACCGTACGCCGATGCGGCGACGCACGGCGATGGGCTCACCTCACTCCAATGGCGTGACACGAAGGGCGCGGTCACCCACGAGGTGCAGACCGATCTCGTTCGGCCCACGCGCCTGCGCGTCGAGAAGCGCGGCGGCTTCGTCACGATGTCGGTCGCGACCGGCACCGAGCCCCTGCATCCGGCGGGAGGCGCGGCCAAGCTGCAGCTGACGGGCGACTACTACATCGGTCTCGCCGTGTCCGCGCACGACACCACGCGGCTCGAGACCGCGGAGTTTTCGCGCGTCGTGCTGTCGAAGCTTGCGGTCGTGTCAGGTGCGACGACCCTGGTGAGCACACTCGAGACGATCAGCCTGCGCTCGCGAGACCGTCGCGTTGCGTACGTCGTGCGTCAGCCGGAGCGCATCGAGTCGCCGACCTGGTTCCCCGACTCGTCACGCATGCTGTACTTCAATACGCGCGGCCGGCTGTACCGCGTGCAGGCCGACGTGCCGGGCCGTCCGCTGAATCCGCAGCGGCTCGCCGTGCCGCAGGAGGTACCGCTCGGACTGCACGCCGACATTCATGGTGGGCACGGCGTCACGCGCGACGGACGGCTCTGGGCCATCGGCGACGAGACGTCCACCTCGAATGGCACGCTCTCGTCGGTCATCCACGTCGTTCCCGCGGCGGGCGGCGTCGCTCGGCGGGTGACCGGCCCGGGCCGCTCCTACTTTCATGGCTGGGCGCCGGACGGCTCGCGCCTCGCTTTCACAGGGGTGCGCGGCGGGAATCTCGACGTGTACACGATCGCCGCGGACGGCGGTGCGGAGCTGCGGCTCACCACGGGACCCGAGCGCGACGACGGTCCGGAGTACTCGCCCGACGGCGAGTACATCTACTTCCACTCGGACCGCACCGGACGATCGCAGATCTGGCGCATGCGCGTGAACGGGTCGGCCCAGGAGCAACTCACGAACGACGCGATGGACAACCGCTTCGCCCACGTGTCGCCGGACGGGAAGTCGATCGTTTTCCTGTCCTCCGAACCCGGCGCGGAGTCGGGCGCTGCGTTTCGAGACGTCCAGCTCCGTGTGATGACGCTCGCGACGCGAGCGATCGACGAGATCGCGCAGCTCACCGGCGGTCAGGGGACGATCAACGCCTATTCCTGGTCGCCCGACAGCCAGTATCTGGCGTTCGTGAGCTACCAGGTAGCGCAAGAGCGGTGAGTTGGCGTCGGTGAGTTGCCTGGTTGATTGCTTCGCACGAACCATCCAACTCACCACGCACCAACGCGTCGGCATCATGCGCCCATCGAGGGCGCCCCGCTACGGACACGCCGCATACGGCGGCGGCCCCGACGGACCGATCGACCGGTTGAGGAGTGTCAGCCGATAGTTGGCCAGCACGGTGTTCGTCTGCGCGTAGGTCGGATCAGTGGACATCCCGAAGATCATGAAGATCGCCGCCGACGTCGGCGTCAACGTGGCGCTCGGATCGCCCTGCACGCCCTTCCACGTCGCCTGTGAGACGGGCGTCGTGAAGAGGGATGGATCGATCACCATGTCCCGGGCCTGCCAGAACTTCGGGCCGCGCACGCACAGCGTCGGCGCGACGTGCCAGCCCCAGTTCACGAAACAGTTCGGATTGTTCTTCGAGTCAGCGTGGAGGTTGCCCTGGATCCACACCTTCTTCGGTGAGAGCCCCAGTGCGATCATCAGCCGGCACATCTCGCTCGCGCGTCCCCAGCAGCCGTCGTCCGGATACATGAACGGGATGCACGGCGGTGGAACGGTGAGCGGTGCGCAGCTCGTCGCGCTCATCGAGTCGAAGACCTGCTGTGCGCGCGTTGGCGACAGACAGCGAAACCACCACCACGGCCACCACCGACATCGCCACACGCACCAGAGCCAGTGCTTGATCCACGCGAACGACCAGGGTGCGATCGGTGGATACTCGGGTCTGGGAACTGGCGGCAGCCCCTCGGGGTCCGGGCGGAACGGACGGACGTCGATGATCTCGTGCGCGTCCGTTTCGGCAACGGTGACGGGCATCCGCGCACGCAGAGATTCGCGGAGCACGGCCTCGAGCTCGGCCGCATCGGGTCCGTTCGCCCGAAGCAGATGCCGGGCGTGCGACTGCTCGATCTCCACGGAGAGCACTCCGACGTCGAGCGGTCGGATTCCCTGCACGCGGGTGACGTACGGGATGAGCAGCCGAGTGACGAACGACGTCGTCGGGTCGATCTCGAGATAGACCGGCGTGCGCTGCACGCGCAGGCCGTCGACGCCGCGCGCGCGGCCGGCCGACGCGCGATCGGCCGGATCGATCCGCACGCTGCGGTCGTTCTCGAGGGTGATGGTGAATCCACGGTCGTCGCCGTCGGGCCGATCAAGCGGCGGGTCGATGCGGATGACGCGCGAGACGATGGCGTTGGGATTCGGCATCGTGGTCTCCCGGTTGGATCATCGCTGCGGAGCGGTCGTCACGAGCGCACTCGTGAGGCGCGGGGCTCTCGTCGCCGAGCGCGAGGTGTTCGTCGGAACAGTGGCGCGTTTCGGACGCTGGCGCCAGACGCCGAGCGGCAGCGAGCTCGGCTCAGGCAGAGCGCCGCCGCCCATCGGGACGCGCTTCTGGCGAAGGGGTCAGCGGTGCAGACTCTGCCCCCTGAGCCTCAGTCCGTCCTGATCGCTACCATTGGATCGGCCGTCGCCGCACGCCACGCGGGAAGCGCGCCCGCCGCGAGCGCCGCACCAGCCAGGGTCGCCGTCGCGACGATCCACGTCGTGGGATCGATCGGTGAGACGCCGAAGAGGAAGGGGGCGACCCAGCGCGTTGCCAGATACGCCGCGCCACCGCCGATCATGACGCCGACGGCCAGCATCCGCCCCACTTCGCCCAGCACGAGGCGCATCACGCGTGATCTCGTGGCGCCCAACGCAATGCGCACCCCGATCTCCTTGCGTCGCTGCGCAAGCATGTAGCTCATCGTGCCGTACAGCCCGATCACCGCGAGCAACAGGGCGAGCACGCCGAAGAATGCCGACAACGTCGCCAGCAGGCGTTCGCGCGCCAGCGACGCATCCACCTGCGCGGAGAGCGTGGTGTACGCGAGCGAGAGCGTGGGATTCACGGCGCCGATGGACGCCGTCACCGCGGGGATGAGTGACGTCGCCGCACCCGGCCCTCGCAGTTCCAGGTTGATCCATGGCGCGTCACCGCGGTCCTGCGCCATCGGCAGGTACACGACTTCGCGCGTCTTCTCCCGCAGCGACCCGTACTTGGCGTCTCGCACCAGTCCGATCACCGTGAGTCGCCTCGCCGCATCCGGCCCGGCGAGCCCGATCGAGCGTCCGACCGGGTTGCCGCGGAAGAACTTTCGAGCCACGGCCTCGTTGATTACCGCCACCTCCGGCGCACCGGCCACGTCGTGCGCGTCGAAGTCACGACCCGCGAGTAGACGGGTGCCGAGCGTGGCGAAGTAGCCGTCGCTCACCGCGTTGAAAAAGACCATCGCATCTCGGCGATTCGTCGGCGTGTAGCCGTCGACCGAGACCTCGCCGTTCCAACCCTGCCCACTCACCGGCGTGATCGTCGAGGCGCTCACCAGCCGAATACCGGGCGTCGCCCGAAGCCGGTCGAGGATGTCGCGCGTCACCACGCGAAGCTGTTCGTTCGTATAGCGCGCGGTGCGCAGGTCGACCGTGGTGAGCAGCACGCCCTCCCGCTGAAAGCCGGGATCGAGCGTCATGAGGGTCCGAAACGTCGAGAGCAACAGGCCCGCGCCGAGTAGCAGCACGAGCGAGAGCGCGATCTGCCCCACGACGAGCGTCTTCACCGTTGTGAAGCGTCCGCGTCCTTCGACGGCGACGTGATCGCTGGTCTTCATCGCGGACTGGAGATCGACGCGCGTCGCCCGCCAGGCGGGCGCGACGCCGAAGAGCAGTGCCGTCGCGACCGCGACTGCGGCCGTGAATGCGAGCACGCGACCGTCGATCGAGAGGTCCAGCCACACCACGTCGTTGCCGCTCGAGAGCAGACGGACCAGCACCGTGCCCGCCCACCGCGCGAAGACGAGGCCGAGCGCAGCGCCGATCATCGCGAGCAGCGCGCTCTCGGTAACGAGCTGTCGCACCAGGCGGCCGCGTCGCGCGCCGATCGCCAGGCGGATCGCGATCTCGCGACGCCGCGAGACGGCGCGGGCGAGCAGTAGGTTGGCGACGTTCGCGCAGGCGATGAGCAGTACGACGCCAACGACGGCCATCAGTCCGAGGAGGGCGGTGCGATACTTCGACCGCACCCCGGAATAGCCGGCCGACGCTGGGCTCGACGTCAGCTCGTTGGTGAGGAACTCGCGCTGATCGTCGGCGCTGCCTGGCGGGATCGCCGCGCCGAACACGGCGGGGGCCAGCATCGCGAGGCGAGTACCGACCGTCTCGGCGGCGAGTCCGTCGCGCTGTCGGCCGAAGACGCGGAGGAACCATGCCCGGCGCTCGTCGAGCTCTCCGTCGCCGCCGTCGACGATGGCCTTCGAGCACAACGGAACATAGAGCTGCGTGGAGCGACCAACCTCGATACCAGAGAACGAGGGATCGGCGACTCCGACGATCTCGAACGGATGACCGTTGAGCGCGATGGTCCGTCCCACGGCCTCCGGATCACTGCCGTACGATCGCTGCCAGAAGCCGTGTGCGAGCACGGCGACGGGGGCGCAGCCGCGATGGTCGTCGGCCGGATGCAGCAGGCGGCCCGTCGTCGGCCGAACTTCGAGCACGTCGAAGAAGCCGCCGCTCACCCACGCGCCGTCTACCGGCCGCGTCTCGCCACCCCCCGCGAGGTCGAAGCGGCGGTCGGCGAGCGCGAACATGCCGGCGAACGCGTCCTGTCGGTCACGCAGCGCCTCCCAGAGCGGGTTGGTGAACTCGTCGTTGCCGTCGCCGCCCATCGTGATCTGAACGAGTTGCTCGGGGCGGCGCACGGGCAGCGATCGCAGCAGCACGGCGTCGACGACGCTGAAGATCGCGGTGTTCGCGCCGATCCCGAGAGCGAGCGTGAGCGCGGCGATCGCCGCGAAGCCCGGGTTCCGACGGAGCCCACGCCACGCATAGCGAAGATCCTGACGCAGTGCGTCGAATCGCTCGATCCGGTCCATTCGCGTCTCCCGCTGCTGGGCAGAATCGTGGAGCGCTCGGCGCGCCTCGTCGCGCAGACCGAAGCGCGATTCGGCCTCGGCGCGCGCCGCGTCGAGCGGGCGGCCTTCGCGCACGAGCTGCTGGGTGCGCAGCGCGATGTGGAGCCGGATCTCGTCGTCCACCTCGGCTATGGTGTCATGCGGCCGTCGGAGGGCCAGGCGGAAGAGCCGCCGGATGCCGGGTCGAATCTCGCGTGGGCTCATGGCGCGCGCCTCATGTGCGTCCGACCGCGGTCGTGAGAATCCCCGTCACCGTGTCGGCGTACCGCACCCATTGCGACGTCTCAGTCGCCAGATGCGCCCGGCCGGCCTTGGTGAGCCGGTAGTAGCGCGCGCGCTGGTTGTTCGGCGTCACGCCCCAGTCGGCGATCGTGAGACCGCGCTCCTCGAGTCGGTGCAGCGCCTGATAGAGCGCGCTGTCCTGTACGCCGAGCGCACCGCCGGACCGCTCCTCGAGCCATGCGGTGATCTCGAAGCCGTGCATCGGCGTCCACGTGAGCGCCTTGAGAACGAGCACGTCGAGGGTTCCCTTCATCAGCGGCAGCGCGTCAGGCATGCGATCTCCCCGATAGCCCACAGAGTATGAGTACAGACTCTGAGTACTATTGGCGATCGGAGGCGCGCCGTCAAGTAGACGATTGGCATTCCAACTTCACTACCAACCATCGATAACGCATGATCTACATGACGGTCGAGCTGACGATCGCCCCTGGGATGCAGGCGGCGTGCTACGAGTATGAGCGCACTGTTCTGGCACTGTTCCGCGAGCACGGCGGTCGGGTGATCGTGGCCTACCGGCCATCCGCGCAGACGGGCGAGGTCGTTCCCGATGAGGTGCAGATTCTTTCGATCGAGTCGCACGACCATCTCGCCGCCTACATGGCCGATCCGCGACGTCAGGCACTGGCCGAAGCGCGCACACGGGCCATTCTCGAGACCCGGGTGGTGATGTCGGAGGAACTGCTCGACTATTCGTCCGAGCTGGGCTGACCTTTCGCGCAACCTTTCAAGGGATCCATTTCAAGGGGGATCAAGGGGTTTCAAGGGGTCAGTTCAAGGGGTGAGCATCGTTGAAAGACGGTGATGCGTGCACGTTTTTCCTGGCCTCGCGAAATGCCGAGCGCAGGACCCACCGTCCTTTCGATGACGGAATGTCCCACCACTGTATCGTTATTCAACGATGCTGACCCCGATTCAACGATGCTGACCCCGTGATCCGGTTGATCAACGATTGTATCGTTTTTGAACGATGCTGACCCCGTGATCGACTTGATCGGGCGGGGTTGGGCCTCGCTATTGCAGAGTTCGCCTCCACCGGTGCTCCAGCGGCATCATTCGCGCGTATACTGTGGCTGGCGCACCCTTGGTAGGCTCTGGAGCACTCATGTCCGACTCGATGCGTTCGAACAATCCTGAGCTCACCGCGCTGACCGACGATTACGACATCGTCGGCCAGCTCGCCAGCGCACAGGGAACGCACTTCGTGCTGGCCACGACGAAGGCCACGCCCGGCACGCGGCGCGACTACTACGGTCGAGTGCTGATCGAGATCGTCCGGCCGCCCGAGGGCGACGAGGCGCACGCGCTGGATCTCCTCGCCTCCGACACCAAGCTGCTGACCAACCTGCGCCACAGGCGCCTGGTCCCGATCATCGAGGGACGGTGGCTGGGCAGCGAGGCGTTCGCCGTCGTGCGCGAGCACATGGACGATCCGAGTGTCGCCGATCTCCTCGCGCGCGGGGAGCGCTTCACCAATACCCGCACTGCGGCGATCCTCCGCGAGGTGCACGGGCTGCTTCAGTGGGCCCGCGAACAGAACGTCGTGCACCGCCTCGTCACGCCCGAGCGCCTTTTTCTCGAGCCGACGAGCGACCGCGTGCGCATCACCTTCGGCGCCGGCCCGGTCACGCGTTTCCGCTCGAACGACGGTGCCACCGAGGACGTGATGACCGTCGTTCGACTGGCGACGGCGATGCTCACCAGCGGGATGCCACGAGCGGAGTTGGAGGGACGCACCTTTGCCGAACTGCGGCCCGACCTTCCCGAGCGGCTACACGAGGAGACGACGCATCTCCTCACTGAGGCCGCGACGGACCACGACCTCACGCTCTACCTCGCGCTCATCGGCATGGCCGATCCGGTGGCCGAGGGCGAGACGGAGCGCGACCGCATCCGCGCCGAGGTGCTCGAAGAGCAGCGCGTCGAGCGCGAGAAGCTCGCGAACGAACGCGGAGAGCTCGAGCAGTGGGCGACCGAAGAACGCGCGAAGCTCGCCGAGGAGGGCGAGGATCTGCGCGGAGCATTCGCGCTGGAGAAGGCGAAGCTCGAACGCGAGTTCGCGGCGGCGCAGCGGCTGCTCGTGGCGGAGCGCGTCGAGATGCAGCGCATCATCGCCGCCGAGCGCGCCGAGCTCTCGACGAAGCGCGACGCACTGGAGCGCCTCGTCGCCGAGCGTCTTGCCGAGATCGAGCGCGCGGCGGCGACGGACCGATCGAGCATCGAGGCACTGCGCGCGCAGATCAAGGAAGCCGGCGAGATCGAGATGGAACGCAAGCGCGCCGCGGCGCTCGAGGACCTCGACGACGCCGACATGCGGCTCACCGGCCGGTATGGTATTCCTGGCTTCGTCGCGCCCGATCTCGCCCCCTTCCCCGAGATCGCGTTTCGGCGGGACGAGCATCTCGCGAAGGTGACCCCGGTCCAAGGACCGACCCTGCCGGCGGAGCCGTGGTCGGTGGTCGAGGTGGTGCAGAAGCTCAGAGAGCCGCGGCGCACTCCGGTCGAGTGGCGCAAGTGGGCGGTGCGCGGCGGGATCGCGGCGGTCATTCTCCTCACGGCCGGCGCAGCGGTGATGATGGAGAGTCGCTCGCCCGACGTCGTGGACACGCGCGGCGCTTCGGTACCGGCGGCGGCTCCCAGCACGAAGGCAGCGACGGCGCCAGCGATAACCGCGCCGTCGCTACCGCCCGCGACGCCGTCCGCGCCCCGGTCCGACTCGGTCGCGGCCGCCGTGACGGGCGGTCCGACCTACGCCAGCGCGAGCGGCGCGGTCGGCGCTCCGGCGATCGTCGATACGGCCGCACAGCGAGTGAGGCGTGACTCCGTGCGGCAGGCCGTCGGTCGAGCGAATGCCGCCCGAGCGCTGGCGCGATCGGATTCACTGAACCGTGCCTCATCGGCAGCGGCGGCCGCGCGGCGCAATTCCTCCGCGCGCCGAGACGATCGGGATCTGATGGAGCTCAGCGACTCGCTCGCTGGGGCCCGGAGTGCACCGGCAGCGGGCGGCGCGAGCCAGCCGGCTCGCGGAACGTCGCCGAGATAGCGCCAGCACTACCGCGGGTTCCGCTCACGCCACTATTCGCGCGGCGGCGCGCATGCCACGGCTTCACGAGGAGACGCCCGTCCGAACCGCCCCGCTGTTGAGATCAGCACACCATTCGCGAGGCCGGTCGGCCCGTCGATTCGCCCGCGCAGCGGTCGCACGCGCGCGCCTGATCGGCGTCGCGCTCTTCCTGTTGATCGTCGTGCATGCGCCCGTGGTGCTCGCGCAGCCGGTGTACGGCACGGTGCGCGACAGCGCGAGCCAGCTCCCGCTTCCGGGCATCGTCGTCCTCGTGCTCGACCCGTCCGGACGCTCGGCGGCGCGAGGCATCACCGACCAGGCGGGGCGCTTTCGTCTCTCGCCGTACGGTGGCAAGGCGCCGGCACGCTCGGCGAACAAGCTGCGACTCCGGGTGCTCCGGATGGGCTTCCGCCCCCGCGAGCTTCCCATCGCCGAGGTCGCGGGCGGCACGAAGTTCGACATCTCGCTCGTGTCCTTTCCGGTGCAGCTCGAGGAGGTGCAGGTCATGAGCGTGCCCACCTGCGGCAAGCGTCCGGATCGGGCAGCAGCGGAGTCGCTGCTCGTGCAGGCACGCATGGCGCTTTACGCGACGGTCCTCGCGCGATCGCAGAGCAGTGCGACGATCACCCGGTTGCTCTACTCTCGAACCTTTGATGGAGGGAGTGGTCGCATTCAGGGACAGGGCGTGAGAACGCGCGTCACGAGCGCGCCAGGCGAGCCATTCTCCGCGACGCGCAGCGCGCTGATGTTCGACCGCGATGGATTCCGCGAGGGCAACGACGGTTCACACGGATTCACCGGACCCGACGCGGCGACGCTGCTCGATGACGCCTTCGCCGAGAGCTACTGCTTCAAGCTCGTCGCGCCGGACCGCGCGCGTCCTCGCCAGGTCGGGTTGGGCTTCGAGCCCGCCGATCGCGTGGAGGAGGAGAAGGAGGGTCGCATCGACCTCGTCGGCACGCTGTGGGTGGACACGCTCTCGCGGGTGCTGCGCGATCTCACCTTTCGCTACGTCGGTCTCGACAAAGCGACGAGCGCGCTCGCGCCGGAGGGCCGCCTCTCGTTTCGCGAGCTCTCCAACGGTGTCGTGATCATCGACCGTTGGACGCTCCGGCTCGGCGGCGCACGAGACGAGGTGACGGGCATGACTCCGGTCGCGTCGGGAGACGTCGTGGCGAGCGCATCGCGCTCGCAAGCGCAGGAGATCGGCGGCGAGATCGCGCACGTGACGTGGGCCGATGGCGACGACTGGAGTGCGCCGCTCGGCACCGTGCGCCTGCACGCGGTGGACAGTCAGGAGAGGCCGGCCGCGTCGAGCGTGGTGCAGCTCGTCGATACGGATGTGCAGGCGACGACGGACGCCAGTGGAAGCGTGTTGGTCACCGGACTGTTGCCGGGTCCCTACGTCGCGATCACGCGGGACGCGCGGCTCGCCGAGCTCGGGCTGCCGGCGACGGCACGCGTGCGCTTCTCCGCCATTCGCGATTCCATCGTCGATGCCCGCATCCAGGTGGAGTCGGTCGATGACTTTGCCGCCAAGCGATGTGGGTCGGACTTGCGAAGTGCGGGGAAATCCTGGCTGCTCGCGCGCGTGGTGACGGCGGACGGGCAACCGATTCCGGACGCGCGATGGACGATCCGCGACGAGTTCGGGACCGCGCTCGTCGAGGGGGGCCGCGTCGACAGTGACGGCATGTTTCATTGGTGCCGGCTCACGCCGAACAAACCGATCTCGATCGACGTGTGGCGCGGCGAAAGGCGCGTGAATGCCAGTCGCGTGGTGAAGGAGCAGCTGACGACGTTGAAGTTCGTGCTGGTGCCGTGAACCGGCAGAGACGCGCTCACGGTGCACCGATGAAAAGCCGCGTGGTGATCGGCGTCGGCAGGTTGCGGTTGATTTTGTCGCCCGCGCCGAGCTGTCCGACCTCATTGTTGCCCCAGCAATAGGCCGTCGCGTCGACCTTGGAAAGCGCGCAGGAATGGAACGCTCCGCTCGCCACTGTGCTGAACTGGACAGCACTGATGACTGGTGTCGGCGCCGATTGGTCCGCGGTGTTGGATGTGCCGAGCTGCCCGTAGTAGTTGTACCCCCAGCAGAAGGCGGTGCCGCTTCGCGAGAGTCCGCAGCTAAAATCACTGCCAGTCGTGATGAACCCAAAGATGAGCCCTGGCGCGACCGTCGCGGGCGTTTGCCGATCAATTTTGTCACCAACGCCGAGCTGACCGTACTTGTTGTATCCCCAACAGAACGCGGCGCCGTTGCTGATGAGCGCGCACGTGTGCGCTCCGCCCGCCGATATCGCAATCGCGCCCAGCGTCCGCGTTGGCGGAAGGACGGGTGCGCCGACGACTGTCGTGGGCACGAGGCGCGCGAGCAGATCGTTCACGCCGAGTTGACCCTGTGCATTCAGACCCCAGCAATAGGCGACTCCGCTGACGAGGAGTCCGCAGGTATGGGAGCGCTTGCTCGAGAGCGATGAGAACCGGAATCCGCCGACGACGAGACTCGGAGTGCTTCGCTGCAGTCGGTCGCCCGTTCCGAGCTGGCCGTCCCTATTGTCCCCCCAGCAATACGCCGCGCCGCTCGTCGTGATTCCGCACGTCTGGTAAGCGCCGGCCACGATTGAGCTGAAGGTGAGCCCGCCCGCCACTGGCGCGGGCACCACGCGGTCGATCAGGTCGCCGAGCCCCAGCCCGCCAAACTGGTTCTCGCCCCAGCAGTACGCCGCCTTCGCGATCGTGAGGCCGCAGGTGTGCTTGTCTCCGGTGGTGAGCGCCACGAACCTGAAGCCTCCGGACACCGCAGTCGTCTGCGTGCGGTCCGAAAGGCTTCCGTCACCAAGCTGTCCACTGTCGTTGTTCCCCCAACAGAAGGCTGCGCCGTTGGCGCTGAGCCCGCAGACGTGATATTGGCCCGCGGATAGTCCGCCTTCGGCGCCGTACGCGCTGATGGTCACGGGCGGGAGGGTCGCCACCGTGGCGGTCAGCGTGTTCATCCCGCTCGCCAGCCCGAGCGTCCAGCCGCCGACCGACGTTCTTCCCGTGCCATTCGTGACGGTCGTCGCACCGGTCACCGTTCCGCCTCCCGACGTGACCCGGTACGTCACCACCGCGCCGACGATTGGCACGCCGGCCGCGTCGTCGACGCGTACGGCGGTGTTCAGAACGACCGTGCGGCCGATCGCTGAGATTTGACTGTCGGCGGCGACGAGAACGATTCGCGCCGGGACGGGCGCGGCCGGAGGAGTAGGCGTCGACGGAGGAGTCGGTGTGGCCGGCGGCTCGGGCGCAGTCGGCGTCGTGGGCACACTCGGCTGGGTCGGCGTGCGAGACGAGGTGGACGAGTCGCCCCCGCAGCTCGTCAGCACCCAGAGCGTCAGCAACCAGGCGAGCACGTGCCAGCCACGGGAGCGGTTCGAGCTCAGCATCGTGAATGGCGAGCGGTCCGCGGCGAGTGAATGCGTCATGACGAGCTCCGGTGAGTGCGGATGAGGAGGACCGATCGACTGGTCCTACTGCATTGCGCGTCACCAGCACCCGAAAGCGGACATCGGCCGAGCATCTGCCGAGTCCAATGCCCGTTTTACCGGCGGTTTGGCGCCGTCCGATTGAGGAGCCCAACCGCCGCATTCGCTTCGGTGAAGAGGCGAGGTTGTGCGCCGCGCAGCGACACGAGCGCGGCAGTCGCCGACTCGACCAGCGGCCTCGCCTCGGCGGGATGACCCATCGCCAGGAGCGTCTCGCCGAGGGCGAGTCGGGCATCGGCGAGGTGCCAGTTGTCCGGCTTCCAGAGCGCGGGCCCCATCGCCACCGCTGGCCGCAGCATCTCGAGCGCCTCGTCGCGGCGTCCCTCTTCGGCAAGCGTGCGACCGAGCCCGACGAGCACGCTGAAATACAGGCTGCGCTGTCCGCTCTGCGTGGAGTCGAGACGCGTGATTGCCTCGCGCAGCAGCGTCTCCGCCTCGCGCAAGTCGCCGTGTTCGCGCAGCGCGCGCGCCAGGTTCACGGAGAGGACGAGGGTGTTCATGTTCGCGGGTCCGGTCAGATGCGACCACTGCAGGCGCGCTGCCCGCAGATAGACGATTGCGCTGTCGTGGCGGCCGCTCAGCATGAAGGTGCTGCCGAGATCACTGAGGTCGAGCGCCACCGACCGATTCTCCGCGGGAAACAAGGCACGATTGATCGCGAGCGCCTGCCGCCCGACACGCTCGGCCTCGACGAACTCGCCCTTCAGCCGCAGGACAATCGCAAGATTGTTCAGGCTCGCGGCGACGAAGGCATGTCGCTCCCCGAACATCTTGCGATCCATCGCAAGCGCTTCTCGGATGAGCGGCTCAGCTTGTGCCGGCCGGTTCAACCGCCCAGTCAGCATCCGACCGAGATTGTTCAGGTTGATCGAGATGCTCGGGTGCGCATCGCCGAGCGAGACGCGTTTGGCGGCGAGAGCGCGACGGTAGTACACCTCCGAGGAGTCTGGCTGCCCCTCCATCTCGAACGTCTGCGCGAGATTGTGCAGCGTCTGGGATGTGGCCGGAGCGTCCTCGCCAATCGTGCGCCGCTGGATCACCAGCGCGCGTCGGAGGAGCTGTTCCGACTCGGTGTAGTTCCCTTTCATCCACGTGTTGAGCGCGACGCTCACGAGGCTGGCCGCGAACTTCGGGCTCTCTTCTCCGAACGCCTTGCGCCGAAGCTCGAGTGCCTCGCGCGACGTCACCACCGCGCGATCGAACTCGCTCTTCTCCTGATACAACTCCGCCAGATGATCGAGGCTCTCGGCAATCGCCGTGTCGCCCGGCGGGAGCAGCGTCCTTCGCATTGCGAGCGCTCTGAGGAGAAGACGCTCGGCGTCAGCGAGGGAGTCGCGCTTGAGCATGACGATCCCGAGCTGGTCGGTCGCGTCGGCCACGCCGACGTCGTTCGAGCCGTGCAGTGCGCTCCGTCGTGCGAGCGAACCACGAGCCTGGGTCTCGGCCGCGTCGTAGGCGCCCAGACTCGTGTACACACGGCTGAGCACCGAGCGCATCTCCGCTTCGACCTCTGGTTGTGCGGCGAGCTCCAGTCCGACGCGCTTGGCGCCGCGGTCGAGCAGTGCGCGCGTCGTCATCTGCCGGCCGTTCGATGCTCCCTCGGAGAATGGATCGGAGCCGTCGAATATGCCGACGAGATACGACTCCACGGCCCTGGCCTTCTGCGCTTCCGTCTCGGCGCGGCCACGCAACACGCGCTCGCGCGCGAGACCAGCGGCGAGCACGAGGATCAGTGACACGACCCCTGCGAGCGCAAGGCGATGTCGCGCCGCGAACTTGCCCAGGCGGTAGCGCGCACCTGAAGGCCGCGCCAGGACGGGCATGCGCGTGCGGAAGCGTCGCAGGTCGTCGAGCAGTGCAGCGGCAGACGGATAGCGTCGCGCCGGCTCCTTGCGAATCGCCTGCATGACGATCGCATCCAGGTCGCCCTGGAGATGACGTCGAAGTCGCTCTGGCGTGTCGGCTCGCGCGTGCGCTCGGGCGAGGCGCTCATCGACCTGCCCGTCATCAGCCGCGAACGCCGTGGACGGCTGCGGTGGCTCGACGTCACAGACGATGCGCTCGATCTCAGCGGGCGTGCGTCCGCGCAGCTCGTACGGGCGTCGTCCCGCGACGAGCGAATAGAGTACGACGCCGAGCGCATAGACGTCCGTCTCCGTGCTCACGATCCCACCGCGGACCTGCTCCGGTGCGGCGTACTCCGGCGTCATCGCCTGCCACTCGGTGCGCGGCGCGTCGGCGTCGGGTACGGCGAGCGGGTCGAGCAGCTTGGCGATGCCGAAATCGAGCAGCTTCACGGCGCCCTCGTTCGTCACGAGCACGTTCGACGGCTTGAGGTCGCGATGCACCACCAGGTGCTGATGCGCGTACTGCACGGCATCGCAGACCGCCCCGAACAACGCCAGACGCTGTTCGAGCGGCATCGCGCGCGCGTCGCAGTAGCGGTCGAGCGGCTCGCCGTCCACGTATTCCATCGCGAACCATGGAAGGCCGTCGTCGGTGACTCCTCCGTCGAGCAGTCGGGCGATTCCCGGGTGCTCCAGCACGGCGAGAATCCGGCGCTCCTCGAGGAAGCGCGCCACGAGGCTTGGCCTGTGCGCGAGCGCACGTCGAATGAGCTTGAGCGCGACCCGCTGCGCGAACTGTCCGTCGTCACGCTCGGCAAGGAACACGGTGCCCATGCCGCCGTGTCCGATCTCGCGCACGATGCGATACGGCCCGACGCGCGCTGGCGCGGCATCGAGCGTCGTGACCGGCGGTCCGTCGTGCTCGAGCCGGATGAGCGTCGCGGCGAGATCGAGCGCCGAGCCTTCGAGGAAGCCTCCCGACGATCGATGCGCCGTGAGCCGGCGGTTCAACTCATGGCGCAGGTCGGCATCGTCCGCCGTCGCCCGCTCGGCGAAGGCATCCCGCTCGTCGGCGGGAAGGTCGAGCAGCGCATCGAGCAGCGCGTCGAGCTGACGAAAGCGTTCCGGCGGCGTGCTCGGCATCTACTCCTTCGGTTGGTGTCGCTCAGCCTCGTCTCACTGCGCGGAATCCCGCGGCGAATCCGGACACGAGGCGAGCGTCAGGGCGTTTCGTCGGCGTAGAGCTCCTGGTAGAGCCAGCTCTTGGCCTTGGCCCAGTCGCGACGCGCCGTGCGCTCGTTGACTCCCAGCGCCTCGGCGGTCTCTTCCTCGGTCATGCCGGCGAAGAAGCGGCACTCCACCACGCGCGCCTGACGCTCGTCCAGCGCGCGAAGACGATCGAGCGCCTCGTCGAGCGCGAGCAGCAGCTCGGCACGTCCTTCGGTCGCGAGATCGGCGGATTCCATCGGCACGCGGCGCAGAAGCCCGCCGCGTTTGACGCTCTTGTAGCTGCGCGCATGATCGACGAGGATGCGCCGCATCGCGGTGGCGGCGATCGCCATGAAGTGCGCGCGTCCCTCCCACTGCACTCGCGACTGCCCGACGAGTTGCAGGTAGGCCTGGTGGACGAGGTCGGTCGTGACGAGCGTATGACCGTCGGGCTCACGCCGGAGCTGTACGTGCGCGAGGCGGCGCAGCTCGTCGTACACGAGCGGGAAGACACGCTCCACGGCGGTCGCATCGCCGGTTCGGGCATGGAGCAGGAGATTGCTGACGGTGTCGCGCTCGTCCATTGCCTGCCCCGTTGCCGCGATGTCGCCCACGCGCTGTCGAGCACGCACGGAAGAATATCGGGGCGCTCGCGAACGGGCGCAATCATGCGAGCTGGCGCTCGGCGCGCCCGGCTACACTCGTGCCGTGTCCCGCCTGAACAGTGCCATCGCCCCGACGCCGAAGAGCATCGTCCACACGACGACGCTTCCGGCGGCCCATGCCGTCGCACCGCCCACGAGCGGCGCGCGAGCCAGCAGCCCCACTCCGTACATCGGGGTGAACCTGGCGAAGGTCTGGAGTCCCTGCGGCAGCTGCGACAGCGGCACGAACAATCCGCCGAACATCGCCATGATCGCCAGCAACGGCCCGACGAACTGCATCACGTTCTCGGCCGGAAAGAGAAATCCGACGAAGAGCCCGAACGCCGCGAAGACGAACGAGCACGCCCACGCGGCAAGGCCTGCCTCCAACCAGGTGGCGACCGGCATGTGCACGCCGCTGAGCGCACCGACCGCGAACGTGCCGCAGATGGCGACCAGGCCGAGCGTCATCGACGTGAGCACCTTCATGCTCACGTACGCGAGTGGATGCAGCGGGGTCAGACGAAGCTGCCGGCTCCATCCAACGCTTCGCTCCAGCGCCACCGACGCGCCGCCGGACGTGTTCCCAACCATCGCGCCATACACCGCCATGCTGATCATGATGTACCCCAACACCGTATCCCCCGCCGCACGCGCTCCTTTGCTGCTCAATCCGAACATGAAGAAGAACACGCTCGGGAAGACGAGGATGAAAAAGAGCGTTCGACGATTGCGGAGGACGCGCCTGATCTCGAGCCGCAGCGCCGTGAGGTTGAAGCCACCGAGCGCACTGGCCGCGCGCGGAACGCCGACCGCGGGCGCCTGAAGCACGCCACCGACGTTCGTCATGCGACCGCTCCCGCGCCCACCGCATCCTTGGCCGTGAGCGCAACGAAGGCGGCTTCGAGATTCTGCGACGAGATCTCGAGATCGCGCGCCGAGGTACTGGTGAGGAGATAGCGCGCGACGACGTCCGAGTCGCTGCAATTGATGAGCACCGACTCGCCCCGCTGCTCCACGGAGATCACGCCGGCGAGCGCACGCATCGCGGGGACATCGGGCTGCTCGAGGGTGGCGCGCACGCGCCGACCCGACGCGAGGTTCTTGATCTCGGCCGTCGTCCCGTCGGCGACGATGCTTCCCTCGCGCACGAGCACGATGCGGTCGGCGTACGCATCCGCCTCGTCCAGGTAGTGCGTGGCGAACAGGATCGTTCGCCCTCGCGTCGCGTCGTGGCGAATCGCTTCCCAGAACTCGCGCCGCCCTTCCACGTCCATGCCGGTCGTTGGCTCGTCGAGAATGAGCAGGCGGGGATCGGACAGAAGCGCCATGGCAAACCGGAGCCGCTGCTGCTCGCCGCCCGAGCACTTCCCCACGCGTCGCGACGCGATGTGGCGAATGCCGGCCCGCTCGAGCACTTCCTCGATCGGTCTCGCCTGCGGGTAGAGCGACGCGGTGAACTCCACCGTCTCGGCGACCGTGAAGTCCTTGAGCAGGCCGCCCGACTGCATCACCGCGGCGATCTCGCCGAGCGCGATGGCGTCGACGGGAGCCTTGCCGAGAATGTCAACCGAGCCCGCATCAGGGCGTGCCAACCCGAGCATCATGTCGATGGTCGTCGTCTTGCCGGCCCCGTTCGGGCCGAGGAACGCGACGATCTCGCCAGGCGTGATCTGGAGCGTGAGATCATTGACCGCGGTCACGGCGCCGTAGCGCTTGGTGAGGTGCTGGAGGTCGATGGCGAGCAACGGAGGTCCGCTGGAAGAGGTGCTCGCCGTACGGCATCAGCCGCGAAGTGTTTCGACGCCGCGTCCTCCCGGAGGACCACCATCGGACCTAGATGTCCACGTCGCCGATCGCTGCCTTCACGTCGAGCACGGGCGTGCCGTCGATTGCCTCGATCGGGCCGATGCGGAGTCGTGCCCCACAGACGTCGATCACGGTCACGCGGTGCAGCCCCAGCGGATTCGGCCGATGGGGCGATCGGGTCGCAAAGACGCCGGCGAGCGCGTTCGTGGGATCGTCGCGGGGATGCACCTCGAGCACGGTGCGAGACGCGCGGTGCAGCCAGGTCACGACGATCAGCTCGTCGCCGACGGAGATGCCAGTGAGCCCGCGCGCGTAGGCCGCATCGAGCACCAGCCATGCATCCGGTGCGCCCTCCGAACCCTGTCTCGGCGCCCGCTCCGGCGTGAGCAGACTGGACTCGATGACCCCGATGGCCGTGACGCGAAAGTTGCCGCGCTTCCCCGCGATCACCTCGAGCCGAGTCGTCATCAGTGTTCCCTGCGGGATCCGGACTGCGGGCCATCTGCGCCACGATGAATCGAACTCACCCGGGACGCGGTGGCTTGGACGTTCTTGCGCCGGTTCGTCCCACCTCGCATGCTGAGCGCGCCTCTGCGTAGCGAACGACTCGACTACGCGCGTCCCGCACGTGGTGCCCGCTCTTGACCTTCCTCCAGTCGCCGCGAGATCGCGCCGCGCTGCTCATCCTCGCGCTCGGCATCGCGATCGTCGTCGCGCTGTCGCCGTTCCTCAGCGGCCTGCTGGGGACCGCAGTTCTGTACGTGATGTTCGTGCCCCTGTATCGCCGCCTCGAGCGGTCGATGAGGTCCGGACCCGCCGCGACGATCACACTCGTCGTCGCGCTCGTCGTCATCGGACTGCCGCTGGTCTGGCTGCTCGGGATGGTGATCGGCCAGGCGCCTGACGCTCTGCGAGGTGTCCAGGGAAGCTCGTTGTTCGCGCGCATCGCCAGCCTGCGGATCGGCACGGTCCAGGTGGGATCGGAGCTGGCCAAGGCGAGCGGATCGATCGTGTCGTGGCTCTCGGGGCAGCTCTTCGCGTTCGTCGGCGGCGCCACGTCGGCGGCGCTGAACCTCGTGATCGCCTTCTTCGGGCTCTACTACATGCTCCGCTCGGGCGTTGCGGTGTGGATGACGGCTCGGCCCTACATCCCCTTCTCGCCGAGTACGGCCGATTCGCTGCGCGATCGCTTCGTGAGCGTCACCGAGGCGACGCTGCTCGGCACCGGACTGGTCGCCGTGATGCAAGGAGCCCTGGTGGGCCTGGGCTTCTGGCTGGTGGGGCTTCCAAGCCCACTGTTTTGGGGAACGGTCACCGCGTTCGCGTCCATCCTTCCGGTGTTCGGCAGTGCGCTGGTGTGGCTGCCCGGTGTCGTCGTTCTCATCCTCGAGGACCGATACGGAGCGGCGGTGGGCCTCGCGGTCATCGGGGGCGGGCTCGCGAGCAACCTCGACAACCTGGTGCGGCCACTCGTCTACAAGCGCGTGTCGGACATCCATCCGATGATCACGCTGATCGGCGCGTTCGCCGGCGTGAACTACTTCGGTCTGCTCGGCGTGCTCCTCGGCCCGCTCGCGATCACGTACCTCTTCGAGCTGCTCGAGTTCTTCCGCGTGGACTACGGCGAGAGCGACGGAGGACGGCGAGCCTCGTCGCGTGCGACGACTTGTGCTCCCGCCCCCGACTCGTAGCTTACGCGTCGGCGTAGAGGACGCCTCCGGTCCGCGGAAAGGGCAGCGCCCACCATAGTCGTAGTGCGAGTCATCGCGCCCTCTTCGGGCCGATTGTGCGGACGCCGGCCGTAACGAAGGAGGCGTCGCATGTCGTCACCGTTCAGTCGTGTCCTGCCGTCCCGTCCGGACCTCGCGCAGCAAGGGAAGCAGGCAAAAGAGCTCCTCGAGCGCTTCACCGAGGGTGAAGCCGAGGCACGAGCCCGCGTCCGGGCAGCGCTCCCGGACAAGCCCCAGATCACGCTCGCCGATGCGCAGTTCGTGCTCGCGCGCGAGTACGGCTTCATCAACTGGGCAGCGCTCAAGCACCACATCGAGTCGGTCGTCCAAACCAACCGGCCGCCCGAGGAGCTCGCGCACCTCGCGTTCCAGAATCACGACGCGACTGCCGTGCGAAAGCTGCTCACCGGAAGCGCGGCGCTTCGTGCACGCATCAACGATCCGGTGTTCTCCTTCGACTCGCCGGCGATCGTCGCGTTCGCCAACGACCCGTCGATGGTGGAGGTGCTCCTGGAGTTCGGGGCGGATCCCAATCGGCGCAGTGACTGGTGGGCGGGACCATTCCACGCGCTTCACGTCGCGACGGGCGACGCGGCTGACCGGTTGCTCGCCGCCGGTGCGATCCCCGACGCGTGCGCCGCGGCGCATCTCGATCGTCCCGATCTGCTCGCGCGGCTGATCGCCGAGGATGCGGAGCGTGTGCGGCAGCGTGGAGGCGACGGGCAGACTCCGCTCCACTTCGCCAGGTCCCGACAGGTAGTGGACCTCCTGCTCGACGCGGGCGCCGACATCGACGCGCGCGATGTCGATCATCGTGCCACGCCGGCGCAGTGGATGCTCGAGCGCACGGCAGGTGCGGGACGGTACGATCTCGCCCGGTATCTGGTCGAGCGCGGCGCGGAGGCCGATATCTTTCTCGTTGCCGCACTGGGTCTCACCGACCGCGCGCTCGCGATGCTCGAGCGCCAGCCGGAGCTGCTCGATCTGCGGACGGGCCGAGACGAGTACGGCGAACAGCCGCCGAGCAGCTATCACATCTACTTCTGGACGATCGGCAGCGTGCTCTCTCCGCTGGAGGTCGCGGCCCAGTTCGAGCACCGTGCAACGCTGAAGGCGATGACGGCGCTTGCATCGCCGCTCCGGCGACTGCTGCTCGCGTGCCGGCTCGGGGACGAGTCCGCGGCGAGAGCGCTTCTGCGCGCACATCCCGACGTCGTGGCCTCGATGCAGCCGGACGATCACCGCGCCGTGAGCGACGCCGCGTGGAATGGCGATGCGAAGGCGGTCGGGCTGATGCTCGACGTCGGCTTCGATCCGCGCACGCCGGGCCACGACTCGGGCACAGCGCTGCACTGCGCCGCGTGGCGAGGTTCCACGGAGACGGTGCGCGCGCTGCTGCACAGTGAACGCGGACGGGCTTGCGTGCCAATCCGTGACGCACACTACCACGCCACGCCGCTCGGCTGGTGCTGTCACGGGTCGGAGAATGGAGACAAGCGGCGCGATCACGCCGGAGTAGCCCTGCAGCTGCTCGAGGCGGGCGCGGCGCTCGGGCGGGATACGAGCAGCGCGAGTCCTTCGGTGATGGCCGTGTTCGAGGCGTGGAGGCGCAAGCGGTAACGCGTCGTGGCTGTCGGGAGCCATTGGACCGAGGCTCACGGCAGCCGAGCGGCGTCGCTAACCGCGGTCGTATCGCACGATGAGCGCGAACGCACACGCCGCCATCAGCGCCGACGCCACCAGTGCCTGCGGGTTCGCGCCCCACAGCCCGAACACGTCGGCGCTGGCCGGTGGGTGATTGAACACGGAGAGATACCAGAGGGCGGCGAACGTGGAGGTGCCAAGCACTGGGCGCAGCGCGCAGCGATGCGCCCACGTGAGCCACATCGTCGCGGCGAGCAGACCGATGACGGCGGTACTGGCTTGCATCGCATTCGTCCGCACGAGAGCCGGCAGCGCGGGCAGCAGCGCGACCAATGCGAGCATCCAGCAGTACGAAAGCGTCGACGTCGGTCGCCGCAATGCGCTCGTCGTCGACTCGAGGGCGGCCGCCACCTGCGCCTCCCGCCTCGATGTCTTCGACACGATCACCGCCGGGATTGCCAACGCGGCCGCGAACGCCGCAGACGATGCGGCACCACTTCGGGCGGCGAGTGACAGAGTGATCAGGATGAGAGCGACGGACAGACGGGAACGCACGAGCCATCTGCTGACGACGACGTAGATCGTCAGTGGAAGGGTGGCCCTCCCGCTCGTCACGACGCTCGTTCGCACGTGTCGCGCTTTCACCGGCGCGCGATCCGCGACCAGCGACGCGTCGAGACCCGCCGCGGAGCGTTCCGCGATGCCGAGCCTGAACCTGATGGTGATGGACAGCAGGACGAGAAGCATCGTGAGCATCGCGGCGAGCAGCGTGCGGCTCCACACGAGATCGGGCGTGAGCGGAGTATCGGTCCATGGCATGGACGCCAGGCCGCGCGCGGAGATTGCACCGACGGCGAGTGACCCCGGACGACCACCCGGGACGATGACCTGTCGCAGGTAGCTCACGCCGAACAGGTCACGACCGCCGAGTGCCGAAGCGAGCATCGCGGCGAACCAGACGGCGAACGCCACGAACGTCCGCAGTCCCGTGCGAAGGCCGACATACCGGTCGAGCAGCGCGCCGAGGGCGACGGCGGCGATGGCGACCGGAGCGACGAGCAGCAGGAAGATCGACACCGCCGACGTGGATGGCACTCCGAGCGATCGCGCGTAGATCGTCGACGAGATGACCAGCAGCGAGAGCACGGTGACCGTGAGCACCGCGACGAGGTTGGCTCCCAGTCGCCCGGCCGCGATCGCCCCCGCGCGCACCGGCGTGGTCAGATGCAGCCGGTCGAGACCGTGCTCGCCGTCGCGCACGTGACCGACGTCGAACGAGAGTGCGAACAGAGGGAGCAGCAGGATGCTCAACACCACGCCAGCCGCGGTCAATGATGCATCGGCCGACATCAGCAGGCGTCGTCCGTCGACGGTGATCGTCGCGTAGCTGGCCGTCGGTGCGGGCACGAGCAGCGCGGCGGCGGAGAGGACGACGGCGATGAGCAATGGGAACGACGCGTCGCGGAATCGCAAGCGCAGCTCGGTCCCGACGACGGGTGCGAGCGCCGAGGTTGTCGTCACGCTGGGTGACCGGTTTCGAGAGAGAGCGCACCATCGGCGATGCGTGCGACCGCGGCGCCTCGGCTCGTCACCTCCTCGATGTGATGCGTACTCAGAAGGACGACTCGATCCCGCGCGACGTCGAACATCAGGTCGGTGAGCGCAGCGCGTCCCTCCGGATCGACGCCGGCGAATGGCTCGTCCATCACGTAGAGCGCCGCCTCACTCTGCATGGCATACGCGAAGCCGACACGCTGAAGCATGCCCTGACTGAAGACGCCGGTGCGTTGATTGGTGGCCTTCTCGAGGCCGACCGCCGAAAGCCAGTAGCTCGCCCGTTGGTTGGCTTCGACCTTCGACACGCCACGGAGGCGCAGGAAGTAGGTGAGAAATTCCTTCGCGGTGAGATCGGGGTACGCCGTGAAGTTCTGCGGCATGAACACTGCGTGCGCGAGAAACTCGGCGTGGTCGCGCCGATGATCGTATCGACCCAGGCGCACAGTGCCCGCCTCGAGAGGATGGAGCGCGACGATTGCACGGAGCAGGGTCGACTTGCCGGCGCCGTTGCTGCCGAGCAGCGCGGTGACCCCAGGCGAGATCGTCACCGTCGTGGGGGCGATGAGCCGCGTTCGATCGCGAGTCGCCAGCGTCAGACCGTCGAAGTGCAGTTCCATTGAACCTCATTGCAGGCTGTGGCGCGCCGCTGTGCAGACATGCTTGGTGACGCACTACGCGGCGTGCCTCATTTTGGTGTCGGCGTATCGCATTGAACGGTCGAACGCCTGGCCAGGGTCTTCTCTGGCCAGGCGTTCGACACTCAATGCTCCAAGTCAGCCGCTGCTAGCAGCGCAGCGTGAGCCTCCGGATGCACTGCTGCCGGCCGCGCTCGACCGTCACCGTCACGAGCAGACAGTCCTTGCACGCTCGCAGCACGATCTCGGCGATCCGGCAGTCATGACTCCGGAACGGACGTCCCTCGCAGCAACCGGCCAGCACGAACCCCTCGAAGCGACCGAAGCAATCGTAGATGATCTCCTCGACGCGTCCGGTGAACGACTCGACCTGAGGCTCGCCGCCGTCGTGCACCTGCGCGCCGTTCGGCGAAGGCGGAATCGCATTCGGATCGCCGCCGAGCCCGACGATTCTCCCCCGGAGCTGCGAGATGTAGCGCTGGAGTACGAGATACCACCGGTTGGCGGGCGACATCTGCTGCAGCCGCCAGGTCATCACCGCGTACGCGTCCTCGTCGGGCCGGAGCATGACGTCGCCCGTGGTGACGGGAATCTTCACCTGGAACGTGCCGACGACGTAGCGCCAGTTGCGCATGCCGACTTTCGGATTGGCGACGACGACGACTGGATTGGCCGCCATGCCCGACACGGCGGCGGCGCCCGTATGGGCGTGAACATACATGCCTCCACCCTGCTCGCCGTCGTCTTCGCGCGCGTGCACACGCGCGGACGCATCGGCGTCGCCACCGCCTGCGCGCGCCGCGATGCGCGGCACCTGCGGCACCGGATCGGTCTTGACGCGCCGAGTCGCGACACGCCGAACGATGATGTTGAACTCCTGGCCGACCGTCACCACCAGCGGTAGATCGACAGTGAACAGTCCGGCGATGTTCTGCGCCGTCCCTGGTGGGATGGGCACATACGTCACGCCGCGCTCCACCGTGCAGTCGATCGTATGACTGTCCGACGCCGAGAGCAGGTGGGTGCCGTACAACCTGTTCGCGAGCTGCAGCACGCTGATCGCGCTGACCTGCGGCCAGTAGATGTGCGCGATGCTGCCGACCGGCGTCCGGCCCCAGTCGATCATCAGCTCGTCGGGGTAGTCGAGTAGTGCGCCGGCGCCCGCCTGGATGGCTGCGCCCGGCTTGAGGTCGAACGTCTGCGGAATGACGTGGGTGTCGGCGGGACCCGGATTGTCCGAGAGCGTCACCTGCAGGTTGCGCTGCGCCATCTTGTCGGAGCTCTCCGGGCTCGCGACGATACCGTTCGCGTTGACGATCGGCGCGTCGTCGTACGCGAGCTCGGCGACGATGCAGTGATGCGTGCCGGTGAGCAGCGCCTGCACCGGCGAGCCGTTCACCACGTTGCCCAGGTCGAACACGTTGAGGAAGCAGCCGAAGTAGGCCCACGCGTCGTCCTGGCCATTAGCGATCGTGATGGTCTGGTTGTTCACGCCATTGGTGCCGTACTCCGGATTGGCCGGATCACCGAGATTTGGGCTGTTCCCCGTGGCGAAGAAGGGGATCGTGTGACTGTCGGGCGCGGGCAACGGCCAGTGCGGATGTCCCGAGTCGACATGACTCAGATAGGTGCTGTTGGGATCGAAGCCGGTGTCTGCCGTCTGGGTAGACCACATGCGGAAGAACACCTTGACGTTCTGCGCCTGCCCCGCTGGACCGGCGCTCCCGCGCAGGCGCACCCGCGCGATGGCGAAGTTGTAGTTCTTGAAGATGCCGAAGGGGAACCCGCGGATGGTGAACTGCGAGACCGACGAGTCGACGCTGAGCGCCCCGCTCTGGTTGGGGATCACGGTCGTGAACGGATCGACCGTGGTGTCGGTGAAGTGGTTCGCCGGATTGTTGAGGAAGGCGAGCAGGTTCTGGATGTACGCGTAGGCGCCGGCGACACTGTCCGCCAGCACCGGTCCGCCCGCGACGGGCGTGGCGTTGAACCCCGGTGTCCCCGTGAACACCCGAAGGTCCCGGCTCAGCCAGAACTCGTTGTTCTGCGCGGGATCGATGTCGGTGAAGTACGGGTCGGCGCCGGACACGAGCTCGAACTCGGTGCTGGCGGTGGCTCCAGGCAGTGGATTGCCACCCACTCTCGCGACGGCGTTGAGCACGTCGAACGTGGGACCGGCCCCCGCCGCCGGGAACGATGGGAGCGTCGCGTTGGTGAACGCGATGTCGAAGGGAAAGCGGATGCGCTGCGGGATGTTCGCGTTGGTCGTCTCGAACTGCACGCCGGAACTGTTCGACGGCAGCGTGAGGCCCGGCAGATTCTTGAATGCGCCCGACATCGTCGGCGCGGCGATGCCGAGCGCGTTGAACCGGTTGATGTTGAATCCCTCGAGCACCAGCCAGAACGCATTGGGAAAGCGGCCGTTGCTGGATGAGCCGATGGTGTCCGTCACCTCATCGCGGCCGAAGGTGCTCTTGTCCACCCAGAACGACAGGATGCCCACCGGGAAGGGATTGTCGAGATTCCCCGACGTGATCGTCGACGTGCCGGGGAACGACGTATCCATGAGCTGCTTGAAGAACGGAAACGGATCCGCTGTGTCACCCGTGAGGTTGCGATACACCGCACCGAGGTCGCTCGCGCCGGCGGCGACGATCTGATTCACGCTGAAGCCGAGCTGTGCGGAGAGGTACCAGATGAACAGCGTCGAGCAGCCGGTGATCGCGTCCGGTCCATCGTCAGTGAGGTTGATGTTGTTGACGAAGTCGGCGCGCGGACTGCTCAGCCAGGCGTTGCTGTTGTCGAAGCCCGCCGGCGGATTGCCGAAGCCGTTGGCGAGATTGAACTGCTCCGCGAGGAAGCGAGAGAGCCCCTCCCCTTCACTGCCCTCGGTGTTCGTTCCGTACCAGCCGAGCCCCTGCGCGCGCATGTACTGCTCGACCATCTCGGCAACGAGCAGGTAGCGGACGAATCCCTGATTGCCGTTGCCGGGATTGATGGTCACGGTCAGGTTGCCACCGCTCAGACTCCACGCTGCCCCGCCGGAGTTCTGCGTGACGCTCACGGGAATCGTGAAGTTCACGTCGAGCGCGATGTTGTTGAACCAACCCGCCATCAAATTGAAGTCGCCCTCGCAGGCGGCGAGCACCGCGTTGGTGCGCGCGGGCTCGGGGCCACCCGGATTGATCGGAGCGCTGAGCGAGTCGTCGTACTGGAACTGGTAGTGCGCGGTCGTGCCGCCGTTGGTGAGGCCGTTCGACGTGAGTGCCATTGTGGGTCCTCCTCGGCCGCACGTGAGAGCGGCTTCGAGTGAGATTGTCTTGTTGAACGTTGCAGGGAGTGCCATGCAACGTCGGCGCGCCGAGGAGGCGCGACAAGACGACCGAGTGGCAAACGTGTCTGCTGGCTGAGAGTGGTCTCAGCCAGCAGCGCTCACGCGCCCTTCGACAGCCCCATCATGTCACTGGTTGTGGGGTGCCGAGGGCGCCGTCTCGTGCCGAGACGACTTCGGTATCTCGCACCAGCGAGACGCAGGCCGCCGCAATGAACATGCAGATGCCGCCAAGCATCACCGTGTACAGTGGCGTATTCGGGTTCGTCACGCCGAACAGCCAGCGCGTGAGCGGTCCGAATCCAAGCGACGCGATGATCTCCGGGATCACGATGAAGAAGTTGAACACACCCATGTACACGCCCATCCGGTGCGCCGGGATGGCGGTGGAGAGAATCGCATACGGCATCGAGAGGATCGACGCCCACGCGATGCCGACGCCGACCATGCTGAGCAGCAACAGGTACTTGTCGTGGATGAAGTACACGGAGAGTAGTCCGACGGCGCCGCAGCACAGCGCGAACGCGTGCGTCGTCTTGCGGCTCGTCGCGGCGGCGATGCGCGGAAGCACGAGCGCCACGAGGAAGCAGGTGATGGAATAGAACGCAAAGGCGAACCCGCCCCACTCCATTCCCGTCGCGTAGAGCGGCGACTTGGGATCGACGGCGCCGAACACGTGGCGTGCGGTGGCGGGCACGAAGAAGAGCCACATGCAGAACAGGCCGAGCCAGGTGAAGAGCTGCACGACGGCGAGCTGGCGCATCGTCGCGGGCATGTCGCGGATCGCCTCGATCACCTCTCGGACGAGCGCACCGGCGCCACGCGACTCGGCCTTCGCGCGCTGGAACGCGGCCATGTCCTCGGGCGGATATTCCTTCGTGGTGAACACCGTCCAGAGCACGGCGACGAGGAAGACGACGGCGCCGACCTGGAAGGAGTACTTCACGGTGAGCGGGATGCCCCCCGCGGTGTCGCCCGTCACGCCGGCCTTTCCGAGGAGGAACGGCAGCGCATTCGCGACACTCGCCCCGATCCCGATGAACAGCGACTGCATCACGAAGCCCGCCGTCCGCTGCGACACATCGAGCTTGTCGGCGACGAAGGCGCGGAACGGCTCCATGGAGACGTTGATCGACGCGTCGAGGATCCAGAGGAGCGACGCGGCCATCCAGAGCGTCTCTACCGTCGGCATGATGAACAGCGCAATGGAGGCGAGGATGGCACCCACGAGGAAGTAGGGTCGCCGTCGTCCGAGCGGTCCCCACGTCCGGTCGCTGAGCGCGCCGACGACGGGTTGTACGAGCAGGCCGGTGACCGGCGCCGCGAGCCAGAGGAGCGGCACCTGGTCGGGCCGCGCACCCAACCGTTCATACACGGCGGACATGTTCGCCAGCTGCAGCCCCCAGCCGAACTGGATGCCGAAGAAGCCGAAGCTCATGTTGAACATCTGCCAGGCGTTCAGGCGTGGCTTCTCCATCAGGTCGTCCCCAGGTGGCAATGTGGTTGCACCGGCACTACGATGTGCCGGCCGTCTGGATCGCGCCAACTCCACTCCCTCGCTCGCCGAGTGCCGTCATGGCTCGCACCGATCTCGTCACCCGCATCGCACGCCGCGCACTCAGCTCCGCGTTGTACCTCGCCACGGGCGCGCTCGCCATCACTGCACCCGCCGAGGCGCAGCGCACGCGCTCGCCGATCGATTCGAGCTGGCGACGCAACGGCGTCTGCTACGAAGTCTTCGTGCGCTCGTTCTACGACAGCGACGGTGACGGTGTCGGCGACCTGAACGGGCTCACCGCGAAGCTCGACTACATCAACGACGGTACGACGAGCGCCGCCAAAAGCCTCGGCGCCAAGTGCATCTGGCTGATGCCGGTCGCGGCGTCGCCCAGCTATCACGGCTACGACGTCACCAACTACTATCGCGTCAATCCGCAATACGGAAGCAACGCGGACTTCAAGCGGTTCATGGCCGCCGCGCACGCACGGGGCATCCGGGTGCTCGTCGATCTCGTGCTCAATCACGCGTCGAGCGACCATCCGTTCTTCAAGGAAGCGATGCGCGACACGGCGTCCCCGCACCGCAACTGGTTTCGCTGGTCTCCGACCGACCCGAATACCAAGGGCCCGTGGGGCCAGCAGCTCTGGCACAAGTCGCCCGTTCGCGACGAGTACTACTACGGCATCTTCACGGCGGAGATGCCCGATCTCAACTACGACACGCGCGCGGTTCGCGACGAGGCGCTCAAGATTGGACGGTTCTGGCTCATCGAGATGGGCGTCGACGGATTTCGCCTCGACGCGGTGCCATATCTCGTCGAGAGTGGCGGCGAGGTGGCGCACACCCGCGGCACGCACGACGTGCTCCGCGAGTTCGGCGCGATGGTGCGCCGTACCGCGCCCGGCGCGTTCACCATCGGTGAGGTGACGTTCGACAATCCGACGCTGCTCACCTACTACCCTGACCAGCTCGACGCCTACTTCGCCTTCGACGCCTCCGACGCGCTGCTCAAGGCGGTGCGCGACCGCTCGGCCACGGCGCTGCTCGACCCCTTCCTCCAGCTCCAGAAAGCGTTGCCGCCGACGCGCTGGTCGCCCTTCCAGCGCAATCACGACCAGACCCGCACCATGACCGCGCTCGGCGGAGATCCGGCGAAGGCGCGGCTGGCCGCGACGCTCCTGCTCACGCTGCCCGGGCTGCCGTTCGTCTACTACGGCGAGGAGCTCGGGATGGTGGGCGACAAGCCGGACTGGCGGCTGCGGACGCCGATGCAGTGGACCGGTCGCCGTGCCGCGGGCTTCACCACGGGCAATGTGTGGGAGCCGCTCCAGTCCGATTCCCTCACGGCGAACGTCGCCGCGCAGGAGGTCGACCGCGCGTCGCTGCTCACGATGTATCGCCGCCTGATTCACCTGCGCGCCGCGAACATCGCGTTGGCCGAGGGCGCGCTCGTGCCCGCCCGCGCCAGCGTGGACGCCGTGGCGGCGTACGCTCGGCGCGCGGGAACTCGCGTCGTGCTGGTCGTGAGCAATCTGGGGACGACACCGCTTTCCGGAGTGACGGTCAGCACGGCGGATCGCGTGTTGCCCCGCGGCCACTACGCCTCCGTCGATCTGCTCGACGGAACGCATACCGCCAGTCTCGACGTCGGTGAGGATGGGCAGCTGCACGACTATCTCCCGCTGCCGACACTCGCCCCGATGCACAGCTACGTGCTGGAGCTTCGCCCCATCGCGCGCTGACGGCCCACTCGCACGGTCGTGTGTCATGGCCGAGTGGGAGCCGTGGTTGGCGTTGAGCGCGCCGCCTGCGCGGCCATCGCCTGCGCGACGCCGTTCGTCCACCCGAAGCCGTCCTGCGCCGGATACTCGCCGCCACCGGCGCGTCGGCTGAGGTCCATCACATCGTACTTCTCCGTCATCTTGCCCGTAACGCGATACGTGCGCCGGTTGAGCGCGAGCCACCGGTTCCGGGCGTCGTTGGCGATGTCGGTTCGGCCGTAGCCGCGTACGGCTTGCGTGCCGAGCCACTGCAAGGGAGGCCATCCGTTCGGTGAGTCCCACTGCTGCCCCGATTTCGTCAGTGTCGTGACGAAGCCTCCCGGCTTGAGAAAGTCGCGCCCGAGCCGCGCGGCCACGGCGCGGCCCTGCTCCGGCGTCGCGAGCCCGAAGTAAAGCGGCATCGCCGCGGCCATCGTCGGACGGTCGGTCACGCGCGCTCCGGTGCGCCAGCGCACGTCGTAGAAGAATCCATCCGCCTGGTCGAACGAGACGGCGAGCAGTGCGCGGCGCCGAGCCTCGGCGGCGGCGTCGAATCGGGTGGCGGACGCCGCGTCGCCCGCTGCGCCCCGCGCGCGCCGCAGCGCCGCGATGGTGCGCTCGGCGTGGTAGAGGAGACTGTTGAGATCGACGGGGATCAGCTCCGTCGTCTCGAGCGTGCGAAGGTCCGTCGGATCGCGCATCCATCGGCTGGAGAAGTCCCATCCGCTCTCGGCCGCCGCGCGGATGTTGCGGTACAGCGCGTCGCGCTGCGCCTCTGGGACGCGCTGCGCCAATGCGAAGTCTTCGCGGTAGGACTCCGGCCTGGGCTCGGGCCGATCGTCCCAATAGCGGTTCAGCAGCGAGCCGTCTCTCAGCCGGACGACGCGCCGCGCGGCGGACGCCGGCGGCACCGTATCGGCGCCGGCCATCCAGAAAGCATGCTCGGCCTCGAGCGCGTCGAGATAGGGCAACGCGCGCCCGGTGTCCGTCGCGGCGGCATAGAGCCCGACCATCGCCGCGAAGAAGGGTGGCTGGCTGCGGCTCAGATAGTAGGTGCGATTCGCGTTCGGAATGTGGCCCACTGTCCGCACGAGGTACGCGAAACCGTCGAGCATGTTCTTCACGAGATCGGTGCGTCCATCCTGGATCAAGCCGAGCATCGTGAAGTACGAATCCCAGTAGTACACCTCGCGGAAGCGGCCGCCCGGCACGACGTACGCGCCAGGGAGCGGGATGAGCGTGGAGTGCGCATCCGGCATGTCGGCGGGCCGAGTGAGTGCGGGCCAGAGCGCGCGGATGTGCTCCTCCATCGATTGTGTCGTATCCGATCGAACTCCTTCGCCCGCTGAGCGCGGCGCGTCGAAGTTCTGCGCCACGAACGCCCGGAGATCGAAACCGGCGGCTCCACGCTCGGCGAGATACTTCGCGGCGACTTGGGCGGGCGACGAGCGCGGCCTGGAATCGACGAAGGTCTTCGAGTCGGGGAAGACGCTGGCCATCTGGACGTCGTGGAACAGCGGGCCGAGGTCGCGCGACGGATCGTAGATCCGCGACGCGATCGACGTGTCCGCGGTCGTCGCCGGCACGATGACGGGCGGTGCGCTCGTGCGGCAGCCGATCGCGAGCGCCGACAGGAGCGCGGCCGCATGCACGACAAGACGATGAGCGCGCGGTACTGACGAGGATCTCATGACCGCTCCGGACGAGAGAGATGAAGGCGACGAGCGCAGGACGTGAGCATCATCGGTCGCCCGTTCGCGCCGCGCGGCGCCGAGGCACGCTCGCCAGCGACTCGGGCTTGGTAGGGTGGCTCGGCTTGAGGAGCATGAGCCGATCGTCGTTCCGCGCCACCGCGACGAGCGGAGTGTCGGCGGTGCGAACGACGCGCATCCGGCGAACCTGCCCCTCGAGCTGGACGCCGCTCCGTGACATGTCCACCGGGACGAAGTGTCCGTCGCCCGAACCGTGGAGCAGCAGCCCGTAGCTCGCGTCGTACCGTCCCTGCATGGGAGGCACGGCGAAGAAGTTGCCGGCGAGCAGCAGATCGATCCGGCCGTCGTCGTCGAAGTCTCCGGTGACCACCGCGCTCACGGGCGCGAGCTGCGCCTCGATCGGCAGGGGCTGGAGCGCGAATCCACCTCTTCCATTGTTCAGGGCGATCGCGCTGGCGAAGGTGTGCGCCTGGAGAATGGTCGCGCCCTGGAGGTCGGGCGGTGACACGATGTCCGTGACCGTGCTCGCACCGAACGACGCGTACGTCGGGAAGCGCGCGCGCAGCGCCGGGATCACCTTCGTCAGCTCGTCTCGGCCGGCCACAGGATAGCTCACCCCGTGCCTGAAGCTCGTGAGGATCGATGCACTCGTGCCGTCGTGGGCGAAGTCGTTGACGTAGAGATGCGCCGGCTCGGTGCGCGACGCCGTGACGTAGGCGTTGAGCCCGAGATTGCCGAGCACGAGATCGGGCCGGCCGTCGGCGTTCACGTCGGCGGTGCTCACCGTGTTCCACCATCCCTCCGTTCCACCCAGGCCGGCCTGCACGGTGCGCTCGACGAGCTGGCCGTTCTCCTGATGAAAGACGCGCACCGGCGTCCACTCCCCGACGACGACGAGATCGAGGTGTCCGTCGCCGTCGTAGTCCACCCAGCTCGCGGCGGTGATCATCCCGGGAGTGGCGAGGCCCGGCGCGACGTCGCGCGTGACGTCGGTGAAGTGGCCGGTGCCATCGTTGCGCAGCAGATGACTCCTGGGCGAGATGCCGTACTTGCCCGGCACCGATCGGCTTCCGAGAAAGAGATCGATGTGCCCGTCGCCGTCGAAGTCGCCCGCGGCGACGCAGCCGCCGTTGTCGTACAGCTCGGGGATCGCGTCCATCACTCGCGTGAACTGGCCGTGCCCATCGTTGTGATACAGCCGCCCGCGCATCGGCGCGGCGGGAATGGCGAAGGCGTTCCCGCCGCTCACGACGTAGAGATCGAGTGAGCCGTCTCCATCGGCGTCGAAGAACGCCGCGTCGACATCCTCGGCGGTGCTGTCGGCCGCGAGGCCGGGTTGCGGGCTCGGCTTGAACGACCCGTCACGCTGCTGCACGAGCAGCGTGGGGGGCTGCCACATCGCGCCACCGACGAAGAGGTCGTCGAGCCCGTCGCCGTTCACGTCGCCCGACGCGAGCGCAGGCCCCTCCGTCGAGAGGAGACGCGGCATGAGTGGCTCGCGATCGAACTCGTTGTACGCGTTCTCGACGTGCCGGACGTTCACGTGCCGCTGCTGCGTGACGTCCTGAAACAGAGCCGGCGGTGTCGACGGGTGAAGCTCGTAGCGGCCGTTCGCGTTGGCCTGCGACAGCGTGAGCAGCGTGTTCGCCGGCACGTTCGTCAACACCTGAAAGCGCCGATCCGGCCACACGACCGTCAACGACTCGACCGAGGGCGCCCGTCCGAGCCCAACGTGCAACCGTGTATCGACCGATGACTGGAAGCCGCGCGTCGTCTGCTGCTCGAGCAGCTGCGTCGTGCCGCCAGCGCGCGCGAAGAGCTTGGCGCCGATGCCCTGGGTGTTCCCGCCGCTCCCGTGAAGCACCACGGTGAGCGAGCCGTTGCCGTTCCGCTCGCGCGCATGATTGCGGTAGATGGCGGCCGGTGCATTGACGCCGTTCACCACGAGGTCCAACGCACCACTGTTGTTCAGATCGACGTACACGGCGCCATTCGAGAAGCCGGGCTGGCCGAGCCCCCAGGTCGACGTCGAGTCGGTGAAGCGAAGACCGCCCTCGTTCCGGAAGGCGTGGTTCGGAACCGGCACCTGGGGCATGTGCTTCAGCAATGCGAGATTGCGCGTCGTGATCGTGTCGGTGAGCGTCGCCTGCACCGCCGGCTCGTTCACGAAGGCGATGTAGTCCAGATCGTTCGGCCGACGATAGATCCCGCTCGTCACGAAGAGATCCTTTCGGCCATCGTTGTCGAGATCGGCGAACAGCGGTGCCCAGCTCCAGTCGGTGGCGTGTACACCGGCGAGGAAGCCGATGTCGCTGAAATGTCCCTGGCCACGGTTGAGCTGCAGCGTGTTCCGCTCGTATTGCGGGTGGTAGCCGGCACGCGACCGCAGGGTGAACAGGTCGATCCCTTCGGTGCTGGCGGACGACTTGAGGATGCTCTCGCGTTCCGGGAGCATGTCCGCGACGATCAGGTCCGGGCGGCCATCGTTGTTCACGTCGGCCGCGTCCACGCCCATGGAGAACCGGCTCGTGTGACCGGTCGCGCGCGCGATCGACTCCGTGAAGGTACCGTCACAGTTGTTCAGATACAGGAAATCGTGCTCCTGAAAGTCGTTCGCCACGTAGACGTCGGGACATCCGTCCTGATTCAGATCGCTCACGACGAGTCCGAGTCCGAAGCCGTCGGTGCCCCCGTAGATGCCGGCGTGCGCGCTCACGTCGACGAAGTGACCGCCGTCGTTCCGGTAGAGGCGCCCGCCGCCGGTCGCGCTCCGCACGTCGCGCCGAGGCGCTGCGCTCGCGAGCGCAGCGTGCGTCGAGTAGCTCAACACGAACAGATCGAGGTCGCCATCCCCGTCGTAGTCGAAGAACGCCGCCTGGGTGGAGGCGCCCTGCCGATCGATGCCGTACTGGCGGGCGCGCTCGGTGAAGGTGCCGTCGCCGTTGTTGACATAGAGGGCATTCCGACCAGTCGTCGCCCCGTAGCTGACGGTGGAGACGTAGATGTCCAGCCGGCCGTCACCGTTCACGTCGGCCAGCGTCACGCCCGTCTTCCATCCCGACGGACCGGCGACACCGGCCCGGTCGGTGACATCCTCGAACCGATAGCCACCACGATTCAGGTAGAGGCGGTTCGGGCCGAGGTTCGAGGTGAAGTAGAGGTCGGGCAAGCCGTCGCCGTTGACGTCGCCCGCCGCCACGCCGCCACCGTTGTAGTAGGAGAGAAAGTTCAGTATGTTGACGGAAGAATCCTCCGGGAGCCGGTTCTCGAACGTGACGCCGGTCGCGGATGGTGCGAGACGCTCGAACAGCGTTGCCGGATTGTCGACACGGTGGCATGCGACGACCGACAGCCCCACGAGCGCGAGATGCAGGAGACGTCCGCGAGAGCGGTTCATCGCGTTTGTATGGATGACGCGGTTCGTTCCTCTGAGACGCCGATGGCGGCGCGGGCCGTGCGGCTCGCGTGTTCGTGACCCGATAGCGACGTGTTGGGCGTGCGACCCGCATGACCGTGCCGGTCCAGCTCCGCCAGTCGTCGCGTCCGTGAGGACCTCTCGATGCGTTCTGCCTTTCGTCGCACCACCTTCGCCATCGTCGCGCTCAGCACCGGCTGCGCCTCATCCTCCAAGTCCTCGGCGCCAACGCCGCCCGCCGGGTCATCCGCGGTCGTCTCGGGGACCGAGCTCCAGCAGACGCCGAACGAGCCGATCGAGCAGTATCTCATGAAGCGAGCGGCCGGTGTCGTGGTCGGACGCACCGCGGAGGGGAATCTCACGCTTCGCATTCGTGGCTCCTCCTCGGTGTACGGTAACAACGCGCCCCTGTACATCGTGGACGGCGTGCCCTTCGCTCCGAGCACCGACGGCGGTCTCTCCGGGCTCAACCCGTACGACATCCAGTCCATCAAGGTCCTCAAGGATGCGACGGACATCACCATGTACGGCGTTCGCGGCGCCAACGGCGTCATCGTCATCAAGACCAAAGGGCCACGCTAGTGCTCCGCACGTCTCGCTGAGGCCAGCTGTCGTCCACCCGCCGCGGGCGTGAACGACAGCGGCCGATCGTTGTTTCGGCTCACCAGGTACAGCTCGCCCGACGAAGAACGCAGCCGCTGAATGTCGCGTGACTGTCCCGGCACGAAGAACCCGCTCTCGGGTGCACGCACGGGTGTGAACGTGCCCGCACCGTCGCCGCGCATGAGCAGGCCGTAGCTCGCGGCCATACGGCCGATCTCGGGCCGGAAGCCATCGAAGTTTCCGGCGAGGAGAAGATCGGTGTGCCCGTCGTGGTCCACGTCCGTCGCGAGCAGGCCGTACACGGGCGCCAGCTGCGCTTCGCGCGCGAGCGGCACGAGCGTGAAGCGCCCTCCCCCGTCATTCCGCACGAGCGTGGAGGAGAAAGTGTACGCCTGCTTGACCTGCGCGCCCTCGAGCTCGACCGCCGTGAAGATCTCCTGCACCGTCTTCCCCGCGTACGACTTGTAGGTGGGAAAGCGCTGACGCATGCTCGGCAGCGCGCGCAGCAGATCGTCGCGCAGCGTCAGCGGGTAGCTCTTTCCGCCGTTGAACGTGGAGATGATCTGCTCGAACGAGCCGTTGTTGTCGAAGTCCTTCACGTACATCGTGGCGGGCTCGCGCTCCGACGCCTGCAAGCGCCCGTTGTCGCCCAGATTGCCGACGATGAAGTCCACGCGGCCGTGCCCGGTGAAGTCGCCGGCGATGATCCGGTTCCACCAGCCGTTGCTCCGCTCCAGCCCGGGCATGACGGTGCGCTCGAGCCGTCCACCACCCTTGTTCAGGAACACGGTGATCGGCATCCACTCGCCGACGACCACGAGATCCGGGCGCCGGTCGCCATTCACGTCGCGCCACACGGCATCGGTGACCATGCCGACGCGCTCGAGGCCCGGCGCGAGCGTCGCCGTGACATTCGTGAAGTGGCCATGCCCGTCGTTCTTCAGCAGAAGGCTCTTCGGATCTACGCCGTAGCGCCACGGTTCAACCCGCCCGCCGACGAACAGGTCGATCGCGCCGTCGCCATCGTAGTCGGCCGCCACCACGCGCGAGCCGCTCGACGACTCGGTCGGCAGCGCGTTGACCGACTTGCGCAGGTGCCCGCGGCCGTCGTTCAGATAGAGTCGGTCCTGCAACGCCGGCGCGCCATCGGAGTACTCGCTTCCGCCGCTCACCACATAGAGGTCCGGCTTGCCGTCGCCGTTGGCGTCGAAGAACACCGCGCCGACATCCTCCGAGATCGCGTCGGGCGCGAACACCGCATCGTCGCTCGCCGCGAACCCGCCGTCGCGCCGCTGGAGAAAGAAGCGGCCGGCCTGTTCCTTTGCTCCGCCGATGTACACGTCGTCGAGACCGTCTCCGTTCACGTCCGCCACGGCCATCATCGGCCCCTCTGTCGACAGGAGCTTGGGAATCAGCTCCTCGCGATTGAAGTCGACGAAGTCGTTCTCGTGATGCACGAAGTCCAACGCGGTGCGCGTGGTCACGTCGGTCAGCCATTTCACCGGCGGAGTGCCCGTCGTCGACGGCGCCGCCTGCGCGGAATCCTGCGCCACGGTCACCAGCCGATTCGACGCGACAGCGCGCAGCGTGCTCACGCGTCCGTCCGGCCAGCGCACGCGCACGGAATCCGCCATGGCGTGAGGGCCGAGGCCGACATTCAACTCGTAGTCCACACTCGACTGAAACCCGCGCACCGGTGACTCCTCCTGCATGAACAGCTCGCTGCCCGCGTACACCGTCACGCGTGCACCGACACCGAACCGGTTGCCACCCGTCCCCGCCAGGCGCACGCGCAGGAAGTGATTGTCCGGATGCAGCGTACGCGCGTTGTTGCGGTAGACGAACGCTTCCTGGTCGATGTTGTTGACGACGAGATCGAGCGCGCCGTCGCCATCGAGATCACCGTATGCCGCGCCGCTCGAGAAGCTCGGCGTGTCCAGCCCCCAGCTCGTCGACTCGTTCGCGAACCGGGCACCACTCGTGTTGTGAAAGGCGTAGTTCGGCAGCCGCGTCCTGGTCATCGCGCCGATCAGTTTCGTGAAGTCGGCGCGCGAACGACCGTTGTTCGTCACGTCGCGCATCGTCTGCGCGCTGCCGAGAAAGGCGACGAAGTCCTGCGATGTGAGATCCATCGCGATGCCGTTCGTCACGAAGATGTCCTTGCGGCCATCGAGATCGAGGTCGGCGATGAGCGCGCTCCAGCTCCAATCCGTCTGCGACACGCCAGCGAGCTGGCCGATGTCGCTGAACGTGCCATTGCCATTGTTGTGTTGCAGCATGTTGCGCATCGACTGATAGTGAAAGCCGTTGCGCACCTTGGTCTGATACACGTCCCAGTCCTCGAACTGGGCCGTCGTCTTGAGCCGGACGTCGTCCTCGGGCAGCATGTCCGTCGTGTACACGTCGGGCCAGCCGTCGTTGTCCACGTCTGCGACATCGAGACCCATCGAGTAATAGCTGCTCACCGGCATCTGCTTGTCGAGCACCTCCGCGAACGTGCCATTGCCCTGGTTCACGTAGAGGTAGTCGCGCTCGAAGAAGTCATTCGCGACGTAGATGTCGGGCCGGCCGTCGCCGTTCACGTCCGACACGCCCAGGCCGAGGCCGAACGCCATCTCGGGGCTGTAGATGCCGGCGGCCGCCGTCACGTTGACGAAATGGCCGCCATCGTTTCGATAGAGCTTCCCACCGCCGTAGTCGCTCGCTTCCACCCGCGTGTTGCGCAGGCCGAAGCTGTTCGCCGGACGGGGCGAGTTGTTCATGACGAAGAGATCGAGATCGCCGTCGCCGTCGTAGTCGAGGAAGGCCGACTGGGTCGTGTAGCCCTCGTCGGCGATGCCGAACTGGCGCGCCATCTCCTTGAAGTGCGGCACCCCTGCCGCGTCCGGTCCCTGGTTGATCCAGAGCTCGTTCGCGCGCGTCGCCGGCTCGCCCGGCCCCGCCTTGCCGAGGTAGATGTCGAGGCGCCCGTCGCCATCGACGTCGGCGAGCGCGACACCCGTCGTCCAGGATCCGGTCGCGCTCACGATGCCCGACGCCGCGGTGATGTCGTCGAACGCGAACTTCCCCCGGTTGCGGAAGAGCGTGGCGCCGCCCGTGTTCGACGTCAGCACGATCTCTGGCAGCCCATCGCCCGTCAGGTCGCCGATCGCCGCGCCGCCGCCGTTGAGAAAGTTGCGGTACGTGAAGACGTTGAACGCCGACGTGACCGGGAGCCGGTTCTCGAACCGCACGCCCGTCGCGCTCGATGGCAACAGGGTGAAGAGCTGATTGCGCACCGCCGGGAGCTCACCAGCCTGCGCGACCGAGTGACTATCCGGAGTGCCCGTGCACGCGAGCACGGCGATGAGCGACAGCAGCGCGATGCCGGCGCACCACGTCGGCAGGTGATCCCGGCATCGGCGATCTGATGTTGCCTGGTGAGTCATGCGGCGAGGCGGGAGCAACGACGAGGCGCCGTCGATGGGCGACGGCGCGGGTGAGCGCGTGCAGAACGAGGGCCCTCTGAGCACCATAGCCTGCCCCGCGGGGGACAGGCTATGGAGTTCAGCGGTTGCTGCCGACTCGGCTCAGTAGCCGGCGTTCTGTGTCAGCAGCTGGTTGGTCGCGATCTGGGTCTGTGGAATCGGGAAGAGAATCTTGAACGGCTCATCGGCGGTCTTGAACCGGCGCGCGTTGTTAAAAGTGCCGGCGCGAATCATGTCCGCGCGCCGCTTGCCCTCGCCGGTGAACTCGTTCCAGCGCTCCTTGAAGATCGCGTCCCGGGCGTCGGCCTGCGACAGTCCGGCGAGCGGCTTCGCGGGAGTGAACTGCCGTTCGCGAATGATGTTGACTTGCGCGAGCGCCGCGGCGGTCTGACCGAGCTCGTTCATCGCCTCGGCCTTGATCAGGTACATCTCCGCCAGACGGAAGAAGGGGAAGTTGTTCGGCTGCGAGCTGCCGTCGGGTACGGTTGGCTTGGGCACGAACTTGTTGTAGCGCGCCCCCTCGTTCTCCGCCGCCGCCTTCTCGTTGAGGATGTCGATGGTGAAGCTGAGAGGATTGCCACCGCGGTCCTTCACGGGAAGTCCGGTATCGAAGCTCGTCTGTGGACCGACGAGGAACATCTGCCGGCGCTTGTCGGCTGGATCGAACGCGTTGTACGTCTCGGCGACCGCCGCGAAGCCGTTCCACGGTCCGCCCTGCACCGTGAGCTGGCTGTAGTGCAGCGTGCGCATCGGGAAGTTCATCCCCAACCCGGGATTCGCATCCGTGTTCGCGATGACGAAGATGTTCTCCTTCGAGTCGTGATTGTCCGGAGAGAAGTTCTTCCGCCAATCCGGCTCGAGAGTGTACACGCCGGAGTTGATCACGCGGTCGGCCGCCGTGATCGCGTCCTGCCAGCGCGCGGTGCCCTTCGTGAGGCCGGCCGCGGTGACTGTTCCCGAGAACACCTGCGCATTCACGTAGAGGCTGGCGAGGATGGCATCCGCCGCGCCCTTGGTGATTCGCCCGGCCTGGTCGGCCGGCCGCGTCGCCGGCAGCACCGCTCGCGCCGCGTTGAGCTCGGACTCGATGAACCGGAACAGCGAGTCGCGCGACACGCGCGCCGTGGCCTCCACCTTGGTGGTCGTCACGAGCGGCACGCCACCGAAATTGTCCATCAGGATGTAGTAGTACCACGCCCGCAGCGTTCTGAGCTCGGCGAGCGTCGTCGCGGAAGATGACCCACCCGCCTTGGTGATCACGTCGATCATCAGGTTCGCGCGGGCGACGCCGCTGAACATGTTGGTCCACGCACCGTTCATGTCCGAGAGCGCCGACCCGCTGGACGACGTCCACGTGTGCTTGAACATCTCGAGCCAGCGACCGTTGTCGTACCAGTCGGAGCCACGCGTCGGGACGATGATCTCGTCCGTGGTGATCTCATTGATGTTGTAGCGATCGTCCATCGTGCTGCGCAGCGTCGCGTACACGGACGCGACGCCCGCGAGCACCTCGGCGTCGGTGTGGAACGCATTGGTCGGCGTGAGCGCGTCCGGCGGCACCTCCGTCAGATTCGTGCACCCGCTGAAGATGATCGGTGCCGGCGCGCAGAGCAGGAAGACGCCCGCGGCCATCCGTCCGATCGACCTGGAGAAAATGGTCCTCATAAGCCTCATCACTTGGAATGGTGGCGAAAGAGCATGGCGAATGGACGTCTCAGAAGCCGACGTGAGCGCCGAGCGTGAACGAGCGAGCCCGCGGATACGTCAGGTAGTCGATGCCTCGCGAGGCGATGCCCGCGGCGACGAACACTTCCGGATCGTAGCCACTGTACGGGGTGAAGAGCAGCAGATTGTCGCCGGACACGTAGAGACGAGTCGTCCGCCCCGCACCGAGCGCCGCGGGAAGCGTGAAGGTGTAGCCGACCGTCGCATTCTGCAGTCGCACGAAACGGCCGTTCTCCAGCCAGAGCGATGAGTAGATCGACGGCTCACCCAAGGCGATGCCGTCGGTCAGCGCGGACGCGAGGAAATTGCGTGACTGGGTGGCATTGGTTTTCGTCGAGTAGACGAGCGCCGTGTTGTTGAACACCGTGCGACCGAACTCTCCACGCCAGAGCCAGCTCGCGTCGAACTTGCTCACCGTCGCATTGCTGCGGAGCCCGAGGCTGAACTTCGGGTTCGCGTTGCCGATGATCATCTCGTCGTCACCCGCCGGGTCCTTCGTCTCGCCGTTCGTGCACCCGGTGCGCGCCTTCAGGCACTGGAACACCTGCTGGCCGTTGTCAACGCGCAGGAACTTGGGTCCCCAGAAGGTGCCGAGTGGCTGACCCGGGATGAGGCGCTGGGAGAAGCGCCCCGATTGCCCCTGCCCGAACACGCCGCCCGTGATGATGAAGGGCGCGTCGCCGAGGTTCTGCACGGAGTTGCGCTCGACGGAGAGCACGAGACCCGACGAGAGCGAGCGAGTCGGCTGGTCGAAGATCCGCCCGTCGATCGATGCCTCGAAGCCACGATTGCGTACCGAGCCGATGTTCTGGAGCTGCGTGGCCACGACAGCGGGCTGCGGCACGGGGATCGTGAGCAGCAGGTCCTTCGTCGTCTTCTGATAGACGTCAAACACGCCGGTGATGCGGTCGTTCATGATGCCCCAGTCGACGCCGACGTTTGTCTGCTCGGACGTCTCCCACTTGAGATCGGGATTCTCGACCTGCGCCGCCGAGAGGCCGGTCGTGACCGTGCTGCCGAACGGGTAGCGCGCACCATTGTCCGTGCGAAGAAGAAGCTGCGTGCCGTACGGCTGCACCGCCTGGTTGCCCTGACGTCCCCATCCGGCGCGGAGCGCCAACGAGGAGAGCGGCTTGCCGCGCATGAAGTCTTCGTTGCTGATGCGCCACGAGGCGGACACAGCCGGGAAGACGGACCACTTGTGGCCCTCCGCCAACCGTGAGGACCCGTCGCGACGAACGACGCCGGTGAGGTAGTACTTCCCCGCGTAGCCATAGTTGGCACGAGAGAAGAACGAGACCAACTTGCTCTCGTTCAGATACGAGGTCGGCGTCGGCGATCCGAGCTGGGTGCCCGCACCGAGATTGTTGAACTGGAAGGCGTCGGTGATGAAGCCCTGCATGATGGCGGTGAAGCCGTTGTTCTGGAACTTGCTGTACTCGTAGCCACCGAGCACTTCGAGCTCGTGGCGATCGCCGAGGTGCGGCGTCGCAGTCAGCAGCTGCTGGAAGTTGATGTTCTGCAGACTGCGCTCCGCCTGGCTCGCCTGACCGTTGAGCGACGCACCGAGCGGATTCGAGCGCGGGAGGTACGTCTGCCGCACGGAGGTCGTGTAGTCCGTGCCGAGCGTCGTGGTCGACGTGAGACCGCTCAAGAGTGTCACCGTGCCGGTGAGATTGCCGAGGATCCGGTTCTCCGGCGCGCGATCGATGATCTGGCTCGCCAGCGCGACCGGATTGCGCACGTTCTGGGCGCCGGATCCGATCTCGTAGAACACCGACTGATTGGTCGCGGTATCAACAACCATGACCGGTTGCGTCGGGTTGAAGATGACCATGTTCGTGAAGACGCCGCCCGTGAAGCCGCCGCCGTTCTCCATGGCGAGGTACTTGTTGTTGACGCGGGACGCCGTGAGGTTCAGGTCGAGGTTCACTCGTCCGTCGAGCGCGGAGGTGCGACCATTCACGCGGCCCTGATAGCGCTTGAGGCCGTTCGCGATCACTACGCCCTGCTGATCGAAGTAGTTCAGCGAGGCGCGGTACGCGGTGGTCGACGTGCCGCCGGCGAACGCGATGTTGTGGCTGGTCGTCACGCCGGTATGGGAGAGCGCGTCCTCCCAGTTGGTGTTCGCCGTGCCGTTCAGCGCCTGCTGGCTCGCCGGCAGCTTCTTGAGCGCCACCTGCTCGTTCACGAAGGTGCGGTACTGATCGCCCGTGGCCAGGCCGAGACTGCGGGCCGGTGAGGCCGCGGCTACGTAGGTGTCGTACTCGAGCGTCGACGCGCCGGCACGACCGTGCTTCGTCGTGATCAACACCACGCCGTTCGCGCCTCGGCTCCCGTAGATCGCTGTCGCCGATGCGTCCTTGAGCACGGTGATCGTCTCGATGTCGTTCGGATTGATCGAGTTGAGCGGGTTGCGCGGCAGCGCCGCGTTCACGCCGTTGATCATCGCGTCGGCCACCGGCGAGTCGCCCTGAAGCGGCACACCGTCGACGACGTAGAGCGGGTCGTTGCTCGCCTGGATGGAAGTCCCGCCGCGAATGCGCATCTGCACGCCGCCACCGGGCTCGCCGGCGTTCTGCGTGATCTGCACACCGGCGACGCGCCCCTGCAGGAGCTGCGTCGCGTTCGAGACGACGCCGACGTTGGCCTGATCGGCATCCACGGTCGCCACGGATCCGGTGATCGCTTCTCGGCGCTGGCTGCCGTAGCCAGTCACGACGACGTCGGTGAGCACGGCGGCTCGTGCGGCGAGCGAGAAGTCGATCGTCACCGTGCTGCCGGCGACGACGGTCACGGGGCTCGATGACGCCGCGAAGCCGATACGCGTGGCGCGCAGCTGTTGCACCCCCGGCTGCACGCCGCGGATGATGTAGGTGCCGTCACTCTGCGAGAGCACGCCGTTCGTCGTGCCGGCGACGCGAAGGCTCACCGCCGCGAGCGGCTGCCTGGACGCGGAGTCGAGGACGCGACCGGAGATTGCCCCGGTCCCGGATTGTGCGGCGACTGGCGCCGCGACGAGCACGATGCTGAGGATTGCGGCCAACGCACATCGATTGACTGTCATTCGACTGCCTCCACGTGGACGGGGTCTCGCGTTCGCGCGAGGGCACGCGAGACGCTGCAGTACGGGCGCTCCGGTACCACCGGGACGCCATCGGATCACGAGCAGCTCGCTCCTTGCAACGATCAATTCGGTGCGTCGGTGCAACCTTTCGTGCAAAAGTGTTGACGCGATTGTAACGCCTCCGCCCAAAAGCGCAATTCGATCCTTTTCAAATTCCACGCGTACTAACGTTCGAGCCGAGACTGCGCCACCTTGTACGCCCGAGCACCAGCGAGAGATGACGACCCCATCGCAGGCGCGATCCGTCACGGCGACTATTTGTGCGTTGCTGCAACTTTGTTCGATATTGCGGCTGATTTAGTCCATTGAAAAGAAGAAAAAGACCGCATATATTGCGCAATCGGTTGCGCAATATTTGCGGTCACCACTTCCTTCCCCACGGGCATGGCTGGAAAGCGCGTCACCCTGAAGGACATCGCCAAACAGCTCGGAATCTCCATGACTACGGTCTCGCGCGCCCTCGCGGACCATCCGGACATCAGCGCCGAGACGAAAGAACGCGTGCGCGACGCCGCGCAGGTGATGAACTACATCCCGAACTACCGCGGACGATACCTGCGCGCCAAGCACTCTCGGCTCATCGCGCTCATCGTCCCGGAAATGAACATGTTCTTCATTCCCTCCATGATCGGGGGCATCAACCGCGTCGTGCAGCAGAACGACTACTCCCTCATCGTCTTCCAGTCTGACAACTCGATCATCCAGGAGCGCCGGCTCGTCGAGTACTGCACGCATCTCTCAGCCGACGGCGTGCTGCTCGTCCTCTCCTCCGAAACGGCCGATCTCCAGCATCTCGAGATCCTGCACGAGGTCGGGATCCCCGTCATCCTGCTCGACAAGACCATCGACACGATCAAGTACACGACCATCACGATCGACGATGAGGAGGCCGGACGTGAGGCCGCCTCCTACCTCATGGACCACGGTCACACCCGCGTGCTCGGCGTCTTCGGCGACCAGCGCCAGCGGATCAGCTCGATGCGCCTCAAGGGGTTCCGTCGCGCCCACTCCGAGCGGATGCTGCCGCTCGCCGACTCGCAGATCCTGCGTGTCACCCTGATGAGCGAGCTCGAGGAGCAGCTCAACGCGGCGTTCGCCGCGCACCCGGACCTGTCGGCGATCTTCGCGATGACGGACGAGCTGCTCGTGCACACGCACTACCTCCTCGCCAGTCGCGGCACGCGCGTCCCGGACGACGTGTCCCTCATCTCGATCAGCGACGGACAGGCTCCCACCTTCCTCTATCCGAACGTCACCCATCTGCGCCACTCGGGCGGGGAGGTCGGTGAGCGAACGGCGCACATCCTCATCGGCATGATCGAGCACAACTCGGACGCCATGATGGACGTGCGCATCCGAACGACGCTTGTCGAGCTCGGATCCGTCGCGACACGAACCGAAGGGACCAAGCGCCGGGCCGCACGCCAGGTGCAGCGCGGGCCCAGATGATCGTTCTGACGATGGCGATGTGCGCGCAGCTTGCCGCGCCGATGCGGACGACGCCGCCCGTCCTGGCCTTCCCGGAGCGTGGGCTCGACGACTCCTCGGCGTACCAAGGCTACCAGACGCGCCTGTTCCGCGACGCGGCCGGCAACACGGTGCAGATCTACCTCGATGCGCGGGCCCAGCGCGTCGTGCATCTGTGGGCCGACGCGGAAGACGAGAGCTTTGGATTCACTGCGCGCGCGGCCGGTGGCCGCGCGGCCGCGCTGCGATGGGACGACGCCGGTGCGCGCACGTCGCGCACCGCGCACGCGCGTGTGATCGAGCACTCACTCGTTGCCGACGAGCAGCGCATCGACATCGGATGGTTCCTCCTCGGTTCCATGCGCGTCGAGCGCGACCTGCAGTACTCGAACCGGCAACGCGCAGCATTCGCCGACTCCCCCTTCGCGCTGCCCGAGCTCGCGCGCCTGCTCGCGGCAGTCGGATCGCTCGAGCCTGCGGAGCGAGCTCGCCATCTCGCATTGTTGCATGCCGCCAGCGAGGACGCGCTCCGCGCCCGCCTGACTCCGACGATCGTCGTCGTGTCCGACGGACCGCTCCGCGTGGTGCGAGTGACGCAGCCCGCGCTCGACGCACTCGACACGATGGTCCTCGAGCTCCGCACCGATCCGCGTCGCGTGATCGCCGAGGTATCGGGTGACTCGGTGTCGTTGCGGACGCGGAGTGGCGCGACGATTCCTTTCACGGTGCGGATCACAACGAGCGGGCGCGCGCTCACGCCGCTTCGGCGTACGGAGATCTTCACCGCCCCGTTCCTCGCCTACGTCGAGGCCACGCGCGCACGCGGCGCACAGGCGGGAGCGACGCGCGACGTGAGCCTGGCGGCGGCGCGCACGGAGCGCCAGGTGCGCGGGCTGGAGCTGCTGGCGTCCCGCGAGAAGCTCATGGCGGGGCTTCCCACCTACGCGACCTACTTCGGCCGCGACATGTTGATGACCGCGCTGATGATGCGGCCGGTCTGGCGACCGGCGATGTCGGAGTTCGTCATCGCGAGCGCGCTGCGAAAGTTGTCGCCCGACGGTCGGGTCAGCCACGAAGAGGCGCTCGGTGGTCAGGCCGTCCGCGAGGCCGCCGCCGAATACGCATCGCTGGTGGAGCGTGCGTCCGCGCCGTCGGGAACACGTTCTTTCTCGGACAGCCTGCTCGCCGCCGCGCGAACCGTCTTGCGCGACCTGCGCCGCGTGCGCGAGAACTACCACATGATCGACGCGGACCTCCAGCTTCCCATCGTCGTGGCGCGCTGGTTGGGCGATCCCTCCGTGCCGGCAGCACGGAAGCGTGCCTTTCTCCTCGATTCCACCGATGGCGGCGAGACGCGACTGGCGCGCCTCGAGCGCCAGCTCGCGTTGGTCGCGCGCGAGACCGCGCCGTATGCGAGCGATCCGCGGCCAGGCACGCTGATCTCGTTCGCGCCGCGCGACTCCGGACGATGGGCCTCGCAGAGCTGGCGGGACAGCAACGTCGGCTACGCCGGTGGCCGCTACGCGATGGACGTCAACGCGATCTGGGCGCCGCACGCCCTGCAAGCGCTCGAGCACATTCTCGATGCGCTCGACGCGCTCGGACTCTCCGGCCGCGCGGCGACTCGCACGTCGCCGTCGCGCGTGGCGGACTCCACCTTCGCGCGCTATGCACGCGACCGCGCCTCGCTTCGACGCGCCGTCGAACGCTGGCAGGGCGCGAGCAGCCACTTCCTCGTGCGCCTCGCGCCCGCGGAGATCCGCGCGCGCGTCGTCGCTCGACTCGCGGCCATGCCGGAGGCCGAGCGTCGCCACTGGATCGAGGTAGTCTCGCGCACGACGGCGGACCGCGATTCGCTCGAGTTTCTCGCCCTCTCCCTCGACGCGACGGGTCAGCCCATCCCGGTCGCCAACAGTGACGTGGCAACTCGCCTCTTCCTCGGAAGCGGTGAGACCGTTCGTGGCGCGGCGGGCGCGAGCGCGCGAGCGTCGGTACTGCGCGACGCGCGCCTCTTCATCCGCGCGTATCCCGTCGGATTGCTCGTCGATGGCGTCGGACCGGTGGTGGCGAGCGACGCGTTCGCATCGCCCTCGGTCTGGAGTGACTTCGAGCGCGATCGCTACCACGGGCCGCGTGTCGTGTGGGGCCGTGAGAACAATCTATTCCTGATCGGCGCGATGCTCCGCGCCGCCGACGCGACCGGCGCACCGAACGATCCCGGTCTTGCCGCCTATCGCCGCGAGCTGCTCAGCGACGTGGACCAGGTTCAGCGGCGCGTCGAAGCGTCGGGCTTTCACAGCGAGCTATGGAGCTATGAACTGCGCGACGGACGCATCGTGCCGGTGCGGTACGGGTCAGGCTCCGACGTCCAGCTCTGGAGCACGACGGATCTCGTCGTGGGATTCATGCGCGCGCGGCTCGAGAAGTAGGAGCCCGCGCGGCGGAGTCGCCGCTCAGCCGTAGCGACGACACGCGCGTCGCGATCTCACACATGGGAGGACCGAGTGGAACTGCTCGTGATGCGGCATGGCGTCGCGGAGGAGAGAGAGACGTTCGCCGAGCGCGGCGAGGATGACTCACTTCGTCCGCTCACGAAGGAAGGCAAGTGGAAGATGGAGCACATCGCGAAAGGGCTGCGCCGTGTGCTCCCCTCGATCAACGTGATCGCGAGCAGTCCCTTCACCCGAGCACTTCAGACGGCGAAGATCGTTGGCGCCATCTACGGCGAGTCCGAGATCGAACACCTCCAGTCACTCACACCAACCGCGACGCCCCAGGCGTTCATGACGTGGCTTCGCAAGCGCGATCCCGACGATCGCGTCGCGGTGGTCGGACACGAGCCGCATCTGGGCTCGCTCGTCAGCTTCATCCTCACCGGTGAAGCCGTCGAGGACCGCATCGTGTTCCGAAAGGGCGGAGCGTGTCTCCTCGAGCTCGACGAGAAGCCGAGAGCCGGCAAGGCGAAGCTGCTCTGGTCGCTCACGCCCTCGATGCTGCGTCGCCTCTCCGAATGAGCACAGCCGCCGAGCAAGGCTCGGCGGCTGCGCTTCACACGGTCGCGTGATATCTCAGGCGCCGATCAATGCGGGCCGCTCGGCATCACGAAGGTCACGTTGGTCCGCGCGACGAGCGCACCGTTCTGCACCGCCACGACCGCATGCGGTCCCGCCATGTTCGCCGACGGACTTCGCACCCGCTGGCAGATGCTGCCGTCGGGACGGACCGCCGCCGTGCCGAGCAGCTGCCCAGCCGCATTGTCGAGCGTGATGTTCACGCCTCCGGGCGCGAAGCCCGCGCCGAAGAGCATGAAGGTGTCGTCGGTCTGCGTCGACGTGATCGGGTGATTGGGGCATCCAGACTCTCCATTCAGCAGTCCGATCATCATGATCGACGCCTGGCCGCCGCCGGCGGGCGCCGGACCAGCGATCTGGATCGTCACCTCGGCGACGGCGCCGCTGCCGCGCGTGGAGGCGCGAATGACGTGCGGTCCCGCGGGCGTGCCAGCTGGAATCGTCACCGGCGTGTCGAACTTTCCCACACCATCGATCGTCGCGCCGCCCAACGCGAACTGACGATCCAGCTCGATCAGCACGCGTCCCATCGCGCGATCCACTCTCGACGTCGTCGCACGGACGGGCGTGCTCCATGGACTGCAGGTGAACTGATCGCAGTCGCGCGCGCGGAACTGATAGGCGGTGGAGGGCGTCAGTGGCTTCGCGCTGATCCCCGGCGCACAGAGGCCCTGCGCGGTGCCGGGGAGACGATCGGTTCGCAGCGCGCCGCCGACCGGGCCGAACTCGAGATCGGTGCCGCCACCATTGAAGCACACGCCACCCGGCGCTGCACCGAGGATGACGGATGGATTTCGGCTGTCGTGCTGCAGGCTCACCGGCAGTTCCGTCGCGAGGTTGATCGCGGTCGGAAAGTTCTGACCATGGAGCGGCACCGCGTCACCCGCTCTGACCAGTGGCTGTGCCGTCGAGATCATCGGCCTGAAGAAGGACGGAGTGCTCCCGGGCGGCAGACC
>JBDTOD010000016.1:0-49258 GCA_039933415.1 bacterium
CTACTGGGGCAACGTAAACCCCGTGGGTCCGCGCGGTGTCTATGACGAGGCGAAGCGGTTCGGCGAAGCGATCACGATGGCGTACCACACCTATCACGGCGTGGACACGCGCATCGTACGCATCTTCAACACGTACGGGCCGCGCATGCGGCCGCGCGACGGCCGCGTCGTCTCCAACTTCATCGTCCAGGCCTTGAGCAACGAACCCATCACGATCTACGGCGACGGTTCGCAGACGCGGAGCTTCTGTTACGCATCGGACGAGGTGGACGGCATCTACAAGCTGTTCATGCTCGGCGACAGCAATCCGACGAACGTCGGCAACCCGGACGAGTACACCGTCAAGCAGCTTGCCGAGCTCGTCGTCGAGCTGACGGGGACGAAGGCTCCGATCGTGTACGAGCCGCTACCGAAGGACGATCCCAAGGTTCGCAAGCCGGACATCACGCGTGCGCGTGCGATGCTGGGATGGGAGCCGAGGGTGCACGTCCGGGACGGGCTGGCGCGCACCATCGAGTACTTCCAACAGCACGTCGGCACGCCGATGATGGCGCCCCGGACGCCTCGGCACCGGCCGACAGGCGCGCGCGCCGGGTGAGCGTGGTCCCGGCGACCGGACGTGGCGTGCTGGGCGCTGGTGGGCCCGGAGTGGCGGTCGGTGTATCTTTGACGGTCTACTGCCGAACCGATCGTCCTTTCGCGGGTACCTGTATCACTATGCTTTGTTCTCGCCGGGTGCTGTTCGTCGCGCTGCTGCTCGCGGTCGCGGCCTGCCATCCCGACTTCAAGGTCGCCACTTACAAGACGAACGAGACGCTCTACCGCGCGGCCATGGAGGAGTACCAGCGTGGCCGCTGGGAGAATGCCGTCACGGCGTTCGAGAAGCTGACGACGGATCTTCCCGCTCGCGATACGTTGCTGCCGCGCGCGCACTGGTACCTCGCGCTTGCTCATCAGCAGCGCCAGGAGTGGGTGCTGGCGGGCGCGAGCTTCACGCGCCTGGTCGAGAGCTTCCCCGACGACACGCTGTCCGACGATGCCGCCCTCGAGGCGGCGCGCTCGTACCGAAAGCTGTGGCGCAAGCCGGCACTCGATCCGACGTATGGCGAGAGCGCCGAAGCGACGTATGGCACGCTGCTCGGACTGTTCCCCAACTCGCCGCTCATTCCGGTGGCGAAGAAGGAGCTCTCCGATCTCCAGGAGATGTTCGCGCAGAAGAACTATCTCTCGGGGATGTACTACCTGCGTCGCAAGGCGCACGACTCGGCGATCATCTATTTCAAGGATGTCGTCGCGAAGTGGCCCGAGGCGCCGACCGCGCGGCTCGCGGAGATGCGGCTCGTGGACGCCTACAAGGCGATCCACTACAAGGACGACGCCGCCGATCAATGCGCGGAGCTGAAGCGCTCGTTTCCAGAAGACGCCGAAGTTCGCACGACGTGCGCTGGAGTCGCCGCGCCGGACCAGTCGACGGCCGCTTCGACGAAGCCGACTCCGCCGGCGACGGGCCCTCCGACGCCCTGAGGCGTGCGCCTCGGGATCTACGGCGGGTCGTTCGACCCGCCGCACCTCGGCCACCTGCTCCCCGTGCTCGACGCGGCGGAGCAGCTCGGACTCGACGCCGTGCGATTCATGCCCGCGTCGATCCAGCCGCTGAAGGTGGGACGAGCGACGGCCAGCGCGGCTGATCGACTCGCCATGACCGAGCGCCTCGTGCAGGGAATCCCAGGGTTCTCGGTCGATCCCGCGGAAATCGGCCGACCTGGGTTATCTTTCACGGTTGACACCTTGGCAGGGCTGGCGGCGGCGGACCCCGATGCAGAGCGCTTTCTGCTTCTCGGCGCCGATGCCTACGCCCTCTTCGATCAGTGGCGGGAGCCGGAGCGGGTGCGCTCGCTTGCCACGATCGTGGTGATGGTGCGGGATGGTATGCCGTCCATCACTCGGGGAACGCCGGGAGTGCAGGTGCTGCAGTCGCGTCGTGTGGACATCTCGTCCACCGAGCTGCGAGCCCGGGTGCGGGACGGGCGAACCATTCGCGGTTTCGTGCCGGATGCCGTGGCGGACTACATCGCCGAGCACCGGCTGTATCGGTAGAGGACTGCATGTTCAATCGTGTACTGACGGCGTTTCTTGGCACTCGCCACGACCGTGAAAAAAAGCGGCTCCAGCCCATCCTCGATGCGATCCACGTGCAGGAGGAGCGACTGAAGGGCGCGACGGACGATGAGATCAAGGGGCAGACCGATCGCTTCCGCGGCATCCTGCGGGAGCGCACGGCAGAGCTGGAGCAACGCATCGCGACCCTCCGCGAGGAGAAGCGTTCGGCGAGCGATGCCGCCGACCGCGAGCGACTCGACAACGATCTGAGTGGGCCCGACGGCTCAGGCGGCGCCGAAGGCGAGCTGCGCAAAGTGGTCGCCGAGACGCTCGACGAGATTCTTCCCGAAGCGTTCGCGACGGTGCGCGAGGCCGCGCGTCGTCTCGTCGGCACGACCGTGGACGTCACGGGCCGGCCGGTCGAGTGGAACATGGTGCCGTACGACGTGCAGCTCATGGGCGGCGTGCAGCTGCACCTCGGCAAGATCGCCGAGATGGCGACCGGCGAAGGCAAGACGCTCGTCGCGACGCTGCCGCTGTATCTCAACGCGCTGCCGGGACGCGGTTCGCACCTCGTCACGGTGAACTCGTACCTCGCCCGTCGCGATTCGCAGTGGATGGGGCACTTGTACCGCTACCTCGGTCTGAGCGTCGGCTGTCTCGACGACACGGAGGCCGGGACGTGGGAGCGCAAGCAGGCCTACCAGTCCGACATCACGTACGGCACGAACAACGAGTTCGGCTTCGACTACCTGCGCGACAACATGGTGACCTCGCTCGAGCAGCGAGTGCAGCGCACCCACGTGTTCGCGATGGTGGACGAGGTGGACTCTGTGCTGATCGACGAAGCACGGACGCCGCTCATCATCTCCGGCCCCGTCGGCAACGAAGGGGACCTGCAGTATTTCGAGCACAACAACGGCGTGTCTCGGCTCGTCCGCAAGCAGACCGAGCTCGTGAACGTGCTCGTCGCGGAGGGCGAGCGGCTGCTGGAGGCGGGCAAGACGCAGGACGCGTCCGTCAAGCTGTTCCAGGCACAGCTCGGCCATCCGAAGAACCGCCGGCTGCAGAAGCTGATGAACGAGGTGGGCAACAAGCAGCTCGTGCAGAAGATGGAGCTCGAGCACATCGCCGACCGGAAGCTGCCGCCGGCGAAGCAGGCGTTCCGCGACATCGAGGAGGATCTGCTGTTCGTCCTCGACGAGCGGGGCCATTCCGTTCACCTCACGGACCGCGGCGTGGACTTCATGTCCCCCGCGGATCACGAGGCGTTCATCCTGCCCGACCTGAGCGAATCGGTGCACCGGATCGACAAGGACCACGACCTGTCGGCCGAGGAGAAGATCGCGGCGCGGCGCGAGCTCGAGATCGAGTATGCGGCGAAGAGCGAGCGGCTGAACATCGTGCATCAGCTCCTGCGCGCGCACGCGCTGTACGACAAGGACGTGAACTACGTCGTGCAGGATGGCGAGGTGCTGATCGTCGATGAGTTCACCGGCCGCACGATGCCGGGGCGGCGCTGGTCGGAGGGACTGCACCAGGCGGTCGAGGCCAAGGAAGGCGTCCGCGTGAAGGGCGAGACGCAGACGATGGCGACGATCACGATCCAGAACTACTTCCGCATGTACGAGAAGCTGGCCGGCATGACCGGCACGGCCGAGACGGAAGAGACCGAGTTCTATCAGATCTACAAGCTCGAGGTCGCGGTCATCCCGACGAATCGCAACGTGATCCGCGATGACCGGCACGATCTCGTGTACAAGACGCGTCGCGAGAAGTACAACGCGATCGTCGACGAGACGCGGCGCCTCCACGGGCTCGGCTATCCCGTGTTGATCGGCACGACGAGCGTCGACGCGTCGGAGACGCTGTCGAAGCTGATGCAGCGCGGTGGGCTGGTGCACAACGTCCTCAACGCGAAGTACCATCAGCGTGAGGCGGAGATCGTCGCGAACGCGGGACAGCCCGGGGCGATCACGATCGCGACGAACATGGCCGGCCGCGGTACCGACATCAAGCTCGGCGAGGGCGTCACTGGATCGAAGCCATCGATGGTGAAAGATCTCGACGGCAAGGACGTCGAGGTCGAGGAGTGCGGTGGACTGCACATCATCGGGTCGGAGCGGCACGAGTCGCGGCGCATCGACCGGCAGCTTCGCGGCCGCGCGGGACGTCAGGGCGATCCGGGCGCGAGCCAGTTCTTCCTGTCTCTCGAGGACGACCTGATGCGGTTGTTCGGCAGCGACCGCATCGCGCGATTGATGGACCGGATGGGCGCGCAGGAAGGCGAGGTGCTCACGCACCCGCTCATCACCCGCTCGATCGAACAGGCGCAGAAGCGCGTCGAGCTGCAGAACTTCCAGAGCCGGAAGAAGCTGCTCGAGTACGATGACGTGATGAACCAGCAGCGCGAGGTCATCTACTCGCTGCGCGCGTTCGCGCTCGAGGGTGGCGAAGAGCTGAAGGGCGAGTCGGTGAAGATGGTGGAGAAGGCGCTCGGCCGGCGTGTGGACACGGTGCTCTCCGAGTACGAGACGGTCGAGGAATGGGATGTCGACCTGCTTCGTCAGGAGCTGCTGATCCATTACATGATCCAGCTCGAGGCGCTCGACAATCCCGATCTGCGGCCGACCGACATGGTCGCCGCGCAGGACATGGCCGTCGAGGCGGGACGCGCGGCGTTCGCCGCGAAGCTCGAGACCCTCGACGGCGTGCGCGACCAGGAAGGGGGCTACGCCGACCGGCTCCTGCGCTACGTGATGCTGAACGTGCTCGACGAGAAGTGGAAGGACCACCTGTACGATCTCGATCAGCTTCGCAACGCGATCCACTATCGGTCGTGGGGCCAGAAGGATCCGCTGCTCGAGTACAAGCAGGAGGCCTACACGATGTTCGTCGATCTGATGAACGACGTGGCGGAAACGTTCACCGACCGGTTCCTCAAGGTGCAGCTCATGATCGAGGAGGCGCCGCCGCAGGATGGTCAGGGTGGTATCCCACCGATGCCGGACGGCCGTCCAACGCCGGCCGCTCCGACGCGTCGCTATAACGCGCTCGGCCTGCTCGAGGACATTCCGGCCGAGGTACCCGCGACCGGCACCGAAGAAGTGATGGACGTCGGGCCGGCCGAGACGCCGGCGGAGGAGCGCGCGGCGACCAAGCGCGATCCGATCATCATCGGGGCGGGACGGGCGCGCGGCCTCCGTGATGCCACGTCGGGCGCATCGGCGGCCGCGGTCGACTGGTCGAGCGTCGGGCGCAACGATCCATGTCCGTGCGGATCAGGGAAGAAGTTCAAGAAGTGCCATGGGGCGGCATTGTAGGCGCTCGTTGTCGCTGAACTCGTTGTCGCTGAAGTGGAAGAGCCGGTCGCGAGCGCGACCGGCTCTTCTATTCCTGCTTGCCGGGGCGACCACTGCATGGCGGGAGATCTCGCCCCGCCGTTCTCCGCGCGGCGGTATCCTCCGCGTTTCCGCGCGACACCTCTGACGGGACGGAGCGTCCGCGCCAGGGCCATTGAAGGATGTGGTCCGTCGCGCAACGGATTGTCACGCCTCCGCGCGGAGGCGCGCGAAGGCCCGGAGCGATCATGGGGTCAGCATCGTTGCAAAATGATCCTACCATCATCTTTTTCCAACGATGCTGACCCCATGAAGACAACGATGCTGACCCCTTGAAGACGACGTTCGGCCCAGAATCGCCGTCGCGCGTGGTTTGGATGCCGGTCGCACGCCTGTCTCAGACGATGATCCGGGAACCTCCATCTCCTTTCCGGACCTCATCATAGGGAACGCCCATGGCCACCCAACTGTCTAGCCAGTCGTCGGTCACCGCACTATCTATCAGGGAACTGCCCCGTTCGGAGCGACCGCGCGAGCGGCTCGTCGCGCTCGGGGCGTCGGCATTGAGCTCGGTCGAGCTGTTGGCGCTCCTCGTCGGCGCTGGCGGACCGGGCGGGTCGGCGCTGCAGGTCGGGCAGGCGATGCTGGCCGGGTCGGGCGGGTCGCTCCGGAGGATGGCGATGCAACCGGTGGCGGCGCTGACCGACACGACCGGGGTTGGAATAGCACGTGCGGTGACGGTGCACGCCGCGCTCGAGCTGGGGCGTCGGCTGGCAGCGGAGGTCCGGGAAGATGGGGCGCCGGTCCGGTCGCCGCGGGACGTGGCTCGACTCTTCGCGCCGCGACTCGAAGATCTTCCGGTGGAGGAGTTCCACGTTGCGGTGCTGGACGCGCAGCACCGGCTCGAGCGTGACGTCATGATCACGCGAGGGATCCTGACGTCGTCCCTCGTGCATCCGCGCGAGGTCTTTCGAGAGGCGATTGCCGAGCGGGCGGCGGCGGTCATCCTCGTGCACAACCACCCGAGCGGCGACCCGACGCCCTCGGCCGACGACCGGATCGTCACCGAACAGCTGGTGGCGGCCGGAAAGCTGCTCGACATCCCGGTCCACGACCACATCATCATCGGTCGCGGACGATACACCAGCTTCGCCGAGGCCGGCCTGTTGTGAGTACCACCCTGCTGCGCGAGATCATCCCCGGATGGACCTTCCACGAGGGCGCCAACGCGCGCCTCGACGAGGAGCTGCTCGTGCGCGCCTATCGCTTCAGCGAGGAGGCGCACCGCGGGCAGACGCGGAACTCGGGCGAGCCGTACGTCACGCACTGCATCGAGGTCGCGAAGATCCTGGCCGACCTCCAGCTCGACAGCACGACCGTCGCGAGCGGCTTGATCCACGACGTCGTCGAGGACACGTCGATCGAGATCGCCGACGTGGAGCGCGAGTTCGGCAAGGAGATCGCCGCGATCGTCGACGGCCTCACGAAGATCGCCAAGCTGCCCAACAGCGGCTCGAACCAGGACCGGCAGGTCGAGAGCTATCGCAAGCTCCTTCTATCGATCGCGAAGGACGCGCGTGTCATCATCGTGAAGCTGGCCGACCGGCTGCACAACATGCGCACGCTCGAGTACCTGCCGGACGAGAAGCGACGGCGCATCGCGCAGGAGACGCGCGACCTCTACGCGCCGCTCGCGCATCGCTTCGGCATGGCGAAGATGCGGTGGGAGCTCGAGGATCTCGCCTTCAAGCATCTCGAGCCGGAAGACTACAAGGCGCTGGCGAAGCAGGTGGCGCAGAAGCGCGGCGAGCGCGAAGAGCTGATCGCGACCTTGAAGGACCCGCTCATCCGCGAGCTGACCAAGGCGGGCATCAAGAACGTCGAGGTCACCGGCCGGCCGAAGCACCTCTGGTCGATCTTCAAGAAGATGAAGCAGCGCGACAAGCCGTACGAGGAGATCTACGATCTGCTCGCGATCCGCGTGCTCGTCAACAGCGTCCCCGACTGCTATCACGCGCTCGGCATCATCCACGACGGTTGGACGCCGGTGCAGGAGCGGATCAAGGACTACATCGCGCAGCCCAAGTCGAACGGCTACCAGTCGCTGCACACGACGGTGTTCGGGCCGGGCCGGCAGCTGTACGAGATCCAGATCCGCACGAAGCAGATGCACCGCACGGCGGACTTCGGCATCGCCGCGCACTGGTTGTACAAGGAGGACGCGAAGAGCGCGGACGAGCTGGACAAACATCTCACCTGGTTTCGCCAGGTCCTCGAGCTACAGCTCGACGCGAACTCGCCGGACGAGTTCCTCGAGTTCCTCAAGCTCGATCTGTATCAGGACGAGATCTTCGTGTTCAGCCCGAAGGGCGACGTGATCCAGCTCCCGAAGGGGGCGACGCCGATCGACTTCGCGTTCGCGGTGCACTCGGAGGTCGGATTCCGCTGTGCGGGCGCGCGCATCAATGGGCGTATCGCTCCTCTGTCACGACCGCTCCGAAACTCGGAGCAGGTGGAGATCATCACGGCCGCCGTCGCGCGGCCGAGTCGCGATTGGCTCGCGCACGTGCGCACCGGCCGCGCGCGCCACAAGATCCGGCAGTGGCTCCGGCACGAGGAGCATGCCTCGTCGGCCAAGCTCGGGCAGGACATCTTCGAGCGCGAGCTCAAGCGCCGCCGCCTGACGCGGCCCGACGAGCCGTCGCTCGCCGGCGTCGCGAAAACGTTGGCGCTGCAGGACACGCAGCATCTCTACGCGTCGATCGGCCAGGGTGACGTGAACGTGCTGCAGGTGCTCAAGCATCTCTATCCCGATCTGGACGAGAAGGAGCCGTCGAAGCCGACGCTCGTCGAGCGGCTCGTCGATCGCGTGCGCGGCACGAAGGGCGTCCGGATCCAGGGCGTCGACGGGCTGATGGTGCGATACGCGCAGTGTTGTCAGCCGGTCCCGGGCGATCCGGTGACCGGCTACGTCACGCGCGGCCGAGGCGTGAGCATCCATCGCGCCGATTGCCCGAACCTGCTCTTCCTGGCGCACGAGCCGGAGCGCCGGCTCGAGATCGATTGGCAGGAAGCCGACGGCGAGCGCTTCCTCGTGCGGCTCGCGCTCGAGGGGAACGACCGACGCGGACTTTACGCCGACGTCGCGGCCGCGGCGAGCGACGCGGGCACGAACATTCGCTCGATGGAGCTCAAGAGCACCGACGGCAAGGCGACGGGCGCGCTGCTGGTCGAGGTCGAGAACCTCACCCACCTCACGCGGATCATCAAGTCGGTGCGCAAGGTGAAGGGGATCACCGAGGTCGCGCGCCGCGAGCGGATCACGCAGGAAGGCGCGTAGGCGCTCGGCGCCTCACTTCGAGCGGCGCTGCGCCCGGAGGCGCATCAGCGCGTGCCGCCGATTGGGTTCCTTCCTCAGCGTCGCGCGATACTCGGCGACGGCTTCCTCGCGCCGGCCGAGGGAAGTGAGCATGTCCCCGAGCAGCTCGTGGGCGGGCGCGAGCGGTCCCGGCGTCACGGCGTTCTTCTCCGTGGCGTCCTCGCGGGTCGCCGCCTCCCGCATGAGGACGAGCGCGTCGGTCGGCTGCGCGCGCGCGAGCGCGAGCCATGCCTGCGCCGTCAGCCGCTGGATGACGACCTGCTCGGACCAGTAGCTCTCGCCGATGTCCTTCAACCCTCGCTCGATTGACGCGAGTGAATCGACGGCGGTGCTCGCGCTCACGACGTCGCCGGTCCGAGCGGCACCGATCGCGCGCGCGAAGTACGTCATCGCCTCGGTGTACGGATAGTCGGTCGCCCGCGGAACGAGTGCGGCCGCTTCCCGCCACGCATCGCGCTCGAGCACCCAGCGCGCCGGAATCGCGGCGAGCGCGAAGTAGGCTGCCGAGGCGGGCGCCGCCCCGCGGATCGACTTCGGGTCGAATCGTGCGGCGAGCGCCGGGAGGCGGTCGAGCCAGACCTTCGCGTCAGCCTCCCGTCCGATCTGGAGCGACGCGTACACCGCATAGTCCGCTGCGTGCAGCACTTCCGCGATGGCGCCGTCGCGGAGGGCGACATCCGTCGATCGAGCGTTCGCGGCGACCGACTCGCGCCACATGCCGAGACGCGTGAAGGTGTGCGACGGCATGTGCAGTGCATGCGCCGCGGAAGGCGCGATCACCGCGTAGCGCCGGGCCGCGGCGCGCGCCCTGGGCGCGAGCTCGGGATAGTCGTAGCTGTGGATGATGTAGTGCGCGAGCCCAGGGTGCTGCGGCTGCTTCGCCCACAGCGCCTCGAGGATCCGGCCGGCCTCCAGCTGGTTCGAATAGCTCTTGTCCGTCGGCGACGCGGCGGCGACGAGCGAGAGCGCGTGGAAGATCATCGCTTCCGTGTCCGACGGCTCCCGCGCCGTGAGCTCGCGCATCGCCGTCTCGTACGAGGCGACGCGTGCGCGCTGGTCGACGTGCTCGAAGTCGTCGTAGAGCCGGCTCACCGCGCCGATGTAGCCGCGCTCGCGCTCCGACGCGTTGCTGCCGAGCCGCGTGGCCGCGTCCGCAGCGAGCCTGCCCTGTTGGAGCAGCGCGACCGGACGGTTGCCCGCCGCCATCGGATTGGTCCACCGGCTGAGCGCGATGCCCCACTGCGCCATCGCACAGGTCGAATCGCTCGCCAGGACGTCGCTGAACGCGCGAATGGACGAGCCGAACTCGAACGAGTGGAGGAGCGCGACGGCGCGGTCCATCATCGGGGCGACGGCGGGTGCGCACGTCGTCGCGAAGTGTACGGTGCCGACGGTTGCGGTACGGTCGTGCCGTTCCGATGGATGCGAATGCGCCTGTGAACGCGCGGTGGCGGCCGGCAGCGTGAGCGACGCGGCGATCGCGACGCACCGGGCCGCCCTCCGCGCCATGCCGCTCAGCACGTCATCGCTTCGCCAGCGCCTCGGCGATCGCCGCATCGGCCATTGGCGCCATGATCTGGTAACCGGCTACGGTCGGATGCACGCCGTCCGATGCCATCTCGGGCGAGAGTCCGCCGCGTGCATCGGCCATCTTCGTGTGATAGTCGAGATAGACGACGCCCGCGCCCTGTGCGTATGCCTTGATCCACGCGTTGAGCGCAATGACTTTCGGCGCGGGTTCCAGCCCACGACGCCACGGGAAATCGAATGCCGGCAAGACCGACGAGAGCACGACGCGGATCCCATTCGCCTTCGCGATGTCCGTCATGCCCATGATGTTGTCGGCGATCATCGCCTGGGTGCTCGGTCCCGTGTTGCCGGCGATGTCGTTGATGCCGGCGAGGATGACGACCACCTTCGGCTTGAGCGCCACGACGTCCTGACGGAAGCGCGCGAGCATCTGCGGCGTGGTCTGCCCACTGATTCCGCGGCCGACGTAGGGCTTGCCGGGGAAATCGGTCGCAAAGCGCTTCGCCCAGCCGTCGGTGATGGAGTTGCCCATGAACACGACACGGTTCTCGCCGGGGGCCGGGTCCCCCAACTGGGCATTCGCGGCGCGATAGCGGGCGAGATTCGGCCAGTCGTTCCGCTCGCGCTCCCACGCGACCAGTTGCTGGGTCGAGGGTCCGGCGGCGGGCGCCGAGGCTGCCGTCGCGGCAACTGGCGCGGGGAGTGGGTCGAGGCCGCGCTGCTGGATGGGCGTGCAGCTCGCCAGGGCGGCGAGCGCGATCGAACAGAGAGCGGCGAACCGGGTCTGACGCATCGTTGATTCGGACGGGTGAATGGGTGTGGCGCGAAGGTACAGGGCAGCCTGCCGTGCGCCAGACGCGACCCTCCCGAACAAATCCCGATATGGTTAGATTGCGATCATGCCACGCGCCAACTTCCTCCTCCAGGCTCCCTTCGAGCCCGCAGGCGACCAGCCCAAGGCGATCGCCGAGTTGATGCAGGGTCTTCAGCGGAACGATCGATTCCAGGCGCTGCTTGGCGTCACCGGGTCGGGCAAGACGATGACGATGGCCAACGTCATCGCGCAGTACGGCAAGCCGACGCTCGTCATGAGCCACAACAAGACGCTCGCGGCGCAGCTGTACGGCGAGATCAAGAGCATGTTCCCGCAGAACGCGGTCGAGTACTTCATCTCGTACTACGACTACTACCAGCCGGAAGCGTACGTGCCGACGACCGACACGTACATCGAGAAGGACGCGTCGATCAACGAGGACATCGACCGGCTGCGGCTGCGCGCGACGTCGTCGCTGATGGAGCGCGACGACGTGATCATCGTCGCCACGGTGAGCGCGATCTATGGGCTCGGAGATCCGGTGTCCTACCGGGAGCAGATGGTGACGATCACGCAGGGCCAGCGCGTCAATCGTGACGACGTGTTGCGCGCGCTCGTGAAGATCCAGTACAACCGCAACGATGTCGCCTTCGAGCGCGGCTCGTTCCGCGTGCGTGGCGACACGGTGGAGATCTTTCCGGCGTACGAAGAGCAGGGTGTGCGCGTCGAGCTCTGGGGCGACGAGGTCGAGCGCATCTCGAAGATCAACGTGCTCACCGGCGAGACGATCGCCACGCTCGACCGCGCGGCGATCTATCCGGCGAAGCACTTCGTCACGCAGCGTCCGACGCTCGAGCGCGCGGTGAAGCTGATTCGCGAGGAGCTCACCGAGCGACTGACCGAGATGCGCACCGGCGGTCGGCTGCTCGAGGCGCAGCGGCTCGAGAGCCGCACGAACTTCGACATCGAGATGATGCTGGAGATCGGCACGTGCGCCGGGATCGAGAACTACTCGCGGCATCTGTCGGGCCGCACGAGCGGCGAGCGTCCCGCGTGCCTGTTCGACTATTTCCCCGACGACTTCCTCGTCGTCGTCGACGAGTCGCACGTGACGCTGCCGCAGATTGGCGGAATGTTCAATGGAGATCGCGCGCGCAAGCTGACGTTGGTGGACTACGGCTTCCGTCTTCCGAGTGCGCTGGACAATCGCCCGCTCATGTTCGACGAGTTCCTCTCGCTCACGCCGCGCGCTGTGTTCGTGTCGGCGACGCCGGGCGAGCTGGAGCTGCGGCTGTCGGAAGGGGTCGTCGTCGAACAGATCATCCGGCCGACGGGACTGATCGATCCGGAGATCGAAGTTCGCCCGGTGCGCGGCCAGGTCGACGACCTGCTCGGCGAGATTCGCAAGCGGGCGGCGATCGGCGAGCGCGTGCTCGTGACGACGCTGACGAAGCGCATGTCGGAAGACCTCACCGACTATCTCCAGCAGGTCGGTGCCCGCGTGCGCTACATGCACTCGGACATCGACGCGATCGAACGGATGGAGATCGTTCGCGGACTGCGGCTGGGCGACTTCGACGTCCTGGTCGGCATCAACCTGCTGCGCGAAGGGCTGGACATGCCGGAGGTGTCGCTCGTGGCGATCCTCGACGCGGATCAGGAGGGCTTCCTGCGCTCCGACCGTTCGCTGATCCAGACGGTGGGACGTTGCGCGCGACACATCAATGGACGCGCCATCTTCTACGCGGATCGCATCACTGGCTCGATGCAGCGCTGCATGGACGAGACGCTGCGCCGCCGCGAGATCCAGCGCGCGCACAACGAGGAGCATGGCATCACTCCGACCTCGGTCTCCAAGAGCATTGCCGACGTTCGCTTCGTGACGCGAGTGGCCGACGCGCGCGGGGAGCGCGACGAGGAGAAGGGACCGAGGCGTCGGAAGGTCGCCGAGGCGGAGGCGCCAGGCTACGAGATGGTCGAACCGGCGACGCTCGTCGCGATGCTCGAGCAGCAGATGCGCGAGGCGGCCGTCGCGCTCGACTTCGAAGCGGCGGCGCGGCTGCGCGATCAGCTCTTCGAGGTGAAGGCGCGCATGGGCGGCAACGGGGCTCGCGGCGCGGTGGTGGCCGATGCCGCGACCGGCGGCCACCGATGAGCGAGCCGCCGCCCACTACGCCGAGCCACCCGCCGCTGGTGCCGGCGCTCGCGGAGCATGGGGCACTCGCGATGACCGAAGCGGAGCTGCGCGACTGGGGGCATCGGTTCGGCCGGTCGAGCCACGCGCCGCTCGTCGTCACGTTTTCCGGTGAGCTGGGCGCCGGCAAGACCACGCTCGTCAAGGCGATCTGTGAGGGGTACGGAGTCGTCGGCGACGTCACGAGCCCGACGTTCGCCCTGATCAACGAGTACGAGTCCCCACGCTCGCCCGTGCATCACGTCGACCTCTATCGCCTGGACAAGCCGGAGCAGCTCGACTCGATTGGATGGGACGAGCTGTTCGGCGGCCGCGCCGTGGTCCTGGTCGAGTGGCCGGAGCGTGCGGGCGATAGACTGCCGCCGGGCAGGGTGAGCCTGCTACTTCAGCACCTGCCGGACGACCCGGAGCGCCGACTGTTCTACGCCGGCTGGCATCAGTGATCACGCTCGTGCTGGAGGCAGCCACCTATGCAGGAAGCGCGGCGCTCCTGGAGGACGGTGTGCTGCGCGGCGAGCGGTCGGTGGCGATGCGCGGTCGTGAGCACGAGGCGCTGATGCCAGCCGTCGCCGTGCTGCTGGCTGAGCATGACGTCGCTCCATTGGCGATCGGCCGCGTGGTGTGTGGCGCGGGTCCAGGGAGCTTCACGAGCCTTCGCATCGCTGGCGCGATCGCCAAGGGGCTGGCATTTGCGGCCGGGTGCCCCCTCGTTCCCGTCTCATCGCTGGCACTCATGGTCGCGTCGATTCCGTCGCTGGCGCCGGGACGATATCTCGCCTGCCTGGACGCGATGCGCAGCGAGTTCTACGTCGGCCTGTTCGAGCTGGCCAAAGACGGCGACGTGAAGGCGCTCACTCCGGAGGAGCGCATGCCGTCGGGCGACGTGGCCGATCGCGCCCGGGGATGGGACGCTCGCCTGATCGGACCCGCACACCCCGAGGGCTCCGAGATCGCGCCGCACGCGCGCGGAGCGGCTCGCCTCATCGCGCTCATCGAGGCGACGCCGGCGGCCGATCTGGCCGCATGGGAACCGGCCTACGGTCGGTTGGCCGAGGCCCAGGTGAAGTGGGAAGCGACGCACGGCCGGTCGTTGGAGGTCGGATGAGCGTCGCCGCCTCCGGAGGGTTGACGGTTCGGCTGGCCGAGGCGCGCGATCTGCCGTCGATGGTCGCCATCGAGGAGGCGTCGTTCGCCGATCCATGGACGGTCGAGACGTTCTCGTCGGCGCTCTTGCTTCAGCGGATGAGGCTGTACGTCGCCGAAGAGCCGGCCGACGAGGGGAAGGGTAGCGGGCTCGTTCTGGCGGGCTATGTTGTCGCTCTCCTGCTGGGCGGGGAGGCGGAGATCGCCGACCTGGCCGTGGATCCGCGAGTCCGTCGGCGCGGGATCGGGGGGGTGTTGCTGGACCGAGTGCTCGGCGACGTGTCGTCGCGAGGCGTGCTCGAGGTCTTTCTCGAGGTCAGGGAGTCGAACTCGGCGGCGAGAACACTCTACGAATCACGCGGGTTCGTGACGGTGGGACGGCGACGGGGGTACTACCGGCATCCGCCCGAGGACGCGCTGATCCTGAAGCGGGAAAATGGACCGATGTGAAGTAAAGTGTCACATGATGTGGCTTTACGTAGTGATTGTGTTTGCAGTGGTTTACGGGTGTGTGCACGGATTTGGTGGCGTTGCCGATGGACGTAATCTTTAGCGTGTGCGGCGAGACAATGACCACTCGCCCAGGGAGGAGTGTATGAGCCGGAGCTTGAACAAGGTGACGCTGATTGGAAACCTCGGGAACGATCCCGAGGTGCGCTCGACCACCGGTGGCAATCGGGTGGCGACGTTCTCGCTGGCGACGAGCCGGTCGTGGAACGACGCGGGTGGCACGAAGCAGGAAAAGACGGAATGGCACCGCTGCGTGGTCTGGAACACGAAGAGCTCGCAGCTCGCGGACATCGTCGAGAAGTACGTCAAGAAGGGCGACAAGCTCTACATCGAGGGGCGGATCGAGTATCGCCAGTGGCAGGACAAGGACGGGCAGACGCGCTACTCGACGGAGATCAACGTCCGCGAGCTCATCATGCTCGGCGGCGGCGCGGGGGGTGGGGCCCGGTCGGGCGGCGAGTTCGAGGGAGAGGCCGCCAACGGCTCCCGGGCGCGTGCGGCGGCGCCAGCCAAGGCCAAGACGGCCGGCGGCGACGATTTCGAGGATTTCCCGGGCGCGCTGGCCGACGAGGACGACGATCTGCCGTTCTGATCGCGAGCGTCAGCCTGAGGCATCGAGGGGGGCGATCCAGTCGGATCGCCCCCCTCGATGGTCGTATCAGGGTCGTACCAGCCGAGCGATTGCGCGGAATGAGCTCGCTCAGCCTGGCGCTGGGGCAACGAACAACGTCTTCCCGTCGATGGGTAGGCGCACCAGCAGCCGGTCGCCGGCGTGGAAGGCCACGGGACCGCTGCTCGGTGTGTTCGAGCGAGCGAGCAAGCGGGCAACGAGGTTGAGGTTGCCGCTCCGGCGAACGATGTCGGCGGGAACGACGAGCTCCTCGGTTCGTCCGGCCATCACGGTGCCCAACTTCCGAGCCTGGCCTCCCTGCACGACGGCGAACAGATCGGCCTGATTGAGGCTCTCGTTGGTGAAGACGATCTTCGCCGGCCCGTTCATGCTCTCGTCATCCGGTCCAGGATGATTGCGTGAGCACGCGGCCGGGAGTACGAGGGCGGCGGCGAGAAGGAGCGGACGCATGCCGCGCCGAAGTGACAGTCGAGTGATCATGGCGGCCCCGCGGTTCGAGTAGTGACCTCGGCCGGCGCGAGTGCGATGACCGCACGCCGGGTGCTTCCTCTACCCCGCGTCGCATCAGCGGTGCCATGAGGCGCGTTCGTCGCAGTGCGGACGCTGACGACTTCGCCAGCCCTGTGCGACCGTGTCGCGACGCACCTCACGCCCGGCACTCGACGAATTACGCGGGGTAGGAAACTGATCGCGACCGAATCGGTGTCTATTGTCATCGACCCGCTTGTCGGGACGCACTGTGAATTCCGGACCCCACCTCCCGGACCAACCGATCCATCGTCGGAGGAATGCTCATGTCACGCATCAAATGCGGTCGTCTCGCGCTGCCGGCGGCGATCGCAACGCTCTCCGCCATCGCGCCGTTCGCCGTCTCCGGCGCTCAGCTTGTGGCGTCGTCTCAACCCGCGTCGCCAATGGCGGTCACTGCTCCGCCCGCGGCGAGTGCGGCCGCCGTCGCGCAGCTCGAATCGCTGAGCGACGCGTTCGCCACGATCGCGGCGCGCGTGCGGCCAAGCGTCGTGTACATCACCGCGAAGCAGCCGCGCGTCGTCGCCCAGCGTGATCCGCGCGGCGCTCCGACCACGCCATCCATGCCGGGGATGCCGCCCGAGCTTCGGCGCTTCTTCGAGCTTCCCGGCGGCCCTGACGGGCAGGGTGCGCCGCGCGGCGGAACCGCGTCGGGCTCCGGCTTCATCGTCTCGGCCGATGGGTACGTGCTGACGAACGCCCACGTCGTCGAGAACGCGAGCCAAGTCACGGTTCGGCTGCTGGACCGGCGCGAGTTCGCGGCGCGCGTCGTCGGAACGGATCCGACGACCGACGTCGCCGTGCTGCGCATCGACGCGACCGGATTGACCGCGGCGCCGTTCGGCGACAGCGATGCATCGCGGGTCGGCGAGTGGGTGCTCGCCGTCGGCAACCCACTGGGCGAGAACCTCACCTTCACGGTCACGCAGGGCATCATCAGCGCGAAGGGCCGAGCGCTGGACCTGCCGAACCGTTCGCGCGGGAGCATTCAGGACTTCATCCAGACGGACGCGGCGATCAACCCGGGCAACTCGGGCGGACCGCTCGTCAACGTTCGCGGTGAGGTCATCGGCATCAACAGCGCGATCGCCAGCCCGACCGGCTACAACGCGGGGTACGGCTTCGCCGTCCCGATCAATCTGGCGCGGGCGGTGATGAGTCAGATCCGCGAGAACGGCCGCGTGGAGCGTGCAGCACTGGGTGTGCTCGTGCGCGATGCGAGCACCGAAGACGCCGCGTACGTGGGACTGAAGGAGAACCGCGGCGTGCTGGTGCAGGACTTCGGCAGCGCCGATTCGCCCGCGAAGCGTGCGGGTCTCCAGCCGGGCGATGTGATCGTCGCGGTCGGCGGCCGGCAGGTGGACTACGTCGCGCAACTCCAGGAGGCGATCGCGTTCCGCAAGCCGGGCGACGTCGTCGACGTGGAAGTGGCGCGGAAGGGTGGCGCGCGGTCGACGATCCGCGTTCCGCTTCAGCGGACGCCGACGGAGAAGGTGGCATCGGCAAATGGGCGCGACGGGGCCGAGCCGACGCGCCGCGATGCAGGCTCGTCGTCGATGCCGTTGCTGGGAATCACGGTTGCACCGGTCGACGCCGACGCGGCGCGAGAGCTTCAGCTCCCCGCGGATGTGAAGGGGTTGGTCGTGTTGGAGGTCTCGGAATCGAGCGCGGCGTCGGGTCGGCTGGCGACGCCGCAGACGGGTGGGCCGGACGTCATCCTCTCGGTCGAGGGCAGCACCGTGACGACCGCCGAAGGGCTTCGTGCGGTGCTTCGCGGCTACAAGTCGGGCGACATCGTGACCCTTCGGATCTACAACGCGCAGGCCAAGAACCGACGCGTCGAGCGCGTCAGGCTCGGATCGGCGCAGACCAGATAGGCGAGCGATCGCGCACTCTCGGCGTGGAATGGAGGGAAGGGGCGGGCGCTCGGCGGGCCCGCCCCTTTCGCGTGCCGAGACGTCAAGACTGGTTGCGCCGCGACCGCAGGTGGTGGTGCTGAGCCGCCACACCGCCATACTGTGCGTTGGCAGGCGTCGAGGTGCCGACGCCGCAAGCTGAAGCGGCGACACGATCTACGCGCTTGAAGTGTTCCCTCCGGGTGACCAGGTTCGTCTCGATATGAGGCACGGAACTAGCCGACTCGATCGTCCGGCCTCCTCTACCGCAGCGGCGCTCCCCCTCCGCAGCCGCGACGCACCTCCGCCCGCCGCACCGACATCACCGACATGCGTGAACGCATTCGAGAGATCCTTCGCTCGCACGGACAGATCCCGGTGGAACCGGGCGAGCTGTCCGACGACGCCGACCTCTATCAGGCCGGCCTGACGTCGCACGCCAGCGTCAATCTCATGCTCGCGCTCGAGGATGAGTTCGAGGTCGAGTTCCCCGAATCGCTGCTGCTCCGGCGCACGTTCGAGAGCGTGAAGGCGATCGAGGAGGCGCTCCAGAAGATTCGCGCGACGTCGAGCGCGACATGACGTTGGCGCCCATCGTTTCGGAGACGCCGGAGACGCCGGCGTCCTACACGGGACTCGACGGATCGTGGGAGGCGCGCGTCGCCCGCGTCGCAGCCATCGCTGCCACGCATGCGGACGACGTGGACGCCGCGGGCCGGTTCCCTGTCGAAGCGGTGGACGCGATGCGCGCCGAAGGACTGCTCGGCGCGTGGATTCCAACGACCCTCGGCGGGATGGGTGCAGGCGTCGAGCAGATCACCTCGGCCTGCGAGGCGTTCGGTCAGCACTGCGCGTCGGTCGGGATGGTGTTCGCTATGCACCAGATCCAGGTCGCGGCGATCGTGCGGCATTCCGCGGACTCCGAGCCGATGCGCGAGTACCTGCGCGCTCTCGCTGACACGCCGCGACTGATCGCGTCGGGCACGAGCGAGATCGGCGTCGGCGGCGATCTGCGCACGAGCAAGTGCGCAGTGCAGATCGACGGCGAAGCGCGGGCGCTGCGCAAGCAGGCGCCGGTGATCTCGTACGGGCTCGAGGCGGACGACCTGCTCGTCACCGCGCGTCGTGCCGATGACGCCAGCGCGAGCGACCAGGTGCTCGTCCTGCTCCGACGCGACCAGTGCACGCTGACGCAGAGCTCCGTGTGGCAGTCGCTGGGCTTTCGCGGTACGTGTAGCCACGGATTCGCGCTGAGCGCGCGCTTCGCTCCCGACGCGATCCTGCCCGTGCCGTTCGCGGTGATCGCATCGGAGACGATGGTGCCGGTGTCGCATCTCGTGTGGGCGTCCGTGTGGCTCGGCATCTCGACCGACGCCGTGCGCCGCGCCCGCCGCGCGGTGCGCGAGGATGCGCGCCGGCAGGGCGCTGCGACGGGCAGCCCGCGGCTCGCGCAGCTCGTGTCGCGACTGCACGCGATGCGCGGCATGGTCCGCGACGCGGTACGCGACTACGCGAGCCGCATGGATGATCCCGACGCCCTCGGCACCATGGCGTACGCGATCCGCATCAACAACCTCAAGCTCGAGGCGTCGGAGGCACTCGTCGACATCGTGCAGCTCGCGATGCGCGTGACGGGCATCGCAGGCTACCGGCTCGACACCGCCGTCACCCTGGGCCGAGCGCTGCGCGATTCCTTCGGCGCGATCGTGATGATCAGCAACGACCGGATCCTCGCGGCGAACGCGACCCTCCTCATGGCGTCGCGGGAGGATTGATGAGCGCGAGCCCCACGCCGGTGACGTCATCCGAGTCGGCGGCCGAGGCGTTCACGCGCCAGCTCGTCGAGCACGGACTGCTCGTCGCATCGGGCGTGCAGGGAGTGTTCGGGAAGAACGGCACGTTCGAGGCGATCATCTCCGGCCTCGATGCGCTCGTCGTGGAATCCGCGGCGGATCTGGGCCCGGACGTCTTCCGCTTTCCGCCCGTGATCCCGCGGGCACTCCTGGAGCGCAGCCAGTACCTCGGCGCCTTTCCGCAGCTCATCGGATCGGTGCACAGCTTTACCGGCGATGATGCCGAACACGCCGCCGTGCTGCGCACCGTGCAGGAGAGCGGGGATTGGGGAAAGGCCTTCTCATCGACCGACGTCGTGCTCACGCCCGCCGCATGCTACCCCGTGTACGCGATGCTCTCGGGAACGCTGCCCATGGGCGGTCGCACGATCGATGTGGCGTCGTACTGTTTTCGGCACGAGCCGTCGGAGGATCCGGCGCGGATGCAGTCGTTCCGCATGCACGAGATCGTCCGGCTCGGCAGCGCCGACGCATGCGTCGCCTTTCGGGACGATTGGCTCGTGCGCGGCGCGACGCTCCTCGAGCGCGTCGGTCTCGACGCGCAGTGCGTGCCGGCGAACGATCCGTTCTTCGGGCGTCGCGGCCGACTGCTCGCGGCCACCCAGCGCGAGCAGTCGCTCAAGTTCGAGCTCGTCGTGCCGATCACGTCGAAGGAACGACCGACCGCCGTCGCCTCGGCGAACTGGCATCAGGACCACTTCGGGGAGCTGTTCGGCATTCATCAGGCGGACGGCGCCACGGCGAACACCGCATGCGTCGGGTTCGGGCTCGAGCGGATCACGCTGGCGCTGCTGCGGACACATGGTGCGCGCGTGCGTGACTGGCGCTCGGACGTACGAGCGGCGCTCCATCTGTGACCGTTTCGACGCCACCAGAGGGGCGCAACGCGCACCCACTGCACGCCGGTGAACGGATCTGGCGCGAGAGCAACTGCTACGTCGATCTCTGGATCGGGCTGCTCCACCACCTCGGCCTCGAGCCGACGGCAATGCTCGCCTGTACGATTGCGCCGCACTTCGAGGGCGACCAGTGGACGTTCGCCAAGCCGACGGCGTCGGAGCTCGCGCTGCTCTACGGCATTCGCGTGGAGGAGCTGACGGTATGGCGCGGGATGCGCGAGCACGTCGAGCGGCAGATGGCGCTCGGACGCATCGTGCTGGTGGAGGTGGACGGCTTTCATCTGCCGGACACTCGCGGCGTGACGTATCGGGTCGAGCACAACAAGACGACGATCGGTATTCATCGCTACGACGCGACGGCCGGGACGCTCGGCTACTTCCACAACTCCGGCAGCTACTCGCTCGCCGGTGACGATCTCGTCGGCGTGATGTCGGCGTCGGTGACCGCGGCGCAGCTTCCGCCCTTCGTCGAGCTCGCCGATCCGGCGCGTTGCCTCGCGATCGATGACGCGACGTTGCGTGCGCGCTCACGCCAGATCGCGACCCAACGGCTCGCGCTGGCGTCGGAGCGCAATCCCTTCACGGAATGGTCGGACGCGGCCGACGAGGAGGTCGAAGCGCTGGCGACGCACGCGCTCTGTCACTTTCACGCGTGGGCGTTCGCCACCGTGCGCCAGGCGGGAGCGATGACCGAGCTTCTCGCCTTCTGGTGCGATTGGCTCGGGAAGGACGCCAACCTGGGTGACGCATCAGCCGCGCTTCGCGAGCTCTCGCAGACGCTGGCGGCGCAGCAGTTCCGGCTGGCGCGGGTTCCGAGTGGCGGGCGCCGGCCCGACTTCGCGGATGCCCTGCGTCGTTGCGCCGCACTCTGGGATCGCGCGCAGCACGACATCTCGCGGGTCGTCCAGGAATGACGGCGTCTGTCGAGCGCTCTCCTGAGAGCGGCGCCTCGCTCCGTCCCGCGCCACCGCTCGCGCGGCATCGTGTATCGTCGCATCTGCGTGCCGAGCTCGATGGCGCATGGTCCTTCGTCGGACTGCCAGCGGATGCCGCGAAGTCGCCGAGTGACCTCGACGCGGTCGTGAACCGCCACGGTGAGTCGTTCTCCGAGATGCGCGGCGCGATGGGCATCGCCGCGGCGATGCACGATCTCGGGCGACTCGACCTGGATGCGCCGCCGCCGCTCGACGATCGTGACTGGTGGATCCGCTGCGACTTCGCCGGCCCGACGTTGCCGTCGAAGCAGGGCAGGCGTCCACGCGCGTCGTCAGTCGGCGTCGAGGCGGCGTCGCGCACGCTCGTGTTCCAGGGGCTGGCCACCGTCGTGGACGTCTGGTTGAACGGTGAGTGGCTTGGCCGCGCCGACAACATGTTCGTCAATTGGGAGGCCGACATCGCGCCGCTGCTGCGCGACCAGAACCAGCTCGTGCTGTGCGCGCGCGCGATGACGCCGCGTCTCGCACCGCGTCGGCCGCGCGCTCGCTGGCGCGCGCGACTGCTCGCCTCGCAGGAATGGCGCTGGCATCGCACCTCGCAGCTCGGGCGCATGCCGGGCTTCGGTCCCCAGGTGCCGCTCGTCGGTCCGTGGCGTCCCGTGCTGCTGGAACGCCGGGCGCGCGCCACGGTGCGATCGCTGGACGTCGCCGCCACGCATCTCGCGGGCGCCGCCGCACTCTCGGTGGATGCGCTCCTTACCCTCGATGGCCCGCCGGGATCGGCGTGGCTCATCTGCGGTGCCGAGCGCAGCGCGGCCACGCTGACACGCGTCGCCGACGGCTGGCGTGTTCGCGCCGTGCTGGAGAGCGCCGAGCTGGAGGCATGGTGGCCGCACACGCATGGAGAGCCGGTACTGTATGAATCGGCACTACTGCTCGACGTCGCCGGCGCGCCCCTGCGCATCGCGCTCGGTCCGATCGGATTTCGCTCCGTGTCGATCGCGAAGTCTGATTCACCCTTTGCGCTCTCGGTCAACGGAACGCGGCCCTTTCTGCGCGGCTCGTGCTGGACGCCCCGCAACTGGCTGCGGCCCGATCTCGACGCGATGCAGCTCGACGAGGAGATGGCGTTGCTCCGACACGCCGGCATCAACTGCATTCGTCTCTCGGGATGTTTCACGTACGGCTCGCCGGCGCTGATCGCCGCGTGCGATCGCCACGGGATCATGGTGTGGCAGGACCTGATGTTCTCGGTGCTCGACTATCCCGCAACGGACGAGGCGTTCGCGGCGTCGTGCGAGCTCGAGGTCATGCAGCAGCTCGCACTCCTGCGCTCGGCGGCGTGTGTGCTGGCGATCTGCGGGAGCTCGGAGGTCGATCAGCAAGCGGCGATGACGGGTGTTCCGCTGGAGTCGGTAAGCCACCAGCTGTTTCACGAGCGCCTGGCACGTGTGGCGCGGCGCGCTCTCCCGGGCGTGCCATACTGGCCCTCCACGCCGAGCGGCGGCGCCGTGCCGATGCGCAACGACGTCGGCACCGCCCACTACTTCGGCGTCGGGGCGTACGAGCGTCCGCTCGACGATGCGCGCAGGAGCGGCGTGCGCTTCGCGACTGAATGTCTGGCGTTCTCACATCTGCCGGAGCCCGAGTCGCCCGCGTCGATCCCGCTCGGCGACGCGGCTGGCGGACGCGAACAATGGAAGGCGCGCGTGCCGCGCGACGGCGGCGTGGATTGGGATTTCGAAGACACGCGCGATTCGTACGTCGAGCGACTCTTCGACGTGGAGCCGACGCGCCTGCGTGCGGACGCGCCCGACCGCTACCAGGCGCTCGGCCGCGCCGCGACCGCCATCGCCGTGGAGCGCACGTTCCAGGAATGGCGTCGTGCCGCGAGCTCCTGCCAGGGTGCGCTCACGTGGCTGTGGGCCGATCCGTGGTCCGGCGCAGGATGGGGCTACGTGGACGCGAGTGGACGGCCCAAGTCCGCGTGGTACGCGATGCGTCGCGCACTACAGCCCGTAGCGCTCGCGCTGAGCGACGAAGGTTTGAACGGCGTTGACGTTCACGTGTGGAATGATCGGCCCGAGCGCGTCGAGGGCACGCTGGTCGTACGGCTCATGCGGGATGGACGTGACGTCACGAACGAGGCGTCCACGCCGCTCACCCTCGATGGGGGGCAGAGCCGGACGATCGCCACCGAGGCGGTGCTCGGCCGCTTCGTCGACGCAGCGTATGCGTACCGGTTTGGCGAGCAAACGCACGATGTCGTACACGCCGCGTGGGTCCGCGACCAGGGAGCGACGTCGAGCGCGCCGCCGGACGGAGCGACCTTCCGCGGCGAGCCGCTCGTCGCCGAGGCCGTCCTCTCACTGATCGGCGACGCGCGTCCGATGTCGTCGACCGGTCTCGCCGCGCGCGTCGAGTCGAGGAACGCCGATGGGTCGATCGTGGTGGCGATCACCACCGACGCGTTCGCGCAACTGGTGCGCATCGGCAGTTCGGCGTATCGTGCGTCGGAGTCGTATTTCTCGCTGGTCGCCGGCGTCGAGCGCCGCGTGCGCCTGGATCCGGTGGATCCGGACGCCGATCGGATGATCGTGATCGAGGCATTGAACGACGCGACGCCGATCGTGCTGCGCGCCGATACGGTGGACGCAATGGGCGTCAGCGCGAAGAGCGCTGCCGATGCGCGGCCAATCACGGCGAGGGCGCTCCCATGCTGACCGGACGCAAGACCGCCGTCGGAGCATACATGCCGCCAACCGCGTCGCCTGGACGTATCCATCACTGGTTCCGCTCAGGGGACGACTGGTGTGCCGCAACCTGGCATGCCGCCCCCGCGCCGAGCGCACGCATCGCCGTGCTCTGCCCATCGATCGCGCAGGAGCATCTGCGCGGTCAACGCCACTTCCGGGCGCTCGCCCGCCGCCTGGCCGCGGCGGGCGTGGGGACGTTGCGCTTCGATTACCCGGCGACGGGCAACAGCACCGGGGTGGCGATCGCCGAAGAGGGCGATGGTCCCGATCTGACGCCGAGGTGGTCGGCCTCGGTGCGCGACGCGATCACGCACGCGCGCGCGCTGGTCCCGGGCGCCGAGGTGTTCATCGTCGCGCGTCGATTCGGCGCGCTGCTCGCGGCGAGCGCGGTCGGCGAGATGGACACTCCGATCGCGAGCCTCGTTCTGTGGGATCCGTCGCTGTCGGGTCATGCGCAGCTGCGCGAGCTGAAGCTTCGCGAGGCGGCGCGCCTGGACGTGCTCTTCGCCAAGGAGCTGGATCGCGTCGAACCGGGCGTCACGCTCCAGACGGAAGGACACCGCTTCGGCGCCGCGACGGTGGAGACGGCGACGGCGCTGTCGCTCGACGGACCCGCGCCGAGAGTTGGTGCGATTCACGTCGTCGGTGAGCTCGGGGTACGGACTCAGCGCCTGCTCGCCAGGTGGGAGACGGAGGAGCAAGGAGCTCGCGTCTTCACGCACGTCACGTCCGATGCGGCGTTCGACTGGGCGAACCCGGAGAGTCCCGATCTGCCGGAGCAGACGCTCGACGTCATTCAGCGCATCGTAACGGCAGATCTGTCCGCGGCGGTCGGTGCCTCCGCCAATCCTTCAGCCGCGACGCCGGCCGAGATCACGTATCGGCAGAACGGTGGCGACGTGCTGCGAGAGCGGCTCGAGCGTTTCGGGGAGGGCGGCGCGATGTTCGGTGCGCACTCGTTTCCGGCGACCGACGCGGAGGTCCGTTCGGCGGTCGTCGTGCTGGGCACGGGGGTCGAGCCGTCGCCCGGATTCGGCGACGCGTGGGCACGCTTCGCCAGGAAGGCGGCAACGCGAGGCGTCGCCGTCCTGCGCATCGACTTCCGCGGGAACGGCGAGAGCGACGTCGCGGCGAATGGACGCGAGAACGTGAGCTACGTGAGCGGCCGCGTGGAGGACGTCCGGGCTGGCGTCGCGTGGCTTCGAGAACGGTGGCCCGGTGTGCCCGTCGTCGTGACGGGAGTCTGCACCGGCGGCTTCTACGGTGTGCACGCGGCGGCGGAGCGCATCCCGATGGATCGCGTGATCGCGATCAATCCGCAACTCTGGTGCAGCGAGCACGAGTCGTCGTCCAATACCACGCCCGATCAGGCGGTGTTCGTCGCGCAGCGCTCCACCGCGGCTCTGCACGATGCGGGCAAGTGGATGCGCCTGCTGCGGGGCGGATATCGCTGGCAGGACGTCGCACTCGCGTTGCGTGGCCTCGCCCAGCGTGCCCTCGGCGCCGTTCTCACAGTGGGCCGCGCGAATGGCTCGTTGGGCGGGGGACTCCCTCGGCTCGACCTCGAGCGGCTCTTTCCGGCGGATGCGCCGATCCACCTGGTATTCAGCCAGGACGACTTCGGCTACGAGCACATGCTCGCGCACGGGCGTCGCAGAGTGGAGCGACTCCTCGCGCGTCCACACATGCGGCTGCATCTCATCGAGGGAGTGGATCATACGTTCAGCCGTGAGTGGATGCGCCGGCGGCTGGACGAGGAGCTGCTCGCGCTGCTCGGGGCCTAAACGTCACATCGGATTGGTGACGTGGGTCCGCCTGGCCGTGGCAAGCGGGCCGGACGTTTCTCATCCCGTGGCCAATCGTCCTCCAAGCAGCCTTCCCGCCGCCGACGGTGGCGGCTCCAGCCCGATTCCCATGCGCCTGTCCGTCCGGCGCAGCACCCCACGGACGCGTGAACATCTCCCGTCTCGGCCGGTCGCTCTCCGCCACCGCGCTTCTCTCCATCGCCGCCTTTGCCAGTGCCGCCGCGCAGGACGCGCCGCCGGCCACCTCCACGCACACGGTCAAGCGCGGCGACACACTCTGGGATCTCGCCAAGAGCTATCTCGGCGACTCCTATCTGTGGCCCGAGATCTACCGCATCAACACGGACCAGATCGAGGATCCGCACTGGATCTATCCTGGAGAGGTGCTTCGCCTCCCCGCTCGCGCCGTCGCCGCCGCTCCGACACCTGCACAGCAGCAGCCGACCGTGCGCGGCAACGGCACGGTGTTCAGCCCTCGGACCGTCGTGTTCGGGCGCTCGCGCACGGGTCGATCCGCCACCCCGCCTCGCGTCTCGATCGGTGACGTGATGCGCGCGCCGTACTACGGCGAGGTGGGCGGGCCCAAGGGATCGGGCAAGATCATGTTCGGCGGCGACCTCCCGGGCATCGACAAGGCGCACAACATGTCGAACTTCCAGCTCTTCGACCGGTTGCTCATGGAGCCTCCGACCGGGAGCGCTGCCGCCGAGCACGATCGCTACATCGCCTATGAGACTGGCCCGACGGAAGAGGATCTCGGTACGATGGTGGTGCCCGTGGCGCTGCTCGAGGTCGTCCGCGCCCCGCGCAACGGCGAAGCGGCGATCGTCGAGGTGCGGCAGCTGTATGGCGAGCTCGCCGCCGATACGCGCGTCATCCCACTCGACACGGTCGGTGCCGGCGCGGTCGGTGTTCCGGTCGCGGTGTCGGCCGGCACGGTGCGCATCGCGTCGCTGCTCGAGGTCTACGAGCCGGACGTGCTGCCGTCGCTCGGCCACTACTTCCTCTTCGATCTGTCGTCGCGCGATGGCCTTCGCATCGGCGACGAGGTGCAGATCTTCCGGCAGCGCGCCGAGCCGCAGGGCGACGATGGTCCGGTGCTGCCCGAGGTCGCCATTGCCACGGGGCAGGTCGTGCGTGTGACATCGTTCGGAGCGACCGCTCGGGTCACGACGCAGGAGCAGCCGGCGATCCGGAAGGGAGAGCACGTCCGAGTGACGGCGCGCATGCCCTGAGCAGGGCCGGGCACGCGTTACGGCCGAAATGCCGTAACGCGTGCCGACGCATTAGATTAGGGCGATAGACATGACCGCGATCGCCCACTTCGTCGCCATCACCTGCTACCTCGGCGCCGCGGCGCTTGCCGCGACGCCGTTTGCGCGTCCGGTGGGCGCTCCCGTGCGTGGAGTCGCGGCGTTGCTGACGGCCGGCGTGCTGGCGCACCTGGCCGGCCTCGCGTCCTACGCGCGGCACGTCGGCCAACTGCCGCTCACCGGGCTCGGACCGTCGCTCTCCTTCGCCGGACTCGTTCTGGCCGCGACGCTGCTGTTTGTCGAGCTGATCGCGCGCGACGTGAGCCTCACGCTCGTCGCCGCGCCGCTCGCTGCGGTCCCGACGGTCTGCGCCACGCTGATCGGCTTCACGCCCGGCGTGGAACCGCCAGGCGCGCGCGGTGCGTGGCTGTTCGCGCACATCGCCCTGAGCTTCCTCGGCATCGCGGCATTCGGCACCGCCGCCGCCGCGGGCTGCATGTACCTCGTGGAGCGACGTGAGCTCAAGTCGCGCCGGTTCGGCGCGATCTATCGATTCTTTCCGCCGCTCGCCACGCTCGACCGCGTCAATCACGTCGCCGCCATCGCCGGTTGGCTCGGGTTGACGCTGGGCGTCGTGCTCGCGGTGACGTACTCCGTCGCCTATCGCGAGGTGAGCATCCCGAAGGTGCTGTGGGCTTCTGGTGCCTGGCTCGCCGCATCGGGCATCGCGATGGGACGCGTCGTCGGTGGATGGCAGGCGCGCCGCGCGGCGATCTATTCGACGCTCTCGTTCGCCGCGGTCATCGTGCTCTATGTCGCGTTCCGCGTCGCGGAGTCGGACGGCGGAGGGCGCTTCCTGTGAGCGGGCTGCCCATCCTCGTCGAAGGGACGGCGCTGCGCGCGCTGGTCGTGGGCGGCGGCGCGGTCGCCGCGCGCAAGGCCGGCGCGCTCGCCGCCGTGGGTGCCTCTGTTCGCGTCGTCGCTGTCGCCGCGGGCGACGACATGCGCGCGCTCGCCGACGCGAATCGGCTCACGCTCGAAGAGCGCGCGTATATCGCCGGCGACATCGCCGACGCGCTGCTCGTGGTCGCCGCGACGAACGACCGCGCCGTCAATGCCGATGTCGCCGCGCACGCGCGCGCGGCGAACCGTCTCGTGAACGTCGCCGATCTCCCTGACAGCGGAAGCTTCGCCACGATGGCCGCTCACCGCGCGGGCTCGCTCGTGATCGGCGTGAGTGCCGGCGGAGTGCCGGGCGCCGCGGCGCGCATCCGGGACGCGATCGCGCTGCGCTTCGACGGCCGATACGCACGCGCCATCGGCCGCCTTGCCGAGCTGCGCCGAGCGCTCCTCGACCGTCACGACGCCGCCGCCTGGCGCGCGCTCTCGACCGAAGTGCTCGACGCGCGCTTCTGCGACGCGGTGGAGCAGGGCGCCCTCGACGCGAGGGTGGAACCATGGCGCTGATCGTCGTCGGCGTCAGCCATCACGGCGCCCCGGTCGAGATCCGCGAGCGGCTCGCCTATCGGCCCGTGGAGATCGTTCCCATGCTGGAGGCGATCATGGCCGATTCCAGCGCGCGTGAGGCGGTACTGCTCTCCACCTGCAATCGCACGGAGCTCTACCTCATCGAGGGGGAGTCCGAGGGTGCGCCGCACGTCTGGGATCACTTCGGCGCGCGGCTCGGCGCAGACGCGAGCGGCTACGGGTACGTCCGGCGCGATCGCGACGCCGTCGCCCACCTTTTTCGTGTCGTCTCGGGAATGGACTCGATGGTCGTGGGCGAGGCGCAGATTCATGGTCAGGTGCGCGATGCGTGGGAGTCGAGCCGGCCCGCGTCGGGTGCGGTGCTCAATCGGCTCTTTCAGTCCGCGCTCCTGGTCGGCGGTCGCGTGCGCAGCGAGACGACGCTCGGCCACGGCGCGCTGAGTGTCAGCTCGGCCGCGGTGCAGCTCGCGAAGAAGATCTTCGGCACGCTCGTCGGACGGCGCGCAATGGTGCTTGGCGCCGGAGAGATGGCCGAGCTGGCGCTCGCGTCGCTGCAGCAGGAGGGCGTGCGGGCGGCGATCGTCGCCAACCGCACCTTCGAGCGAGCGCAGGCACTCGCCTCGCTCTACGGCGCGACGGCCGTGCACTACGACGAAGCGTGGAGCGCGCTGGCCGAGGTCGACCTGCTGCTCTGCTCGACCGCCTCGCCGCACGCCGTGGTGAGCGCCGAGCGCGTGCGCGATACGCTTGGTCGGCGTGGCGATCGTCCGCTCTGCATTCTGGACATCGCGCTGCCGCGCGACGTCGATCCGGCCGTTGCCGAGATGGACAATGTGTTCCTCTACGATCTCGACGACCTGCATGCGGTGGTGAACGCGAACCTCGCGCGTCGCCACCGCGAGCTGCCGGCCGCCGAGCAGGTCGTCGGCGACGAGGTCGAGAAGTACTGGCAGTGGGTGGCAGGTCTGGCGGCAGTTCCCGTGGTCACGCAGTTCCGTGACGAGATGAACCGCGTGCGCGAGCGTGAGCTCGCCGCGGCATTGCGGCGTCTCGGCGATCTCACACCGGCCCAGCGCGCGGCCGTCGAACACTTTTCCCAATCTCTCATGAACAAGTTCCTCCACGAGCCAACGGTTCGCCTTCGCGCCGCCGCGGCGAATGGCCGCGGTCTCGGCGTGGTCGACGCCGCGCGATATCTCTTCGCCCTCGACGAGCGCGAGCCGGACACCCATGCCGCGCCGAGCGAGACCGATTCGAAGGACGCGCGCTGATGCCGACGGCCATCGTCACCGGCGGTGCCGGCTTCATCGGCTCGCACGTCGCCGAACGGTTCCTGCGGGAGGGTTGGACGGTTCACATCATCGACAATCTCGTGAGCGGCAAGCGGGAGAACATTCCGGCTGCCGCCACCTTTCACGAGCTCGACATCCGCGATCCGGCGGCCGCGCAGCTCGTCGCGGAGTCAAAGCCGGACGCCATCGTGCATCTCGCCGCGCAGATGGACGTGCGCAAGAGCGTCGAGGATCCGGCGTACGACGCGAGCGTGAACGTACTCGGATCGCTGAACCTGCTCGAGGCCGTTCGCAAGCAGTCACCGCGCGCGCGCTTCGTCTTCGCCTCAACGGGCGGCGCCCTCTACGGCGACAACACCACGCCCCCGAACGCCGAGGACTTCAAGAAGGATCCGGAATCGCCGTACGCGATCACGAAGCTCTCGGTGGAGCTCTACATGGCGTACTACGGACGCGTGCACAAGCTCGATACCGTCGCCATGCGCTTCGGCAACGTGTACGGCCCGCGTCAGGATCCACACGGCGAAGCCGGTGTCGTCGCGATCTTCAGCGGCCGCATCCTGCGCGGACAGCCGCTCACCATCTTCGGCGACGGCCTGCAGACGCGCGACTACGTCTACGTCGGTGACGTGGCCGAGGCGCTGTGGGTGGCGGCAACGAAGGCGCTGCCCGCGGTCGGGCTGCTCGACGCGCGCGGGTTCAACGTGGGCACGGGCGTCGGCACGTCCGTCGTCGAATTGGCCAAGAGTCTGCTCGAGGCGGCGGGCACCACGGTACCGATCCAGTTCGCGCCGAGACGGCCTGGCGAAGCGCAGGAATCCTTTCTCGACGTCTCCAAGGCGGAACGCCTGCTCGGATGGCGGCCGAAGGTCACACTGTACGAAGGGCTGACGAACAGCTTCAAGTGGGCCGCCGAGCGTGACGCGGCCGCGGAAGGCGCGCCGGCATGATCCTACTTCTCCAGGCGGCGGGTGCGGTTCCGACCTCGCCGAAGGAGCTGATCCTGAATGCGAGCACGGAAACGCAGGTCGTGCTCGGGATCCTCGTCGTGCTCTCGCTCGTGAGCTGGGCCATCATGTTCGGCGTTGGCCGCGAGCTGAGCAACGCGCTGAAGACTTCCACCGCGTTCGCGCGCGAGGTCGAGCGGTCGCCGCGCCTCGAATCGGCATCGGTGGCCGCGAAGCACGCGTCACCGAATGCGTCGCAGCGGCTGCTCGTCCGGGCGCTCCAGTACCTCGGTGAGGTGCCGCAACAGCAGAACCCGTTCAGCGAGGGTACCCAGGCCGTCATGGCCGCCACCCACGCCGCGTCACGCGTCGAGACGCTGCGACTCGTGCTCGATGCCGAGGCGCTGTCGGAACGCGATCGGCTGGGGCGCTTTCTGCCATGGCTGGCGACGATCGGCTCGGCGAGCCCGCTCATCGGTCTGCTCGGCACAGTGCTCGGCGTGATCAACGCGTTCGTCGGCATCGCGACGCGGGGCTCGGGCAATCTCGCCGCGGTGGCGCCTGGCGTGGCCGAGGCGCTGGTCGCTACGGCGGCGGCGTTGAGCGTGGCGATCCCGGCGACGTTCGGCTACAACATTCTCGCGAACCGGCTCAATCGGCTCGAGAACCTGCTCGAGGGATTCGGCACGACGCTGATCGCGATGCTGGGCCGCGAGGGGCGGATCTAGCGTGGCCCGTCGCCGGCGGCGCGAGGGAATGCCCCTCAACGCGGAGATCAACGTCGTGAGCCTGATCGACGTGATGCTCCTGCTGCTCGTCATCTTCATGATCACCGCGCCGATGATGCAGGGCGGTGTCGACGTCGCGCTGCCCAAGGCCGAAGCGAAGCCGCTCGAGCCGAAGAGCGGCCTCGTCGTCTCGGTGGATCGTGCGGGCTTCATCTACGTCGACGAGACGCGTATGACGCTCGGCGAGTTCCGTTCGGCCTTCCGCGCGTTGGCGAGCAAGCGCGCGAGCGACGGGGTGTATCTCCGCGGCGACGCGAGCGTGCCGTACGGCCTGATGACGCAGGTGCTCGCGACGATGCGGGCGGCCGGAGTCGGGGACGTGGGGCTGGTCACGGATCCGGAAGAGCCGCGGTGACCTCGGCCGCCACGCGAGCCGACCTCTCGCTGCGTACGCCGCTCGTCGTCTCCGCGCTTGTGCATCTGCTCGTCGCGGCGGGAATCCTCGTGTCGCGCGCGCGCGCGCCCGTTGCATCGCCACCGATGTATCGCGTCTCGCTGATCGCCGCGCCGCCGGGCCCACGTCAGATCGGCGTCGTGCGCGAAACGCCGCCCGAGCCCACACCGACGCCTCCGGCGCCAACGCCGTTGTCGCGCGCTACCCCGGAGCCCGAGCGGATGAAGACGCCGACGAAAGCGCCGCCCGTCCGCACGCCGAAGGTGGCCACGCCGAATGCCGGCGCCGCGCCGACGAAAGCGGCGCCGGCACCGCGAGCGGGCGGCGGTCCCACAGGCGGGCGTGGCGCCGACGTGGCGAACGTCCGGACCGAGGGGATCGAGTTCCCATTTCCCGTGTATCTGCAGAACGTCGTGCGCCAGATTGCCCTTCAATTCAAACCGTCCGGGAACGGCGCGCTGCGAGCGGAGGTAGCATTCCTCATCCGTCGCGACGGCAGCATCAGCGGTCTCAAGCTCGTCACGCGCTCCGGCGCGTTCTCGTTCGATCAGGATGCGATGGGGGCGGTAGAAGCGGCCTCCCGCGCGAATGCATTCGGTCCCCTGCCGCAGGGGTTCACCGACGACGTCCTCCCCGTCATCTTCAGCTTCGACCCTCGGCTCATTCGGTGATGCGACTTACTCCCCTCGGCGCGCTCGTCGCGCTGCTCGTCGCCGCTCCACTCTTCGCGCAGGACACCACGTCGCGCGGCGTGCGGATCGGCCTCTCCTACAATGCCGGCACGAAGCCCGGCGTCGTCGTGCTGCCGGTCAACGGCGTGCGCGGTGACTCCATTCGCGCGATCATCCAGCGCGATCTCGACTTCGGCGATCGCATCAACTCGATCGTGCTCGATCCGGCGGCGTCGCGCGACGCGGCTCGTGGCACAGGGCCCAACTGGCCGCTGCTCGCGCGCCTCGGTGCCGCCGCCGCGGTGCAGGTCACGCCGACGGCGACGGGCTTTCATGTCGCCGTCTACAACGTGGCGACGAAGCAGACGGCACTCGTGAAGGACTATGCGACGAGCGCGGCGGCGGACTCACGCGCCTGGCGAGCCGCGCTGCATGGCATCTCCGACGAGCTCGAGGAGGCGTTCACCGGCATCCGCGGCATCGCGCGCACGCGCGTGCTGTTCGAGCGCGGCAAGCGCATCTGGGTGGTCGACAGCGATGGCGAGGGCGCCATCCCGCTCACCGAGTCCGGCACGCCCGTCTCGGCTGCGTGGCATCCCGGCGGTCGGATGATCGCGTACTCCACGTATCTGCCCGCCGGAATCTCGCTGTTCGACCTCTCTGCCGGTCGGTCGCGGGTGCTCGCCAGTGGCTCGGGGGTGTACATCTCGCCGATCTTCAGCCCCGACGGCAGCAGTGTCATCTACGCGCACGGCACGGACGAGGGCGTTGATCTCTACACGGCGCCCACCACCGGCGGCGCCGGGCGTCGGCTCTCGGTCGGGCGCGGCAGTGACAATGTCTCGCCGAGCTTCAGTCCCGATGGGCGGCGCATCGTGTTCATGTCCGGACGCGCTGGCCATCCGGAGATCTACACGATGGATGCCGACGGCACGAACGTCGATCTGCTCACCCCGCTCGAGTTCGGTGAGAACGCGTATCGGGCGAGTCCGGATTGGTCGCCGGACGGACGATTGGTTGCCTTTCAATCGCAGATCGCGGGTACCTTTCAGATTCTCACGATCAACCTTCGCGACCGTAGTCTCAAGCAGCTCACGAGCGACGGAAGAAACGAGGATCCCTCGTGGGGGCCGGACGGCCGGCATCTCTCCTTCGTCTCCACCCGCTCCGGCGCGAAGCAGATCTGGGTGGTGGACATCGAATCCGGCCGGACGCGCCAGCTCACCCGCGGTCCAGCGGTCCGTCTTCCAGCCTGGTCGCCGCGCCTCACTACTGATTGAAGCACCGAGTCACCGCTGGCCCCCTTCCATCTCCTTCGGAGACCTGCATGACCCGTCGCATTACCGCACTCTCGCTCGCCGTGCTTTCCCTCGTCGGCCTCAATGCCTGTCGCCGCAAGGTCGCGGCCGCGCCCACACCGGTCGCGTCGACGGCGAACGCCGAGTCCAACGATGCACTGCGCGCGCGTGAGCGCGCCGACTCCATCGCCGCCGCCGAGGCGGCCGTCGCGCGCAACGCCTCCGATGCGCAGCGCGCGCAGGCGGCGCTCGCGGCGCTGCTCACGCAGAAGGTGTACTTCGACTACGATCGCGACGTCCTGCGCGATGACACCCGCACGGTGCTCGATGCGAAGGTGCCCGTCCTGCTCGCCAATCCCGGTGTCTCGCTCATGATCAGCGGCCACACCGACGAGCGTGGGACGGCGGAGTACAACCTCGCGCTCGGGCAACGTCGTGCCGCGCAGGTGAAGCGCTACCTCGCGAGCAAGGGCGTGCCCGACACACGCCTGACGGCGCAGAGCGTTGGTGACGCGCAGCCCGCGGTGCAGGGAACCGACGAGTCGGCCTATTCGCAGAACCGGCGGGCCGAGTTCGAGGCGCAGGGCGCCAACGCCCTGGCGCGTCCGCGGTCATGACGCGCCTTCGTGTGCTCGCGCCGGCGCTCGCCCTCGTTGCTGGCGGGTGCCTCGCGTCGAAGACGGACGTCGCGCTGCTGCAGGCCGACCTGCGCGCCATCCGCGACCAGTCCGCGCGTGGCGACACCGCGCAGCGTCTACAGATGGAGCAGGTGCTCTCGCAGGTGATCCGGGCCAATGACTCGGTGCGCGCGGTGAGCGCGCGCCTCGCGAAGTTGCAGGGCGACATCGCGAACGATCATCACGAGATGGGCGTCCAGATTCTCCAGATCCAGGAGCTTTCCGGACAGAGCCAGCGTCGATTGCAGGAGCTGCGTGCCTCGCTCGAGGATCGGACGCAGGCAGCGACCCAGCCGCTGCCCGGAGACACGTCCAAGGCGGTGGTGGGACCGGGTCCGGGGCAGCTCTTTCAGAGCTCGCTGGATCAGCTCCGGCGTGGAAGCATCGGCGTGGCGCGCACTGGCTTCGAGGAGCTGCTGCGAAGCTATCCGACATCGGAGGACGCACCGGAGGCGATGGTCTACATTGCCGAGACGTATGCGGCGGAGCGGAACCAGGCGGCGGCCGACTCGATCTACGGGCTCGTCGTGCAGCGGTATCCCAGGTCGCCGAAGGCGGCGACGGCTCTGTACAAGCGCGCGCTGGTGTTGAAGTCGGCGGGACAGAACGCGGCCGCGCGGGCGTCGCTCGAACGGATCGTGCGGGACTACCCGCGATCGGATGAGGCTTCGCTGGCGCGCGAGCAGCTCCGCACACTCGGCAAGTAGCAGACGGAGTATTCGATGGGAAGCTCGGCCGAGATGCCCTTCCTCGATCACCTCGAGGAGTTGCGCTGGCGGATCATCTGGTCGCTGGGCGCAATCGTCGTGTGCGTCGGCCTCGCGTTTCTGCTGGTGCTCAAGTTCGATCTGCTCACCTGGATCCAGGGACCGATCCTCCCGTTCCTGCACGGGAAGCGGCTCGTCTACACGCACCCTGGTGACGGCTTCTCGATCCTGATGCAGACGGCGATCATCGTCGGCATCGTGCTCGCGCTGCCGGTGATTCTCTATCAGGTCTGGGCGTTTCTGTCACCGGCGCTGCACCGCCACGAGAAGCGCGTCGTCATGCCGGTGATCGGCGGCGGCGTCTTCCTGTTCGTCTGCGGTGCGGCGCTGGCCTGGTACTTCGTGCTCCCGATGACGCTGCGATTCCTGTTCGGGCTCGGCGACGAGTCGTTCGACCAGATGATCACGGTGAGCGAGTACTTCGGATTCGTCACGTCGATGGTGCTGGCGATGGGCGCGGTGTTCGAGCTGCCGATCGCCATTCTGCTGCTCACTGCGCTGGGACTCGTCACGCCGAAGTTCCTGTCCAAGTTCCGCCGGCACGCGGCCGTCGGTTCGTATCTCGTGGCGGCGATCATCACGCCAGGCGATCTCTTCGTCACCTCCATCGCCCTGATGGTCCCGCTCTATCTCCTCTACGAGATGAGCATCGGACTGTCGTGGTTCGTGTTCCGCCGCCGCGAGAAGAAGGCGGCGGCCGAGGCGCTCGAGAGCGACGAGGTGCCGGCGTGATCTGGCGGGCAACGCTGCTCGCGGCGTTGTTGATCGCGGGATCGGCGGACCGCGCCGAGGCGCAGCGCCCGACGTCGCCCGGACAGCCCACTCGGCCCGGAGCGCGCGCCGTCCCTCCGCGCGATCCGCGCGATACGCTCCGGAGCCGCGCGGACTCGCTGCGGGCCACGAACGACACGACCGCCGCCGATACCGTCGCGCAGGTGCGCTTCCTGCCGCCCGACTCGGTGATGCAGCGCCTGCTGGCGATCCCAGGCTACAGTGTCACGCGCTATCAGGCCGAGAGCATCACCTTCGAGGCGGCGAGCCGCGGCGTGGTGCTCACCAACCGCAGTCTCGTCCAGCGCGACTCGCAGACGGTGAAAGCGGATTCGATCTTCTACAACGGCATCAACCAGCGTGTCGACGCGAGTGGCAAGCGGAACGTCTTCCTGTTCCCGGGCCAGGCGCCGGTCATCACGCAGGGCACGACGAACTACGACGTCTCCTCGCGCCGAATCGCCGGCGGTGGGCTCAGCACGTCGATCGATCAGCAGGGGCAGACGCTCTTCATCAGAGGCGACCGGTACGCCGCGGTCGCCACGTCCGACTCATTGAAGGGCGCCAACGATCTGAACTACTACGTGCGCGACGGGATGATCACCGCGTGCAACGACTCCGTCCCGGACTACTACTTCAAGGCGAAGGAGATCAAGCGCACCGGCAACTTCGTCGTCGCGCGTCCGGCCGTGTTGTACATCGGCGACGTGCCGGTGATGTGGCTCCCCTTCGTCTTCCAGGACATCCGCTCGGGCCGTCACAGCGGCATCCTTCCGCCCAACGTCGGCGTGAGCGACATCGTGCGCAACAGTCCCTCCTACCGGCGGAATGTCGAAGGGCTCGGCTATTATTTCGCGTTGAGCGACTATTTCGACGCCCAGGCGTACTTCGACTGGCGAAGCTCGGCGGGCCAGACGGAGCTCGGCGACCCCGGATACTTCCGCTACAACGGCGAGGTGAACTACCGGTGGCTCGATCGGTTCGTCGCCGGTCGACTCGCCATGAGCAAGACATATCAGGGCGACCGCACCAACACCGCGCTGTCCTGGGGCCACTCGCAGAGCTTCACGCGCAACAGCTCGTTGCAGGCGAACGTCAACTACGTCACCAGCACCACGCTGCAGCGGCAGACCACGATCAACCCATACTCGGCGCTGGCGACGATCAGCTCGTCAGTGAACTACCAGCAGAAGGTCGGGCCGGCGCAGCTCAGCATCGGCGGCAGCAATCGGCAGTATCCCGGTCGTGATCAGGTCGATCGCAACCTGCCGACGGTCAGCCTCTCCACCAGTCCGCTCAGCCTCGGGAACTGGCTGACGTGGACGCCGGCCTTCAACTATTCGTCCTCGCAGACGCTGAACATCGACCAGCCGTCGGCGCTCGGCCTGCTCGTGCGACGCGGGACGACGCCGGCTGGCGTGGACACGATCTTCGGTGACACGCTCAAGCGCAGCGCGTACACCAGCACGCTGTCGTTCGACACGCCACTCACGATCTTCGGCTTCAGTCTCGGCAATCGCTTCAACGTCTCGTCGGCGCGCAACGACTTTCCCGAGCGTGCGATCGTCGCCGACGTGGCGACCGGGGTCGAGGAAGAGCGTATCTACGCGACGACGTACAAGTCCGAGATCAACTGGGATCCGTCGTTCAGCCTGCCGTCCCTCGGGCGGAACAACCTGAACCTCACCCCGTCGCTGAGCTTCTCCAACGTGGACGGCAACGCTTTCTGGATCCGCAACGAGCGGACCGGAGGCAAGTGGGTGCATCAGACCAAGCGTCCGAGCTTCGGGCTCTCTGCATCGCCGACGCTCTTCGGGTTGTTCACCGGGTTCGGCCCCTTCGCGAGGATCCGGCATTCCATCCAGCCAACGTTCGGCTATTCGTACGCGCCCGCCGCGGAAGTGAGCGACGAGTTTCTCGCCGCCCTCGGGCGCACCAGGAAGAGCAGCAGCAACTCGTCGACCGGCTATCTCCCCTCACTCGCGCAGAACTCGCTGAGCTTCGGACTCTCCACGAACTTCGAGGCCAAGCTCAAGTCGACCGTGGACTCGATGCCCGACGCGGGTGAGAAGATCAAGCTGCTCTCCGTGAATTTCACCGGCATCAACTACGACTTCGAGCGCGCGCGCGCGACCGGATCGCGCATTCGCGGCCTCACCACCCAGAACTTCGGCTACACGCTTCGCTCCGATCTCCTGCCGGGCATCGACGTCGGCGTGGATTACTCGCTCTTCGAAGGATCGACGCTGAGCGACACGGCCCGGTTCAAGCCCTATCGTGAGCGAATCACGAGCTCGGTCTCCTTCAGCAATACGAATAATCCCTTCGCTGTCTTCTCGAGGATCTTCGGGAAAGCGGTGCCACCGACCACGCCGGGCACCGATCGCACGCACCCCACGTCGGACGACCGGTACGCGCGCGAGGTCGCCTCACAGCCCGTCGCGGGCCGAGGATCGCGCACCGCCGCGTTCCTGCCAACGGTGCATCAGGGATGGGAAGCGTCGTTCAACTTCACCTCGGCGCGCCAGCGGCCGCCGGGCGGGAACCCGTCCAACATCGTGCAGTTCGACCCCGCCTCACGCTGCCTGCAGTACAACACGCCTGCGCTGCGCGTGCTCTACGACGACTGCGTTGCCCGCCAGCTCACGAACCCGTCGCCGGACGTGCCGATCACCTCGGGGCTCGTTGGTGCGCCGTTCTATCTCACGCCGCCCACCACCTCGCTCGGCAGCAGCCTCAACTTCGGTCTCACCGAGAAGTGGGCCGCGAGCTGGCAGACGAACTACGATTTCGAGCGGCATAGCTTCGCCAGCCAGATCGTCTCGCTCCAGCGCGACCTGCACGACTGGCGGGCGATCTTCGCCTTCACCCAGTCCCCGAACGGCAGCTTCGCCTTCAACTTCCTCATCTCGCTCAAGGCTGAGCCCGAGCTCAAGTTCGACTATCACAAGAGCACCTACCGGAACGAAGGCCTCCGCTGACGCGACGCCGCGCGCACCGCTCTTGCCTCGCCCTCGCACGCTGCTGACATTGCCCGGATGCCGACCGCAGTAGTTCTGGACGGGCAGTCGTTGACGCTCGACGACGTCGTCGCCGTGGCGGTTGGTCGCGCCCCGGTGGAGCTCGCCCCCAGCGCGCGAGCACGCATGGAGCGCGCGAACGACGTCGTCACCGCGCTCGTCGAATCGGGTGCGGTTGCCTACGGCGTCACGACGGGCTTCGGCAAGCTGTCCGAGATCGCCATTCCGCGCGAGCGGCTCGGTGAGCTTCAGGTGAACCTCGTGCGGAGCCACGCGGCTGGCGTCGGCCCATTGCTCCCGGAGCGCGAGACGCGCGCGATGATGCTGCTCCGCGCCAATGTGCTGGCGAAGGGATTCTCCGGTGCGCGTCCCGTGCTCGCCGACACGTTGCTCGGCATGCTCGGTGCCGGGCTCTGGCCGCCGATTCCCGAACAGGGGAGTGTGGGCGCGAGCGGCGATCTCGCGCCGCTCGCCCACCTCGCGCTTGCGCTGATCGGCGAGGGCACACTGCATCGCGGCGAGGAGTCGGGCGAGGCGCGGGCGATGCTCGCGCGCGCGGCGCTCGCGCCGGTGACGCTCGGACCGAAGGAGGGGATCACCCTCATCAACGGGACCCAGGCCCACACCGCCATCGCCGCACTCGCCGTCGTCGACGCGCATCGGCTCTGGCAGGTCGCGCATCTCGCCGGCGCGATGTCACTCGAGGCGCTACTCGGCACACCGGTCGCGTTCGATGCGCGCATCCACGATGCCCGCGGCCAGCTCGGCCAGGCCGCGAGCGCGGCGTTGCTGCGCGCCCTGCTGCGAGAGAGCGAGATTCGCGAATCGCATCGCGAGGGCGATCCTCGCGTGCAGGACCCATATGCGCTGCGCTGCATGCCGCAGGTGCACGGCCCGGTGCTCGACGCGATCGACTTCTGCGCCGGCGTGGTGGGACGTGAGCTCAATGCCGCGACCGACAACCCGCTCGTCTTCGCCGACACCGGCGAGCTGTTGAGCGGCGGAAACTTCCACGGCCAGTCCGTCGCGATGGCGCTCGACTTCATGGCGATCGCGCTCACCAACCTCGCGACCATCGCTGAGCGGCGCATCGATCGCCTCGTCCACCCCGATCTCAATCAGGGGCTACCGCCATTTCTCACGAGCGACGCCGGCGTGAGCTCGGGCTTCATGATGTCGCAGGTCACGGCCGCCTCCCTCGCGAGCGAGTGCAAGGTGCTGTCGCATCCCGCCAGCGTGGACACGATTCCGACCGACGGCAACAAGGAGGACGTCGTTCCGATGGCGATGGGCGCCGCGTGGAAGCTGCGACGCATCGTCGAGAACGTGCGCGCCGTGCTCGCGATCGAGCTGATGTGCGCGGCGCAGGGGCTCGACTTCCGCGCACCGCTCCGCGCGGGTCGTGGCGCAGCCCGTGGGCAGGCGCTCGTGCGCGAGCTCATCCCGCATCTCGACGACGATCGCGTCCTGGCCCACGACATCGCGCGTCTTTCGGGAGCGATCGGCACCGGTCATTTTTCCACCGCGGTTCGGGAGAACGCATGAGCGCGACCATCGAGGCGCCCATCGTGATCGGAGCGCGTCCCGTGCGTGCGCCGCGCGGCTCCGCGCTGAGCTGCAAGGGATGGCAGCAGGAAGCGGCGCTGCGCATGCTCATGAACAACCTCGATCCCGAGGTGGCCGAGCGGCCCGACGAGCTCGTCGTGTACGGCGGCACGGGTCGCGCGGCGCGAAGCTGGGCGGCGTTCGACGCGATCGTGGACGCGCTGCGCGCGCTCGAGCACGACGAGACCTTGCTCGTGCAGAGCGGCAAGCCCGTCGGCGTGTTCCGCACCCATGCGTCCGCGCCACGCGTGCTCATCGCCAACTCGAACCTCGTCGGGCGGTGGGCGACGTGGGAGCATTTCCGCGCGCTCGAGCGGCAAGGTCTGATGATGTACGGCCAGATGACGGCGGGCTCGTGGATCTACATCGGGTCGCAGGGCATCGTGCAGGGCACCTACGAGACGTTCGGCGCGGTGGCGAACCGGCACTTCGGCGGCTCGCTCGCCGGACGGCTCGTCTTCACGGCCGGCCTGGGCGGGATGGGCGGCGCGCAGCCGCTCGCCGCGACGATGCAGGGCGCGACGATGCTCGCCGTCGACGTGGACGAGTCGCGCATCGACAAGCGCCTCGAGACCGGATACCTGGACGTCAAGGCGGCGACGCTCGACGAAGGCATCGCGCTCGTCGAGTCTGCGCGGCGTGAGCGGCGCGCCGTCTCTGTCGGCGTCGTGATGAACGCCGCACCTGCGCTCGAGGCGCTCGTTCGGCGACGCGTGGTCGTCGACGTGCTCACCGATCAGACCAGCGCCCACGACATGCTGCGCGGCTACCTCCCCGATGGCATGTCGCTGGAGCAGGCCGCAACCCTGCGAGCATCGGACGAGAAGGCCTACCTCGCGTTGAGCACGGACACCGCGGTGCGCCATGTGCGCGCCATGCTCGCGCTCCAGCGCACGGGCGCCGTCACGTTCGACTATGGGAACAATCTTCGCACCGTCGCGTTCGACGCTGGCGTCACCGACGCGTTCGAGATCCCCGGCTTCATCCCGGAATACATCCGACCGCTGTTCTGCGAGGGGAAGGGTCCTTTCCGCTGGGTCGCGCTCTCCGGCGATCCGGCCGACATCGCGCGCACCGACGAGCTGGTGCTCGAGCTCTTCCCGCACGACGAGCACCTGAAGCGCTGGATCACCCTCGCGCGCGAGCGTATTCACTTTCAGGGACTTCCCGCGCGCATCTGCTGGCTTGGCCAGGGCGACCGCGCAAAGTTCGGGCTCGCGCTGAACGACCTCGTGGCGCGCGGTGCGCTGTCCGCGCCGATCGCCATCGGGCGCGATCATCTCGATACGGGAAGCGTCGCGTCGCCCTTCCGTGAGACGGAAGCGATGCTCGACGGCACGGACGCCGTCGCCGATTGGCCGATCCTCAATGCGCTCTTGAACGTGGCGAGTGGCGCGAGCTGGGTGTCCTTCCACCACGGCGGTGGCGTGGGCATCGGCAACTCGCTGCACGCGGGGCAGGTCATCGTCGCGGACGGATCGGAACAGATGCGGGTCCGGCTCGAGCGCGTGCTCACGAACGACCCGGGCATCGGCGTGGCCCGGCATGCCGACGCCGGCTACGCCGCGGCGCGAGAGACTGCGGCGCGAACGGGAATCCACATCCCAATGGCGCCCTAGCGTGCTGTCCAGTCGCTTCAAGCCATACCACGTACCGCTCTTTCTCGCCAAGTACGCCTGGCTCGCGCTACGACGGCGTCCGGTGCTCGTCCACTTCGAAGTGACGCTGCGCTGCAACGCGCGCTGCGGGTTCTGCGACTACTGGAAGACGCCGGCCGAGGCTCGCGCCGAGGAGCTGACGTCGTTCGCCGATGCCGCGCGCTTCTTCAACCCGATGCTCGTCTGCTTCACCGGTGGTGAGCCGTTGCTGCGCCGCGACCTCGAGGATCTCGTCTCGGCGGTGGATCGTGCGGTGCGACTCAAGTACGTCACGCTCATCACGCACGGCGGCATGCTCAGCGTCGAGCGCGCGCTCTCGTTGCGCGATGCGGGCATCAACCAGTTCAGCATCTCGCTCGACTATCTCGACGGCCGGCATGACACGGCTCGCGGAATCCCGGGGCTCACGGAGAAGATCTTCCGCGCCGTGGACGCGATGCGGGGGCGCGGCATCGACAACATCCGATTCAACACGGTCATCAAGGACGACAACCTCGACCAGCTGCTTCCGATCGTCGAACGTGCGTCGGCACTCGGCTGCGGCGTGAACTTCAGCGTCTACACCGACGCCAAGAACGGCAATCGCGATCACCTCGTCGCACCCGAGCTGCATGCCGAGCTCGATGACGTGATCGCGCGCCTGCTCGACTACAAGCGCCGCCGACGCGGCGTGATCACGAACTCGGACGCGTATCTCGAGCTGATCCCGCGCTACGTGCGCGGTCAGCTCACCGAGCCCTGTCGCTCCGGCCAGCGAACGATCCACATCGATCCGACCGGCCGCGTGAAGCGCTGTCCGGACTTCCCGACCGACTTTCACTGGCGCGACTTCGAGCGCTACGAGCCGATCGCCTGCAACGACTGCTTCTACGCGTGTCGCGGCGAGGCGCAGGCACCACTCAGGCTCTCGCGTGTGCGCGACGTGATGGGGCGTCCGATGCCGCAGCCGGTCCCGTGACGGCACCCCTCCTCTTCGTCAACGCGCGCCAGGTGGTGACCTGCGCCGGTCCACCGCGCGCGCGCCGCGGCGTCGAGATGGCTGACGCGGGCATCCGCACTGGCGTCGCCGTGCTCGTGCGCGGCGGTACGATCGCTGCCGTCGCCCCGGATGGGGTGCTTCGTGCCGCGCACCCTGACGCAACGATCATCGACTGCGGCGATGGCTTGCTCGCGCCCGGCTTCGTCGACTCGCACACCCACGCCGTGTTCGGGCGTGCGCGCTTCGAGGAGCAGGAACTGCGCGCCACCGGCGTGTCGTATCAGGAGATCGCGCAGCGCGGTGGCGGAATTCACGCGTCCGTGCGAGACCTCCGCGCTCGGACGGAGGACGAGCTCTACGACCTCGCCGCGTCGCGGCTCATGCGCCTCGCCGCCTCCGGCGTCACGACCGCCGAGGTCAAGTCGGGCTACGGACTCACACTCGATGACGAGCTGAAGACGCTGCGCGTGATCCGCCGCCTCGCCGACCGGCTTCCGCTGCGCATCGTCGCCACCTTTCTCGGCGCGCACGAGATACCACTCGAGTTTCGCGAACGGAGCGGCGGTCGGCGCGAGTACGTCGACCTGCTCGTTCACGAGATGCTCCCCGCCGTCGCGCGTGAGCGGCTCGCCCGATTCGCCGACGTGTTCTGCGAGCCCGGCGTCTTCACGGTGGAGGAATCGCGCGAAATACTCGGCGCCGCGCGCGCGGTGGGTCTCGCGCTCAAGCTCCACGCCGACGAGCTCGTGTCCGGTGGTGGTGCGGAGCTCGCCGCATCGCTCGGCGCCGTCTCCGCTGATCATCTCGCCGCGATCAGCGACGCGGGCATCGCCGCGCTCGCCGAGGCAGGGACGGTGGCCACCCTGCTCCCCGCCACGATGCTCTTCCTCGGGAAGCGCGATCAGGCTCCCGCTCGACGTCTGATCGAAAGTGGTGTGCCCGTCGCCCTCGCGACCGACTTCAACCCCGGCACATCGCCGACGACGAACTTTCCCCTCGTGCTCACGCTCGGTGTGAGCCAGCTCCGGCTGAGCGCGAGCGAAGCGATCGTCGCCGCAACGGCGAACGGCGCGGCGGCGCTCGCCCTCGGCGATCGCACAGGGCAGGTGGCGGAGGGCTTTTCCGCCGATCTGGCGCTCTGGGCGCTCAGCGATTTGCGTGAGCTGCCGTATTGGATGGGCGCGGGGCAGTGCCAAGCCTCGTGGGTGCGCGGCAAACCTTGTCACCCCCATGACTTAGCGCTAGCTTTTTGACGTTGAGCCCCCCTCCGTCGCGAGGACGGGGACGCCCCTCGCGGAGCCCGCCACTCGCCGATGCCTGATGTCGCCAAGCTGAAGAAAAAGGCCGCCGAGCTCGAGCTGAAAAAGCAGTTCGACAAGGCGCTGGCGGTGTACGTAGAGATTCTGGACGGCTTCAATGACTCCGACGAGGAAGTCGACGTCGGGCTCTACAACCGTGTGGGCGACCTGTATCTCAAACAGGGTAACGTCGCCGACGCCGTCGACTACTACGAGCAGGCCGTCGACCGCTATGCCGAAGGCGGATTCTTCAACAACGCCATCGCGCTCTGCAACAAGATCCTGCGAAATTCGCCCGGCCGCGCCTCGGTCTACTACAAGCTGGGCAAGATCAGCGCGCGCAAGGGATTCGTCAGCGACGCCAAGGTCAACTTCCTCGAGTACGCCGACCGGATGCAGAAGTCCGGCAAGATCGACGAGGCGTTTCGTGCGCTGAAGGAGTTCGCGGACCTCTGTCCCGATCAGGACGACATTCGCCTGCTCCTCGCGGAACAGCTCTCCAAGCAGGATCGCGGCACCGAGGCGATCGAGCAGCTGCAGATGCTGTACGAGCGCTACACGCAGCAGGGGCGTGACCTCGAGGCGCGCGCGACGATCGACCGGATGAAGGCGATCGATCCGACCGTTCAGCCGCGCATCAGTGGCAGCATTTCGACGCGCGGCGGTGGCGATCTCATCTTCCTCGACCTGAACGACAAGGCGACCGGCCGAAACGCACAGATCCTCAAGCGGGCGACGCACGGGCTCGAGCTCATTCACACTGGTGAGTACTCGGAGATTCCACCTCCGTCCGCGCCATCTGCGAATGTTGCGGCCTCGCCAGCTCCCACGCCCGAGCTGCTCAACACCCCGGGCATCGAGCCCGCACTGCTCGATGGGGTCACGCGCGCGGCCGAGTTCGAGCAGTCCAGCGCGACCGGCGGTGAGAGTCTTCTCGAGGGATTGCAGTCGGTCGACTTCGATGCCGGTGATCTCCCGTCCCCACTCGACGCCGGCGGATCGCTGCTCGATCTCGAACCGACCGATCTTGGTGCGGCCGACAGCGGGTCCCGCTTCACGCCGTTCGGATCCACGGCGGAGACGTCCGACGATCCGGCACTGCTCGACTTCAGCATGCCCGACTCCTCGCGCGCCACGCGTCGCGACTCGCAGGACGAGCTCCCCTTGCTCGACGACGAGGCGATCGAGACGTCATCGGCCGAGCGTGATTTCACGATCGATGCGAGTGAGGACGACGGGACGATCGGCGGTGATCTCGAGCTCATCATGCCGGACGCGGAGGATGAAGCCGCCGGCGACCGAGACGCCCTGGCCGATATTCCGCTGATGGACCTGTCGTTGCCAACGCCGGGTGAAGCGATGGAGAGCATCACCGGCGCCTCGGCGGCGATCGATTTCCTCGATCTGGCCGAACAGGGTGCCGCCGGCGTCGCGCGCGCGGAACCCGAGAGCATCTTTGCGACCGAGGCGGACATCGGTCTGCCATCGGGGGCGTTCGAGCGCATCCACGACGCCGACGGTGCGGATGACGACGCAGCGGTCACGACCGACGAGCGCGATGCCGCGATGGCCACGCCGACCATGGCGCGCCGCAGCTCGACGCTCATGGCGGAGCAGTCGGTCGAGTTGCTGCAGGCGCTAGTGGATGAAGCGCCGGACGATCATGGCAAGCGTCGCCAGCTCGCCGAGGCAATGCTCGATTCCGGCGTGCGCGACGGCGGCATCGCGGAGCTCGAGCGCGCGATGATCGGCTTCGAGCGGAGCGACGATCTCGAGGCGGCGTCATCGATCGCCGAGGAGATCGTGCGGCTCAATCCGGAATCGGTACGTCATCACCAGAAACGCGTCGAGTACGCCTTCCGCACGAACGAGCGCGGTCGCCTCATCGAAGCCTATCTCGCGCTCGCCGACGCATTGTTCCGCGCGGGGCAGACGGAGAAGTCGCGCGCGATTCATCATCGCGTGCTCGATCTCGCGCCGGATGACGTCCGCGCCCAGGCGGCGCTCGAGAGCATGGGCGAGGAAGATTCGGAGCCGGTCGCGCCGCCCGCCCCAGCGCGACGGCAGACGGGATCGTCGGCGACGATTCCCGTCGCGCCTGTCGTGACCGCACCATCTCGCTCCACCGACGACGAGTTCGTCAATCTCGGCGATTGGCTCCGCGACGATGATGCGCCGAAGGACACGCGCATGATCGTCGAAGAGAAGGAGCCTTCCGGCGACGAGGAGGCGGACTTCCAGGACATGCTGCGGAAGTTCAAGCAGGGTATCGCCGAGAACGTCGAGGAAGAGGATCACCAGAGCCACTACGATCTCGGTGTCGCGTTCAAGGAGATGGGGTTGCTGGACGAAGCGATCGCCGAGTTCCAGAAGGCGCTGCGTGCACCGGTGAACCGCGTGCCCACGTACGAAGCGCTCGGTCAGTGCTTCATGGAGAAGGAGCAGGTGGCGATGGCGGCGACGATCCTGAGCCGCGCGCTACACGAGAAGGGGGTGCAGGAGGATCAGCTCGTCGGCGTGCTGTATCTGCTCGGCCGCTGCGCCGAGGCACGCGGCCAGCGCGAGCAGGCGGTGGAGTACTACCAGCGAGTGTTCGTGCTCGACATTCAGTTCCGCGACGTCGGCGAGCGGCTCGTCGCGGTGGAGAGCGCCCGCACGTGAGCGGCGTCGCCGCACGCGTGCGCACGCCTGCCACCGCCGCCCTCCGCGAAATCCAGGAGCCGGTCGGCGAGCGGCTCGAGGACGTCGTGCGCGAGATGCGACGTATCGTCACCGCCGATCTCCCGATGATCGAGCAGGTGAGCGGACATCTGCTCCAGATGCGCGGCAAGATGTTTCGCCCCACGCTGGCACTCCTCGCGAGCGAGACGGACGGCACTCCAGAGCCTCGCGTCGTCACGCTCGCCTCAGTGGTCGAGCTCATGCACCTCGCGTCGCTCGTGCACGACGATTCGGTGGATCACTCCGCCCTTCGCCGCGGGCTGCCGACCGTGAACTCGCTTTTCAGTCACCAGGTGAGCGTGATCATGGGTGACTTTCTGTACTCGCGCGCGCTCGAGGCGTTGGTCGATCTCGCCGATCTCGAGCTGCTTCGCGTGCTCACGAACGTCTCCACGCAGCTCACGATCGGCGAGATGCGCCAGCTCGCCGCGGTCGAGAAGCTCGCTTTCACCCAGCCCGAGTACGAGACGCTCATCGAGGCCAAGACGGCGTCGCTGCTGAGCGCCGCCTGCGAGACCGGAGCGATCTGCGGCGCGCCGCGTCATCGTGGCGCGCTGAAGCGCTACGGCTCGCTGCTCGGGATGGCCTTTCAGGTGGCAGACGATATCCTGGACTATACCGAAACCGCGTCGGTGACCGGAAAGCCCTCGGGACTGGATCTCCGTGAGCACAAGGTGACGCTCCCTCTGATCGCCGCGCTGCCGCGGCTGTCCGCCGCTGGACGTGGCCGCGTCGAGGCGCTGTTCGCCACCGAGGCGCCGGCGGACGATCAGATCGCCGAGGTGATCGGACTGGTCGCGGATGCCGGGGGAATCGTCGCGGCGCGTCGCCGCGGCGAGCAGTTTGCTCTTGAGGCGGAGGCGGCGCTTGCCGACCTTCCAGATACGCCGGCGCGCGCTGCGCTCGCCGACGCCATTCTCTATGTCATGGACCGGCGCTCGTAATGCCTCCTCGCGGATCTTCCAATCGTCGGCCGGTGTTCCATGCGGTGACGCTCGCCATCGGCTTCATCGTCGGCGGAGCGATGACGCAAGTCACTCGCCGATTTCTTCCCGCCGGTACGGTGAAGGAGTTCTTCACCACCGGTGTGACGCCCTCGATCGGGCCCGTCACGTTGGATCTCGTTATTCTTAAATTCTCGCTCGGTCCGGTCGCGCTCGACGTCTCGCTGTTGAGCTTGCTCGGTGTGCTCATCGCCTATCTCATCGCTCGGTCGCTCTTCTAGGAGACATCACATGTTCGGCAACCTCGGTTTCAGCGAGCTGATGATCATTCTGGTCATCGTGCTCGTGCTCTTCGGCGCCAAGCGCATCCCGGA
>JBDTOD010000017.1:0-47717 GCA_039933415.1 bacterium
CACGACCCAACCAAGCACGGCACCGATCGACACGTCGAAGAAGAGTCCGACGGTGAACACATCGAACGGCAGTATCGCCGAGCCGCTCACTCCGCCGGCACCAGCCACGGTTCCGTCGGCGACGACGATGCCGGTCCCTGCCGCTGCCCCGGTGACTGTGGCAACGCCGGAGGGCCAGACGCAGCCGACGGCCGTCGCGGCAAAGGTCGAGGTCAAGGTGGCACCGAGCCTCGCGAACACCGTCAAGATCAGCGCCGATTCGGCGTTCGCTCTCGCGCGTGCCAGCGCCGATAACGGTGAGATCAGCTCCGCCGATCTCGAGATGACGAACGACCGACTCGTCTATCAGGTGAAGATGCTGCTCAAGAACAAGGGCGCATCGTCCGTCTACGTCGACGCGATGACTGGCGAGGTGATCAAGGACAAGAAGTTCGGCGGCCTGAAGGCAGTGGTGGAGCACCACGAGGAGAACAAGAAGCTGCTGGACGCGAAGCGCGATTCGAGCACGATGAAGAAGCCCTGACGCACCGCGGCCGCGCTTGCGAAGCGTGCCGCATCGAAGGACTTTGGAGCGCCCGTTCCGGTTTCCGGAGCGGGCGCTCGTTCATCAGGAACCTCGCTGGCCGGCTCCTCACTCGACTCACGTGACCAGACTGCTCTCCTCGGCCGCACTCGCGATCCTCGCGCACGCGGCCAACCTACCGCTCTCCGCCCAGTCAACGCTGCAGATCGCGTATCGCGTCGCCATGCCGGAACCCGCGGCGCATCTGTACGAGATCGCGTTGGACGTCGACGGCGTGCGCGGCGCGACGCTCGCGCTGCAACTGCCCGTCTGGTCGCCCGGACGATACGCCAAGATGGACTTCGCCAAGAACGTGCAGGAGTTTCACGTCACCACCGCCGACGGTCGCCCCCTTGCCTGGGACAAGACGGACGGCGCACGCTGGGTCGTTCGCACCGCCGGCTCGAGGCGCATGCGCGTGCGCTACCGCGCGTTCGCCAACCTCCTCTCGGGAACGTTCAGCGTGCTCGACACCGCGCACGCAAACTGGAACGGCGCTGGGCTGTTCATGTACGTCGAAGGTCACAAGCCAGACCCGGTGACGCTCGACATCACGCCACCGAACGGCTGGCACATCGTCAACGGCGACACGCGCAGTGTCGATCAGCGACACTACCGCTTCGAGAACTACGATCGGCTCATCGACACGCCGACCGAGGTCGCACCCGCCTTTCTGGTCGACTCGTTCGTCGTGGACGGCAAGCGCTATCGCACGGTCGTCCATCACAACGGAACGCCGCCGAACGCGGCGCACGAGCGGTTCGTGCGCGATGTCGAGAAGATCGTCCGCTACGAGAACTCCGTGTTCGGCGCGCCGCCGCTGGCACAGTACACCTTTCTCTTCAACATCGGCTACGCCGGCGGCGACGGGATGGAGCATCTCTATTCCACGGAGATCATCTCGAGCCAGGCGTGGGCCGATTCGCTCGCCGTGCTGCCGGGCATCACCACCGCGGCGCACGAATACTTCCACGTCTGGAACGTCAAGCGCGTGCGACCTGCGGCGCTCGGTCCGTTCGACTACACGCGCGAGCAGTATCAGCCGAGCCTCTGGGTCGCCGAAGGATGGACGCAGTACTACGGACTGAGCGCCATGGGCCGCTCCGGCGTCGTCGGTACGAGCGCGTTCTACCAGACTATGGCTGGTCTGGTGCAGTCCAACCTCACGGCACCCGGTCGCAAGGAGGTGTCGGCGCGCATGGCATCGTTCCACGCGCCGTTCTGGGACGGTGCACCACAGGGGCAGCCGACCAATGGCGCGCAGACGTTCTTCACCTACTACACCAAGGGCGCGGGTCTCGCGCTCTACCTCGACCTGTACATCCGCGCGAAGTCGGGTAACCAGCGCTCGCTCGACGACGTGTTCGCGTCGCTGAAGCGCCGCAGCTGGAACGCGCCGACGAGCTCCTACTATCTCCAGGGCCGCGGCTACACGGAGCGCGACGTCGAGCTCGCGGCCTCCGAAATCGCCGGCGAGGACATGCATCCCTGGTTCGAGCGCTACGTCGGTGGCACGGAGGACCTCGACTACGACGCCCTGCTCGCGCGCGCGGGCCTACGCCTCACGCGCGGCGAGCGGTGGCACATCGAGGAGCTCCCCGATGCGACGGCCGCTCAGCGTGTGGTACGGCAGGGATGGATCACGGGGCGTCGGTAACTCTCGAAACCGCAACTGCAGCTTCACGCGGAGCCGCGGAGGGCGCGGAGAACTGCCTCTCACGCGGAGTTCGTGGAGCCGCGGGGTGAGTTCGGCCGAGAAGGATCGCTCGCGGCGCATCGTCGCAACGGAGGTCAGCCCGGATACCTTGATGGTGTGGAGGAGAGATCTTTCCACAACCAGCGGTCGATGGCAGTGCGATCAGCGCGCTCTCGCCGGCTCGATCGCCTCGTCGTGCGAGCCTGAGCTCGTATCGCGCGTCACGGTGATAATCGCGACGCCGGCCAGGATCACCCCCGCCGCGAGCAGCGTGCGCGTCGTCACGACCTCGTGGCCGATCGCCCAGCCCAGCAGCACGGCGACGACGGGATTCACGTAGGCGTACGTCGACGCCTTCGCGGCTGTCGTGTGCGCGAGGAGATAGACGTACGCCGTGAAGCCGATCAACGACCCGAAGGTCACGAGGTAGGCGAAGCTGACGAGCGAGCGCGTCGACGCGTGCGCGACGTCCAACCGAGGAAGCTCGCCCGAGATGAGTCCGGCGATCAACAACAGCGCGCCACCCGCGAGCATCTGCGTGCCGGCGCCGATCGTCCCCGTCGTCGCCTTCGGCGACCACTTGGTGAACAGCGACCCCGCGGCCCACGACAGCGACGCCAGCACCAGCACGACCGCGCCGACTGCGTTCGACGGTCCACTGCTGCGAAGCGAGTCCGGACCCACCAGCACCAGCAGGCCAACCAGGCCGAGTGCCACGCCGGCGAACACGGCGACGGCGGGCCGCCGGCCACCAGGCCGTAGCCAGTCGATCAGCACCATCCAGAGTGGCACGATCGCCACGAGCAGTGCCGCGATCCCGGACGGCACCTTCTGCTCGGCCCACACCACCGCGCCGTTGCCCCCCAGCAGAAGCAGCCCGCCGCTGATGACGCCGGTGCGCCAATCAATCTTCGAGGGGGCGGGCGACCCTTCGCGGAACCGTGCCCACGCGAGCACGATCACTCCCGCGATCACGAACCGGGCGCCCGCCATGAGCAGGGGCGGCAGCGTCTCCACGGCGAAGCGAATCGCCAGGTACGTCGAGCCCCAGACCAGGTACACCGCAGCAAACGCAGCGAGAAGTCGAGCACGCATCGCCCAAACATAGCCAGCGGGGACCTGCCGGCCGTCCGTGAAGGGCAGACGTCCGCCACTTGCGAAAACGGTTCGGCTGGTGTATAGTTGACTTGTCAACTAATGAGGCCATATGACGACCGCAACTCCTGTCATGTCGTTCGATCCCGGCGGTGTCGGGGGGACGGACGTGACGGCTGACGTGGGGCAGGAGCGCTCCTCCAGTGACGTCGCGCGTGACGTTGCCTTCGAGCGGGATGCGTTGCCCTGGTTGGACGACGTCTATCGTTTCGCGCTCTCGTTGACGCGCGAAGAGTCGGACGCCGACGACGTGGTGCAGGAGACCTTTCTCCGCGCCTACCGGTCCTGGCATACTTTCATTCCAGGCACGGACTGTCGCCGCTGGCTGTTCACCATCTGTCGCAACGTCTTCCTCCGCTCGCGCGAGCGTCAGCGTCCCACGGTGGACCTCGAGGATGGTGAGCAGGATGCGGTCGCGGCCAGCTCGGTGTACGCCGCCGCACGCGAGAAGGGATATGACGACTTGTTTGCGACGCTCGATCTTGCCCCCGCGCTCCGCGAGGCTCTCGATGAGCTGGCGGAGCCATTTCGCTCGGCGGTGATTCTCGTGGACGTCGAAGATCTCTCGTACGAGTCTGCGGCCGAAGTCATGGGCGTGCCGATCGGCACCGTCCGCTCGCGACTCTTCCGCGGACGCCGGCTGTTGCAGGAGAAGCTCGTCACCGTGGCTGAGGATCTGGGCTTCCACACGTCGGGTCAGGGGACGCCGTGATGAGCGCGCCGGCCCGCTCGCAGCTACAGGAGCTCGGACTCTCCGCCACCTGCGCCGAGGTGCTGCATCACCTGTGGGACTACCTCGATGAGCAGATTACGCCGTCGAGCGCGGAGCGCCTCCGCGCCCACATCGCCGTCTGCCCCACGTGCCGCGGCTACGAGACGTATCAGGAGTGTTTTCTTCAGGCGGTCGCCAGCCTGCGCCAGGAATTGGGCGCGCCTGAGTCGCTGCGCGAGCGGTTGGCGGAGCGGCTGAAAGGGCAGGGGTGTAGCTGCTGGGACAAGGTACGCGGAAAGTAGTCGCACAGCCGGTCAGTCCGCCGTTCTGCCACCGCCGTGCGAGATCGGTGATCCGCTCACGCCGTTCGCCACGACGATCGTGTCGATGACGATGTGTGACGCGAGCGACGCCGCCACGGAGCAGTAGCTCGCGAGCGCCAGCTCCACCGCGCGTTCAGTGTGAGCCACCTCGACACCTTCTCCATCCACGCGGAACGTCATCGTCACGTGCTCGAGCCGACGCGGATGCGTCGCGCGCCGTTCCGCGTGCGCGTCCACGACCAGCGCGGACGCGGGCGTGCGCCGCTTGATGAGGATGTCGACGACGTCGATGCCGACACACGTCGCAAGCGCGCTCACGAGCGCGTCGACGGGATTCTGCCCAACCTTGGCCGACCCGTCGAAGCGCGCCGAGAGACCGCCAGGCCGTCCCGTGTCGAACAGGTGCGCACCCGCCCAGGTGGCGCGCACCGTGATGGTGGGCTTGGCCACCGTCGCGCCGTGCGGGGCGTTCGACTCGACGATGTGGGGGTGGGGATCGTGATCGTCTCGCATGTCGTTGAATCCGGGAGCGCGGTGGGGTGAACTATCTGTGTGCGGGCGGCGTTGGGCAATGCGCGGCTACGCACGGTCCGTTCCTCGCACGGTGCTCCGCAGAACGCCGACTGATGGCTAGACTACGCCGCGTGACTCCAGTGTCGAACATCGCCAGCGCCTCCATGGAACCATATGCGCATCACGTGTTCTTGTGCGTTGGCGGCTTCTGCTCGCCGGACCGCGAGGGCCGGACGCTGTACGCGCTGCTCGCGCGCCTGCTCGAGCGCGAGGGACTGCTGTTCGGCCCTCGGCGCGTGAAGCGTGGCGAGACCCCATGTCTCGGTGTGTGCGCCGGCGGGCCCATCCTCGTCGTGTATCCTGAGGGCATCTGGTACGCCGGCGTCACGCCCACGCTGCTCGGACGGATCGTCGTCGAGCATCTGCGGGACGGTCGCGTGGTGGAAGAGGCGGTGTGTCATCGACTGCAACGGCCATGAACGGTTTCGAGTGATCGGTGATCGGATACGCCTCGGGATGCAGAGGCGTACCGAGGCCGGCCGATCACGGATCACCGAGAACCGATCACGGCTTCTCCAGCTCCTCGCGCACCGTCCGCAAAATTCTCGGCCAGACGTGCGGCTCGGCAAGTCGGAAGAAATGCTCACGCGCGCCGGCGTCGGCGCGCAGGAACGCGGCCAGGCGAAGAGAGCCCTTTCTCGCGTTGCAGGCCCCACACGCCGTCACTAGGTTTCCACCAGAGCGATCGCCGCCGCGCATCCTGGGCTGCACGTGGTCGACCGTGAGCATCTCTGGCTCGAAACGCTCACCACAGTAGACGCACTGGAACTCGTCGCGCGCAAAGATCAACTCACGTCGCAATGGACATTCCTTTACCCTCCCGTCGCGGTCTTCTCAGCGCGGCTCAGCGCTATCTGCTCGAGCCGACCGAGGAGCAGCTCGACAAGGCCGGCGGTCCGCCGCCGCGCCTCACTTCCCAAGACCTCCAGAAGGACAGCATGTCCCGCACCCGCGACCGGATCCTCGCCAACCTCGACGACATGTATCGCGAAGCCTTCGAGCGCGCAAAGGCGACTGGCGACGACTCGCAGATGGCGTCGCTCGACTTCGCCTACCGGCGCGAGCAGCTCTACTTCGAGATCCTGCTCGATGTGAGGGATGCAGTGGAGAGGAAGTAGGCTCTCCTCCCACTCCCCGTAGCTGGTAGGTCAGAGTCCGGGGTCAGAGTCCGGGGTCAGAGTCGCGACTCTGACCCCGTCCTTGTGAGATGCCGGCCCGTCGGTCTCGCGACCTGCTACCACCGCTCGCTACCGCTACCCACGACCACCTACAGGGCGTGGTAGTTGAGTGCCAATACGGCGCGCGAAGCCTACCTCCCAAACATCGATCCCGTCTTCCCTTCGCTGGCCGGCTTCGCCTGCGGCCACACCAGCGACGCGATGATCGACGCCGCCAGCACGCCGAGCACGATGGCGAGCGACAGCATGATCGGCACGTGCACCCACCGCTCGAGCAGCATCTTCGCGCCGACGAAGGTGAGGATCATCGCCAGACCGTACTTGAGCAGGTGGAACTTCTGCACAATCGTAGCAAGCAGGAAGAACAGCGAGCGGAGCCCCATCACGGCGAAGATGTTCGACGTGAAGACGAGAAACGGGTCGCGCGTGATGCCGAAGATCGCCGGGATCGAATCGATCGCGAAGATGAGATCGGTGAACTCCACCAATACCAGCACCAGCAGCAGCGGCGTCGCGTAGCGCCGACCATTCTCCATCGCGAAGAAATGCTTGCCGCGATAGTCGGACGTGAGCGGCAGGATGCGGCGAACGAGCTTCACGACCGGGTTCTGATCCCCATCGAACTCTTCGTCCTGCTTCACCGCCATCCGCACGCCCGTGATCACGAGCAGCGCGCCGAAGATGTAGATGATCCACTCGAAGCGCGCGAGCAGCGCGGCGCCGAGCCCGATGAAGACGCCGCGCATGACGAGCGCGCCGAGGATGCCCCAGAACAGCACCCGATGCTGGTACTGCGCCGGCACGGCGAAGTACTGGAAGATCAGCACGATGACGAAGATGTTGTCGATGCTGAGCGATTCCTCGATCACGTAGCCCGTGAGGAACGTCAGCGCGGCCTGATGGCTCTGGAACACCGCGAGGCCGGCCGCAAAGAGAAGGGCGAGACCGACCCACACCGCCGTCCAGATGCCGGCTTCCTTGGCACGGACGACGTGCGGCGTGCGGTTGAACACGCCGAGGTCGAGCGCAAGCATCGCGAGGACGAAGGCGATGAAGCCGACCCAGAACCAGATGTTCGTGGCGATCATGACGAGAGCGGGAGCGAGTGAGCCGGAACACGACGGGCGAGCCACTACGGCACGCTCGGTGTCGTAGTGGTCTCGCCCAAGGCTCACCCTCGCCCTTCAGCCGACCGGAAGCGCTTGCGCGCTCCGTCTTGACGATCGGCTGCTCCGGCGCGTTCGCGCCGGCCGGCTACTCCCCACTGGATTGAAGGCTGCCCTGGTGCGCACAGCCAGTCAAGCGGCCCTTTCGCGCGACGCGGCGCGTGCGCACTCTCTGGCATGGCTGACACGGAAGAGCCCGGGCGCGAGCGCACGCTCGCGATCGTCAACGCGAGAGTCTGGACAGGCGACGAGCAGCGCCCATGGGTCGATGCGATGCTCGTGCGCGGGTCGCGCATCGCCGGCGTGGGATCGAGCGCCGAGATCCGAAAGCGGGCGGGAGCGGACGCGACGATCATCGATGCGAAGGCGATGATGGTGCTCCCCAACGCGCCGGAGGGCAGGATCGCGACCGGTTTTCCCGCGAGCGTGCTCGTCGTCGAGCGCGCGGTGGAGACGTCGCCGCTCATGCGCGGAACCGAAGAGATCGTGCTCGCGCTCGAGGATGGAGTCGTCGTCGTGGATCGCGACACAATGGCGAGTTGAGGCGCACACGCGAGGTCGCGCGGCACGCGCCGTGCGGCGCGACCCTGCGCCACCAGTGGAGGGTGACATGAGTGATGGACCTCGTGCGCGGCGCGTGATCATCGCGCTCACGCTGCTCGTCGGATCGTGCGTCGTTCCTCCGAAGCGCGCAGAAGACACATCAGGAGCGCGGGCACCGGTGGACGACCGCACGCGACTCGCCCAGCTCGAGCGAGAGGTACGCGCGCTGGCAAAGACGGATGGATGCGCGAGCGCCGATGGGTGCCGAACGGCGCCCGTGGGCTGGCGTGGCTGCGGAGGACCTCGCACGTACGTCGTGTACTGCGCGGCCTCGACGGATTCGGTGGCGCTCTACCGCAAGATCGACGAGTTGAAGGAGGCGGAGATCGCCTATAACGCAAAGTCGGGAATGATGAGCACCTGCGAGATGCGGATGCCACCGACGGTCACCGTTCGCGCGGGACGCTGCACGGAGTAGCGCACGGGCGCGGGTCGGTGAGCGCCGCTCTCGCGATCAGTACCTCATGACGTCGGCGATCGCGCGCTTGAAGGTGTCGACCTGCGGCAGGATTGCGTCCTCGAGCTGCGGCGCGTACCCGACGAACGTGTCCGTGCTCGCCACGCGCTTCACCGGCGCGTCGAGAAAGGCGAAGCAGTCGTCGGCGATGCGCGCGGCGATCTCGGCGCCGTAGCCCCACGAGATCGAATCCTCGTACGCAACGATCACGCGACTCGTGCGCTTCACACTTGCGAATACGCGCTCCTCGTCCCAGGGAGACAAGGAGCGAAGGTCGATCACCTCGGCGTCGATCCCGTGCTCCTCGTGCATCTGGTTCGCCGCGGTGAACGCGCGCTGCACCGTGGCGCCGTACGTCACGATCGTCAGGTCGCTGCCAGGGCGCACCGTGCGTGCCTTCCCGAACGGGATCATGAAGTCCGGGCCCGGGTTCACCGCCTTGTTGTACGTCTGCCGGTACAGATGCTTGTGCTCGAGGAAGACCACCGGATCGTCGCAGCGGATCGCCGTGCGCAGCAACCCGTTCGCGTCGAGCGCGGTGGACGGACACACGACGCGAAGTCCCGGACAGTGCGTGAACAGCGAGGCGCCAGTCTGCGAGTGATACAACGCGCCGCGGATGTAGCCGCCGTACGTCACGCGAATCACGACGTGCGCGGCGAAGGCGTTGTTGGAGCGCCAGCGCATCGTCGCCAGCTCGTCGCGGATCTGCATGTACGCCGGCCAGATGTAGTCGAAGAACTGGATCTCGACGACGGGCGTGAAGCCGCGCAGCGCGAGACCGATCGCGCGGCCGACGATGTTCGCCTCGGCGAGCGGCGAGTTGTACACGCGGGCGCCGCCGAACTCCTTCTGGAGCCCCCACGTGACCTTGAAGACGCCGCCTTTGCCCTTCACGCGCGGCAGGTTCGCCTCGCGCGACGCGTCCGCGACGTCCTGGCCGAACATCAACATCTTCGGGTCGCGCCGCATCTCGTCCTTCATGCAGACGTTGAGCAGGTCGACCATCGTCGTCGGGTTGCCCTCGGTGTTCGGCGCGTCCTCCGTGTCGAAGGCGGCGGAGGTCGGATCGACGTCCGGCGAGTACACGTAGTCGTGAATCGTGTCGCCGGCGGGCTGCGGTTGGGCGAGCGCATCGTCCGTGGCGCTGAGAACGACGGCGTCCACGTCGGCCTGGATCGCGAGGATTTCCTCGGACGTCGCGTACCCCTCGGCGACGAGCCACTTCGGCAACTGCGCAACCGGATCGCGGATCGCGTCGGCTTCGCGCTCCTCGGCGGGCCGGTACATCACCTCGTCGTCCGACAGGGAGTGTGAGTACGGGCGGATCACATGAGCGTGTACGAGCGCGGGACCCTTTCGCGTGCGCGCATAGTCAACGGCGCGCTTCATGGCCCCATAGCTCGCCAGCAGGTCGCACCCGTCCACTTCTTCAACGAGAAGACCGGGGAAGGAACGGACCAGTTTGGAGATGGAGCCTCCCGCCGTGTTCACCTCGACGGGAACCGAGATCGCGTAGCCGTTGTCCTCGATGAGGTAGACGATGGGCAGGCCGAGGTTGCAGGCCGTGTTGAGCGACTCCCAGAACTCACCTTCCGACGTGGTCCCGTCGCCGGAGGACACCAGCGCGACCTCGTCGCCGTGAAAGCCCTCGGTGATGTCCAGCAGCTTGGCGCGCAACGACGCCTCCGCGCTTCCGACGGCGTGCAGGTACTGGGTGCCGGTCGGAGAGGACGCCGAGACGATGTTGAGCGGCTTGTTGCCCCAGTGGCTGGGCATCTGGCGCCCGCCGGACGCCGGGTCCGCCGCCGCACCCACCGCCTCGTAGAGCATCTCGGCGGGAGTGACCCCGAGCTGGAGACAGAGCGCGCGGTCGCGGTAGTAGAGGTAGAACCAGTCGTAGGCGGGCCGGAGCAACATGCCGGCGGCGCAGAGCACCGCTTCGTGGCCGGCGCCCGAGATCTGGAAGAAGATCTTGTTCTGGCGCTTGAGCTGGATCTCCTTGTCGTCCAGACGGCGCGACAGGAGCATGGTACGATACGCGCCCACCAACTGGTCGCGCGACAGTCCGGCGGCGCTCTTGCGCTCGGCGCGGGTCTGAGTGGCCATGCGAAAAACCGCCTCGGATGAAGATTTGCCGTCCCGAAAGCTAACGCGGGGTTAGGGGCGATCCAGCGGCCCGGTTCGCCTGCTTGACAGTGGGCTCTGGAAGGATGAGGATAGGCACTCCCCGTACCCGCACGATGCGCACGATTCTCCGGGCGCGCGGCCTCGCCGCCGCGCTCTTGTTCTCCGTTGCCGGCAGCTCATGCCGCGATACGGCCGCGCCGAGCGGTCCGGGGCACCTCGCACCCGCGACGGCCGCGCTGGCGTTCGTTTCGAAGTTCCCCGAGGTTGGCGGGGAGCTCGTGATTCCGATCCGCGCCGCGCGCGTGCGACTCTTCCGCCTGCCGGGCGAGACACCCGAGCGAGCGGCCCTCGACACGGTCGTGTCCTTCCGCGAGACGGACGCGGATCTCGCGCTGACGCTCGGCATCGTCGTCACGATGGTGAGCGAGCGGTTCGGCCTCGAGCTGTCGCTGATCGACGACCAGCAACAGGTGGTCTATTGGGCGAGAGACACCGTCGTTGCGTACACGGCCGGCGAGGCACCGCCCACACAGGGGGTCGTACTTCGCTACGTCGGACCCGACACCGCGGTGGCGCGCATCTCCGTCGGCACGGACGAGGGAGTGATCCCGATCGGCGAGCCCACCCCACTTCGCGTCTTGGCGTTCAAGCGCAACGGTGCGTCGACGTCGGCGCGGTTCGGCTTCGCCGTGCACGGGACCTCGGCGATCACGGTCGATGCGTCTGGCGTCGCGCGCGCTTCTGCACCGGTGCCCGCGGGGTCGGCGTGGATCGTGGCGCGCATCGCGACCGGACTCGCTGACTCGGTCGCCGTCGAGGCGATCGTTCCCGCGGCGAGCGTCTCGCTCGAGGCGAGCAGCGGACGCATCGACATCGGCGAGCGCGCCACGATCACGGCCTTCGTGAGCGACGCGGCGGGCGGACCGCTGCCGGGACGTCGTCCGGCATGGTCCAGCTCCGACGACGGCGTCGCCAGCGTGGTTGACGGCGTCGTCACCGGACGCGCGCGCGGTTCGGCCGTCATCACCGCGCGCTCGGGTCGCGTCAGCGCCGCGGCGACGATCCTCGTCGCACCGGCCAAGGTCTTCCGTGTCGTGCCGAGCGCGTTTGCCCTCGAGGTCGCCGCGGGCCGGAGCGTGAGCGTCTCGGTTCGCGCGGAAGATGCAAAGGGCAACGTGCTGTCCGGACGCGCGGTCACCTGGGCGATTCGCGACGGCGGGGTCGCGAGTGTCACGCCCCAGGCGGACGGTCGGGCAGTGGTGCGCGGGCTCAAGCTGGGAGAGACCATCCTCGTGGCTGACGTCGAGGGAGCGCAGACGACGATCAGCGTCCTCGTCGTCTATGCGGCCGGCGCGCGCGTGACCATCGTTCCCGACACGCTCTCGCTCGTCGAGGGCGACGTCTTCACGCTCGGCGCCCTGGTGTTCGACGCGACCGGTGCGTTGCAGGACGGGCGCGTCGTCAGTTGGAAGAGCCTCGATCCCTCCATCGTTGCCGTCGATGGAACGGGGCTGGCGCGAGCGCTCGCCGGCGGACGGGTGAACGTCATCGCGTGGGTGGACGCGGTGGCGGATACGATCAGCATTCTCGCTCGGCGGCCGATGACACTCACCATCACGCTCGTCGGCACCATCCGCGACAGCCGAGGCGAGATCGGGCAGTTCCTCGTCTCGGCATTCGATCAATTCGGCGCGCTGATCGACAACCCGAGCGCGCAATGGAGCGTGACGTCCGGAGCAACGCTGCTGAACTCGAGCGGCCCGCGCGCGGACGTGGTGCTTCCACAGGGCGCGAGCGGGCGGCTTTCGGCGCACGCGCGCGGACTCAGTGCCGACATCGAGGTCCCGCCCGCCGGCACGCTACTCGCCACGCCGCGCGGGACGGCGCCAAAGCGGAGGTAGCGCCGCACGTCAGATCGCCTCAGGCTCGTCGGCTGGCATCGTGCGTGCATTTCCCTGCAGTGGCGACTCCCATGACCGAAGAGGGCTCATGCCGGTGGCTCAGCAACCGACCTGTCCATTCTGCGACCTGATTCATGGCGCGGGCGAGGTCTCGATGTGCTTCGAGGACAGCGACGTCGTCGCGTTCATGGACATTCAGCCGGTGAATGCGGGGCACGTGCTGGTGGTGCCGCGCGAGCACTACGCGTCGCTCGAGGACATCCCGCATTCGCTCGCCACACACCTCTTCGATGTGGCGATGCGGCTCGCGCCGGTGGTGCAGCATGTCGCCGGCGCGGACGGGATGAACATCATCGTGAACAGCGGCGCCGCGGCGGGGCAGGATGTGTTTCACTATCACGTGCACGTCATCCCGCGATGCGCCGACGACGGCTTCGACGTGCCGCTGCCATTCGCTGGATCGCAGATGCCGGACCGCACGGTGCTCGATGCGAACGCCGCGCGGATCATCGCCGCGTTACGCGATCCGGTCGCTCGGCGTCAGGATCGTAGGACCGCGAACGAAGAGCGACGCGCGTCATCGTGAGCAGTGCGATGCGGCAGTCTCTGCCTCTTGCGCGAATGGAGCACTCACTGCACTAATGGGGCAGCGGGAGATCATCCCGCTCTCCCGCCCGACGCACCCGGAGGCGAATGAGCACCAGAGCCCTGTGCAGGACGCAGTGGGCGATGCGAGCGCGGCGAGCGCATCGCATGTGCTGCCTCTACCGGTGCCACGCCGACCACGTTGTACGACACCCCGCGTGAGGGAACCTTCCCTCCGCGGGGTGTCGTCTTTTCCAGCGAGGTGAGATTGCCCGCTCGACACGGTCATCGCGTCACGCTTCCCCGCGCTCCGCGCGCGCCTCGAGGCCTTCTGCGTCGCATCCGGCGGCTCGCGCCGTCGGAGCACAAGCGCGCGATCAAGCTCGCAACGCTCCGAGACTGTGGCCGGCGCTGCGTGTACTGCGCCTCGCCACTCGACTACGCGCGCGCCACGCTCGATCATGTCCATCCGCTCGCCAAGGGCGGCGCGCACACGCCAGGCAACGTCGTCGCCGCATGTCCGCCGTGTAACCGGCTCAAGGCCGACCTGCTGCCGGCGGAGTTCTTTTTTCGAAATCCATGGGCGGGTAGCAACTTCATTCACTACGCGCGCGCGGTGCATCGTGCGCTCAAGCGTCAGGCGCGCCGGGCCGTGAGCCTCGCGTTCGCCGAAGTGCGCGCAGCCTAGCGGCGCACGCACACGTGAACCGGGTGTGGCCGTCCGGGCGGCCCACTCGTTTCACGCAGCGAGTTGGTGAGCTGGCTCATCGAACCGACCAACGCACCGTCGTTCAGGGGTTGATCGGGAACGGCGCGTTGCGAATGATCTCGCCGGGTGTGCGCCAGCCGCCGCGTGGCTCGGGCTGCCGCGCCGGCACCGGCGCCTGCGGACGCGCCTGCGGGGCTCTCGTCGGCTCGGGTTCCGGCTCGGCGCGAATCACTTCGGCCGGCGCCGGCTCAGGCGCTTGCGGCGCCGCCGCGGCTGGCGCGGGCGTCGTGCGACGAACGCTCGGCACTGGCGCACGCGTACCGCGCGTCGCACTCGGCGCGCGCGTCACCGTCTTCGCCTTCGGTGCAGGCGTGGGCGTCTCGATACGCTCCGAAGCCGACACGACGTCGACGCGATTCGCCGAGCTGCCCGCGAGCTGAACGTTCGCCCCACCAGCCTTGGCGAGGTCCTGCTCCAGCTCCGCGCTCACCGCCGGCTGCTCCGAGGGGCTCGAGCATGCCGCGGCAGCCGCGAGAACGAGCGCACTGAGAGAAAGCCGGATGGAGTTTCGCATAGGACAGTCTACCCCAAATGATCCAGAAGGAGCCGCGGGCCGGGCCGCGCTCGTTATGGATCGGAATGCCAGACTCGGCGGCCTGAAGCGATCTGTTCCATCGTGCGGTTGGTCACCGCGGACGTCGTCTCATCCGCTGTGACGTCGCGCTCGGCATCGGCGTGGTCGTCGCGATGCTTGATCAACAACCACTGCGGACGGCCGGGACGCTTCATGCGAACGAGTACCCAGCCACCCTGAAGCCGCGTGCCGTGAAGCACGATCTTCAGGTCGCCCTTCTCGTAGCCGCGTCGCAGCGATTCCGATCCGCCTCCGTCCTCCGCTGCGTACGTCCCCTTGTCCCAGAGCATCACGGTGCCGCCGCCATACTCACCCGCCGGGATCGTGCCCTCGAACGTGTTGTACGAGATGGGATGATCCTCGACCTCCATCGCCAGCCGTCGCACCGAGGGGTCGAGGCTCGGCCCTTTCGGCACCGCCCACGACTTCATCACTCCGTCGAGCTCGAGCCGGAAGTCGAAATGGAGGTGACTCGCTGCGTGCTTCTGGATGACGAAGCGGAGCGCTTTCGTGCGAGCCTTCGGGACCTTGCCTGCGGGCTCCTTCGTCCTGGTGAAGTCGCGCTTCGCGTTGTACTCGGCGAGCGGTACGCCGTCGGCCTTGGCGGATGATTTGCGCGGCGACGACACGCTCGCGCGCTTCGCGGGTGCGGCGGATGTCCGTGTGGCGGTCGCCTTCTTCGATACGCTCGGCGCGCGCTTCGGGCTCGTCTTCTTCGTCGCGGCAGACTTGGTTCGCTTGGTAGCCATGCCGCCCGTCTTTGCCAGGAGTATGCCTGTGCACGGCCGCGACCTCGCCTGGAAGCGATCGCCGGGCGACCGGCCTCCCGCGGAGTGACACAGACGCAACAGTGAGGGTGCCTTGGTGTAGACTCCGGTTGCGGCCCTGCCGGCCGCATCGCGTCAATCGACGGGGAGGAGCTCATGATGGACGGATCGATTCGCGCGGCGCTGGTCGTCGCGGGTGCCATGACGCTGCTCGGCGCGTCCCGCACCGAGGCGCAGCACCCCCTGCCGCGGGTCGGAGGCGTGGCGATTCAACCGCGTGCGCCGAGACCGGTGGGCCGCGCTGCCGATGCTCCGCCGCGCCAGGTTCCGGATCCCCGCTTCCCTCCGTCGGCGACCGATCCGCGCTCGCCGCTCGCGCTGAACGATCCGCGCTTCCCGCGGTCGGGGAATGACCCGCGGTTCAATCGGCCCGCGGGGACGTGGGATGCCCGCCGCCAGCGACGCCCGCCCCAGTCCGGCGGGTCCACGGTGATCATCGTGCCCGTGCCGGGAGACTACTACGGGTACGGGTACGGGTCTGGCTACGCTCAGAGGGGCTACTACACGCGCGGCTATGAAGGCGTGTACGACGTGAGCGGCCGCCCGCTGTCCACGTCGCTGGAGCCGGAGTACACGACGGAGGCGCCCGGGTACACGCCCGACCTCGGCGGCTCGCCGTACCGTGTCACGAACGAGGGGTTGATGGTCGTCGACTTCGCGAGCCGCGAGCGTCGCGCTTTCCCCTCGTGCGCGGGGCAGACGGCGGTGCGCGATCCGGACGGTCGGCCGCGTACCATCTTCTACCAGCCGACCGACTACTGGATGGTGTTGCGTCCCGGCCAGCGCGGGCGTGTGCACGGCGCACCGCCGAGCGGTGCAGCCGCGTGCTACGCGATCGATTCCGTCGGCAACGTCGTGCTGCGCTACTGATCCTCAGTAGTCCACGGGACGCAGATAGCTCTCACCGATTGCCGACGGGCTGATCATCGCGACCGTCGGCAAACGACGCTTCCAGTGCGTCGTCGCCAGGCGCTTCCGAACGAGCGCGACTTCGGCGGCGTCGTAGCCGTACGCCACGAGATCCTCGGCGACGTAGCCGTTGAGCATCCAGTTGAGCAGCTCGTCGGCCTTCGCGTAGCTGATGCCGAAGTCTCCTTCATCGGTCTGCCCGACGACGAGGTCCGCCGACGGCGCCTTGCCGACGATCACCTCCGGCACACCGAGGTGGCGCGCGAGCACCCACACCTGCGTCTTGAACAGATCGCCGAGCGGATTGATCGGCGGTGAGTCGTCGGCGTGCCACGTGAAGTAGCCGAACAGCCGCTCGGTCTTGTTGCCCGTGCCGAGCGGGATGGCGCGATACTTCGCCGAGAGATCGAAGAGCGTGATCATGCGCATGCGCGCCATCACGTTGCCTCGGCGCGCGGGATCGGCCTCCGGCTCGTGCTGGAGATAGCCATCCACCGCGGCGCTGATGTCCACCGTGCGTCCCTCGATGCCGAGGGCGTCGATGACGAGCTGACCGTGCGCGAGGCTTTCGGGACTGGAGGTGCGATACGGCATTTGCACCCCGACGACGTTGGCCGGACCCAGCGCGCGCGCCGCGAGATATGCGGTCACGGCGGAGTCCACGCCTCCCGAAACGCCGACGACGACGCGCTCGAAGCCACGCCGCTGCATCTCGTCGCGGAGAAATCGCACCAGCCACTCCTCCACGAGAGCAGCGTCGAGCGCGAGAGGCGGAGGACCGCCCAGTGTCTCGCTGCGCTCGACGCGCACGGGAGTCGCGTCGCCCGTCGATCTCGCGACGCGCACTTCCGCCGTGGGAGTCTCGGCGGCGAGCCCCATCGATTCCGCGATCGCCTCCATCCCGTCGTACGCAAGCAGATGCGGCGCACCGGCGTCGACCTTGGCGAGCGTGTCGCGCAGATGTGGCATCATCGTCTCGAGATCGGCGATGAGCGGCATGTCCGCGCGAGCGCGCGTGACATCGGCCAGGTCCATCGTCGCGACGACGAGTGCCTCCTCCCAGAGCGGACCGCGTGCGCGGACCTCGCCTTTGGGGCCGGCGAGCATCGCGCTGCCGGGGAACTGTTTGCCCGCCTCGCTTCCCACGAGGGTCGCGAGCGCGACGTACAATCCGTGCTCGTCGGCCATGTCTCGGGTGAGACGCTCCCATCGTGACACGCTGGCGGGGCCCGGAACATCATCGGACTTGGGCCATGCGCCGCGCGCCGGCGGCGCCGAGGGGACGATGATCAGCTGCGCACCATCGAGGGCGGCGATCGTCCCGGTGAGCGAATGCCAGGCGTCCTCGCACACGAGCATCGCGACGCGGCCCCACGCCGTGTCGAAGGCGCGGACGTCGTGGCCGCGCTCGACGAAGCGCTCCTCGTCGAACAGACCGTAGGTCGGAAGAAACACCTTTCGGTGTACGTGACGCACGATCGGTGTCGTCTCGCCGAGCGACACGTAGAGGGCGCTGTTGTACAGCTTGTTGCGCCACACCTCGTAGAAGCCGATGGCGACATCGATCGGCGAACCGCGGTACACGCGGTGGAGATCCGCCGCGAGCTGCCCCGCAGTCACGGCGTGCTCACGCACGCCCCCTTCGAGGAAGTAGCCGGTGGTGGCCGTCTCGGGAAAGCAGACGAGTCGCGGCCGCGGCTCGAGTGACGCCGCCTGTGCGAGCAGCTGGCCGATGCGCGCGACATTGCCCGCATAGTCGCCCTTGCGCGGCGGGAACTGGGCGAGGGCGAGGGGGATGAGGGGGGGCATGTCGAAGAAGAATCGCCGGGGGCGGGGGGAGTTGCAACTGCGCACCGCCGTAAATCGGTATCATCGTACCCGGTACCCGGACCGACATCCGACCCCCCAGAATGCGGACCGCAGTTCAACGGCGTTCTCGTTAGCTACGCGTGGCATCCAAGAATTCGTCGGGCCGGCGGGCTGGGTCCGGTTACGGTGTACGAGGGTACCGGGTACGGCAGTGGCAGTGGCAGTGAACGTGACGCAGATCGCTCTCCCCTCCATCACCACACGATACACTTTCCGCATGCTCGCCAGACTCTCTCTCGCTTTCGTACTCGCTGCCGCCGTTCCTCTGCGCGCGCAGAACGCCGGACCCGCGTCCACCCCTCGACCGACTGGCCCCGTCTGGCAGCTCCTCGCTCAGCCGCAGTCGTCGCTCGTCTACGCGCGCGATGGCTCACTGGTCGGCGAGATCGGCCGTGAGTCGCGCACGAGCGTGTCGATTCGCACGCTGCCGAAGTACGTCGGCCAGGCGTTCGTCGCCGTGGAGGATCAGCGCTTCTATCAGCATGACGGCGTCGACCTCATCGGCGTGGCCGGCGCGATCAAGGGGAAGCTCCTCGAGCGCATCACGGGCGACCATCGTGGGGGCGCGAGCACGATCACGCAGCAGCTCGTCGGGAACATGCATCCCGACCAGATCGACCGCCGCGACGTGAGCATCGGTCGCAAGCTTCACGAGCAGCAGGCCGCGCGCGAGATGGAGAAGCACTACAGCAAGGAGCAGATCCTCGAAGCGTACATCAACCAGATCAACTACGGCCACGGCTGGTACGGGATCGAGTCGGCGTCGCGCCATTACTTCGGCAAGAGCGCGTCGCGACTCACGCTCGCCGAGGCGGCCACGCTCGCCGCGCTGCCGAAGACCCCCGTGGGCTACGATCCCTCTCGCTTTCCCGACAAAGCGAAAGCGCGGCGAAACCTCATCCTGTCGCTGATGGCGGAACAGGGCTTCATCGCCCCAGATCTCGCCGCGCGCACCAAGCTGGAGCCGGTCGTGACGGCGCGCGACAACGGCATGTCCGCACCGGCACAGTACTTCGTCGATGCGGCGCGACAGGTGGCCGAGCGCGCCGGCGTGAACGTCGGCACCGGTGGCTACAAGGTCTACACGACGATGGATCCCGTGCTCCAGCGCGCCGCGGTGAATGCGCTCGTCGACGGCACGTTGAAGGTGGAGCAGCGCAAGGGCTACCGGCATCCGACCTTCGCCGCGGCGAAGGACAAGCGCGAAGCACTCGAAGGGGCGGTCGTCGCGATCGAACCACAGACGGGCGATGTGCGCGCGCTGGTGGGTGGCCGTAACTACGTGCTCGCGCCGTTCAACCGCGCGACGCTGTCGCTCCGCCAGCCTGGCTCGTCGTTCAAGCCGTTCGTCTACGCCAAGGCGCTGGAGGACAGCATGAGCGCGGCGACGATCGTGCCCGACACCGCGCTCGCCATCCGTCTCGACAACGGCCGCCTCTACAGCCCGGACAACTCGGACGGCAAGTTCATGGGTGCGATCACGCTGCGCGAAGCGTTGACCCACTCGCGGAACCCGGTCGCGGTGCAGCTCGCCCTTCGCGTCGGTCTCGACTCGGTGGCGGCGATCGCGCACCGCGCGGGCATCGACACCCCGATCGCCGAGGTGCCCGCCAGTGCGCTCGGCGCGTCGGTCGTTCGGCCGCTGGACTACGTCGCCGCGTACACCGTGTGGGCGAACATGGGCAGCGTCGTCGAGCCGCGCATCGTCACACGCATCGACGACGCGAATGGCCGCGTCGTGCTGCAGCGCGGCCCGTCAGTGCCGCAGTCGGTGATCGATCCGCGCATCGCCTTCATCGTGCGTGACATGATGCGCGACGCCGTCGAGCGCGGGACCGGGACCGCGGCGCGGCGCGCGGTGCCGGCCAACGTGCCCGTCGCCGGCAAGACGGGCACGACGAACGACAACGTCGACGTGTGGTTCATGGGCGTCACCCCTGACCTGGTGGCCGGCGTCTGGCTCGGCTTCGACCGACCGAAGACGATCGCGCCCGGCGTCGCCGGCGGTACGCTGGCCGCGCCGATCTGGGGCGAGATGATGGCGAGCTATTACGCGAATCGCCCCGTGCCGGCGGCCTGGGTGCCACCGGTGGGTATGGTGACCGCGGAGCTGGATCGCGTCACCGGCCTGCTCGCCGACGCGGCGACGCCGCCCGAGCGCCGATACACCGAGTACTTCATCCCGGGCACGGAGCCCGAGCCGCTCCGCAGCATCCCATGGAAGCTCCCGATCTTCGGGGCGCTGGTGCCGTAGATCGTCTCGCGGGGCTCGAACGACGCGAACGCGGATTTTTGCGGATGACGCGGAAACGGCAGGATCGATTCGCTCGGGAGGCAGCTCTCCGTGCCCTCCGCGGCTCCGCGTGAGATGCAGTTGCAGTTGCAGTCATCCGGCCGCTTCCGCGTCATCCGCAGTGCATCCGCGCTCCGTCGTTCCGGCCGCGCGACGACAAGCCTGTACAAGAACAACGCCCCGTCCGGAAACCGGACGGGGCGTTGCGATTCGAGCGTGGACGAGTTCAGCGCGTCATTGACGTCCGGACTGTCCGACTCGCCGTTTAGCGGCCGAGCTTGACGACGTTCTCAGCGGCCGGGCCCTTTGCGCCCTGGACCACGTCGAACTCAACAGCCTCACCCTCTGCGAGGGACTTGAAGCCATGACCCTGGATGGCGGAGTGATGCACGAAGCAATCCTTCTCGCCGTTCGCGGGGGTGATGAAGCCAAAGCCCTTCGTGTCGTTGAACCACTTCACGGTGCCGGTCGTACGCATAGCTGAACTCCTCAATGATGTTTGTGGTCGGAGTACCGTGCTAGCGTACATACCGACTACATGTTTTCGTGTGAATGGCGCCCTCACACGGGGGCTCGCCCTACCACCTCGGCACTGTGCCGCGATGACAGCGACGCGGGGCGAAAAAAAGGGACCCGCGAAGTGCAGGCCCCTGATCCGTCGGAACTCGACCCCGAGCAGATGCACGGGGTGCGTCGCTAGTACGAACGTAACACGACCGAGGTTCCGGCGATAGCCCCCCGGTCGTGTCGACGGATTCTTCGCCTAGACGCCGACCTCCGCAGCCTCTTCGGCCTGCTCCATGATCGTGGGCTTCGTCGCCGGCGCCGTGCCGTTCACCGCCGGCATCAGTGCGATCGCGAACGCCTCGTCCAGGGTGGCCACGGGGTGGAAGGTGAGCTGGTCGCGCACCTCCTCCGGGATGTCCTCCATGTCCGCCTCGTTGTCCTTGGGCAGGATGATCGTGGTGATCCCCGCCCGGTGGGCACCGAGCACCTTCTCCTTCAACCCGCCGATCGGCAGCACCCGACCGCGCAGCGTCGCCTCGCCGGTCATCGCTACCTCGCGGCGAACGGGTCGACCCGACATCGCGCTCACGAGAGCCGTCGAAATCGCAACGCCCGCGCTCGGCCCGTCCTTCGGAATCGCTCCCGCGGGAACGTGCACGTGCACCTCGATCGATCCCAATCGGTCCTCGGGAATCTTGAGCGCTGAGGCATGTGTCGCGGCGTACGTGAGCGCGGCCCGCGCGCTCTCCTTCATCACGTCACCGAGCTGGCCCGTGAGGATCAGGGAGACGTTCCCCCATCCGCTCACCTGCACCTTCTCGTCAGCCGAATCGCTCGAGCGCGGTGCACCGTGCAGGCGACGAATCGCCGCCTCGACGAACATGATGTCGCCACCCATCGGCGTGTAGTACATCCCCGCCGCCACGCCGACCTCGTTCTCCTCGTTCGCGTGTTCGGGATGCACGCGCGGCCGGCCGAGCAGATCGCGGACGTCCTCCGGTGAGATCGTCAGGTCGTCCGTTCCTCCCGACGCGAGCTTGCGCGCCACCTTGCGGGCCACCGCGCCGACCTGCCGCTCGAGCTGACGTACGCCGCTCTCGCGCGTGTACTTGGACACGATGCTCATGATCGCGTCGTCGGTGAAGACGACGTGCTTGCGCTTGAGCCCCGACTCCTCGAGCTGCCGAGGGATGAGGTACTTCTTGGCGATCTCCGCCTTCTCCCGCTCGGTGTAGCCCGCGAACTCCACGACCTCCATGCGGTCGATCAGCGGGCCGGCGATGTTCTGGATGAAGTTCGCCGTCGCGATGAACAACACCTCGCTCAGATCGAACGGGATGCCGAGATAGTGATCGGTGAACGTGTCGTTCTGCGCCGGATCGAGCACCTCGAGCAGCGCGCTCGCCGGATCGCCCTGGAACGACTGGCCCAGCTTGTCCACCTCGTCGAGCAGGAAGACAGGATTGCGCGTCTTCGCCTGCTTGAGCCCCTGGATAATGCGGCCAGGCATCGCGCCGACGTACGTCCGACGATGCCCGCGGATATCCGCCTCGTCGCGCACGCCGCCCAGCGCGACGCGCACGTACTCGCGCCCGAGCGAGCGCGCGATCGACTTGGCGATCGACGTCTTGCCAACGCCGGGCGGGCCAGTGAACAACAGGATCGGGCCCTTCGCCATCGCGCGTGCCTTCGCCTCCTTCTTGTCCGTGACCGGACGGTCATCGTCGGTCGGTGCGAGCGACGGGGTCGCGTCTTCCTTGTGGTCCTTGAAGGTGCTCACCGGCACCTCGCCCGTGGTCTCCACCTCGTCGGCCATCTCCTGCGCGCGCAGCTGGCGCACGGCGAGGAACTCGAGCACCCGATCCTTCACGTCGGGCAACCCGTAGTGGTCCTCGTCCAGCACGGTCTGGGCACGGATGAGGTCGAGATTGTCGTCGGAGCGTGTGTTCCACGGCAGCTCGGCGATCCACTCCAGATAGGTGCGGATGACCTGGGCCTCCATGGACTCACGTCCGGCGCGCTCCAGACGGCCAAGCTCGCGCTCGACCTCGGTGCGCGCGGTCGGCGGGAGCTCGAGCTTGTCGAGCTTCTCGCGCAGCTCGCTGATCTCCTTGCTCTGATCGTCGTCGCCGAGCTCCTTCTGGATCGCCTTCATCTGCTCGCGCAGATACATCTCGCGCTGGCGCTCGCCGAGCTCCTCCTGCACCTGCGACTTGATCTCCTCCTGCATCTCGATCATGCCGATCTGCCGCTGGACGTGCACGAGCACGCGGCGTAGCCGGTCCTCGACCGAGAGATTCTCGAGAAGTCCCTGACGCTCGGCGACGGGCAGCTCGATGTAGCCGGCTACGAGGTCACTGAATTTTCCTGCATCCGTGACGGCGTCGAGCACCTGATGGACGACCTCCTCGGGCAGGCCGCGACGCTCGCCAAGCTCGGCGGCCCGCTCGCGGATCTCCTTGTACAGCGCCACGAACGTCGGATCGGTCTCGCTCAGCGGGGCCATCTCTTCGACGGGGCTGACCACGGCGCTGAGGTAGTTGTCGGTCATCACGTACTGGACCGCCGTCGCGCGCTGCTCACCCTGCAGCAGAAGCTGGACGCCGCCGAGGCCGCGCTGGATCTGGCCGATCCGCGCGATGACGCCCATCGAGTAGAGGATGTCCGGCGTCGGCTCGTCCGTGTTGTCGCGCTGCGCGACGGCAAAGACGAGACGGTCTCCCTTGAGGGCCGCCTCGATGGCCCGCAGCGTCCCCGGCCGACCGGCGGCGATGGGGGCGGTGAGGCCCGGGAAGATGACGGTGCCCCGTAACGGGAGCACCGGGAGTGTCTGGCGCTGTGCCATGTTCGAACCTGCTTGGTAGAAGTGCGGGCTGGTTCCGACTGACGAAGAGCGTCGTCGGACACGCCGAGGGGAAGGGGAATCGCACACTCCATTCCAGCGACTTTGCGACAGCACGGCAGCTTCTGACACTTCTTGCGGCCATCGTGACGTAGTGTGCCTGCCGCCGTGGCGGTTGTCCTTTCCAGTGTCGTTGTGCGGTGCTACTATGTCCGCTTCGTGCCTCCCCCTGTCTACCCGCCGAGTGCCTGACCCGCTCGCCTCTGCCGCGGACGATGAACTGCGCGCGCATGTCCAACGCGCACTTGCGGCCCATTACGAGCTCGACTGCGAGATCGGACGGGGCGGTATGGGTATCGTCTATCGGGCAAAAGACAGGCGTCTGAAGCGTCAGGTCGCCATCAAGCTGCTCCCGCCCGAGCTGGCCTTTCGGAGCGAGATCAAGTCACGCTTTCTTCGCGAGGCGGAGACCGCGGCACAGCTCTCCCATCCGAACATCGTCCCGATCTACACGGTCGACGAGCAGGAGCAGCTCGTCTTTTTCGTCATGGCGTACATCAGCGGGGACAACCTCGCGAAGCGCCTGCACGAGCGCGGCGTGCTCACGGTCGAGGAGACGCGCAAGGTGCTGCGCGAGGTCGGCGACGCGCTGGCGTACGCCCACGACCGCGGCGTCGTCCACCGGGACATCAAGCCGGACAACATCCTGCTCGACGCAGTGACCGGCCGTCCGATGGTCACGGACTTCGGCATCGCGCGCGCGATGGACAGCGAAGGGGACAGCCGGCTCACGGCGACCGGGATGGCGATCGGCACGCCGGCCTACATGTCGCCCGAGCAGGCCGCGGGCGAGCGCGAGATCGATGGCCGGAGCGACCTGTACTCGCTCGGCATCCTCGGCTACCAGATGCTCACCGGCGAGCCGCCGTTCGTCGCGTCGAGCACGCCGGCGATGCTCGTGAAGCACATCTCGGAGCGTCCGATTCCGGTGGAGCAGCGTCGCAGCGACGTGCCCCAGGATCTGGCGCGCACGGTGATGACGCTACTGGAGAAGGATCCGGACAACCGCTTTCCGAGCGCTGTGGCGCTGGTCGCAGCGCTGGACGCACGCGAGGCGCCGCCGCCACGCCCGTCGTCGAGCATGGCGCAGCAGGGGAACACGCAGCGCCCCAGCGGAGGCATGTCGCAAGGTGCGCTCGATCCCGCCGGCGATTACGCGCGCCGGCTCGAGCAGGACATCGTGGCGCGCTCGTCGGGATACCCCTCCGCGTACGACGGACCACCCGGACGGCAGTCCTATCCATTGCCATACGGCGGTGGTGCGCAGGGATTGATGTCGCCCTCGGCGACGACCGCGGAAGAGGTGCGCCGCTGGGAGAATCCGCACGTCGTCAAGTTCCGCAAGAAGATCGCGCCGTACCTGTTCGTGAACGGCGTGGTGCTGCTCTTCTCCATCTTCGGCCAGAGCGGATTCCTTCCGATCACCGTGCTGTGGAGCATCATGATCGCGTTTCAGTACGCGAAGCTCTGGAGTGAGGGCTACGACTGGCGCGACGTGTTCCGTCAGCCGCGCGATCGCGAGCTGATGGAAGTGGTGGAGGAGGCGCTGGAGCACATTCGCGCCATCTTCGATCCACAGATTCGCGCCAAGCTCCACGCGCAGCGGGCGGAGCGCAAAGCGATCGCCCGCATGGGCGCACAGGCGCTGCCGTCCGGCATGGACGCGTCGCCGCAGGCGTCGTTCGGGGCCGCGCGACTGAGCGGTCCCCAGGGCGATCGGGTGCGGCAGGCGATGGCCGATCGCGATGAGATCGTACGCCGGCTCGCGTCGCTGCCAAAGGCGGAGCGCGAGCGGCTCGGTGAGGTCTCGCGCTCCGCGAGCGCACTGGCCGACCGCGTGGGCTCACTCGCATTGTCGCTCGACGAGCTGTCTCGGACCGACGTGGCGAGCGCGCGCGAAGTGCTCGAGCGCGAGATCCTCACACTCGAGAATGCGGCCAACCCGCTCGAGCGCGGCAGCGAGGATCGCGTGCGGCGACTCGCATACCTCAAGCGACAGCGTCGCGCGCTGGTGGATGCGGCGCAGAAAAAAGAATCCGTCGCGGCCAAGCTCGAGACCTGCGCGCTCGCGCTTCAGAGCATGCGGTTCGACCTGATGCGACTTGGCGCGAGCCCGCAGATGCATCAGCACATCACGTCGCTCGCCAACCAGGCGCTGAGTCTCGCCGAGAACGTCGACGAGGCGGTGTACGTCGCCGACGAGATGGGCCGCCTGGGAGGCAAGCGCAGCTCCGGCGCCAAGCGCGCGTCGGAACGCGGGTGACCGACCACCTGCTCGACCGGCTGGTCGCCGCGGTCGGGACGCAGTATCTGGTGGATGCGGAGATCGGTCGAGGCGGGATGGCCGTCGTTTACCGCGCCACCGACCTGCGTCTCCACCGGCGCGTCGCGATCAAGCTGCTCCCGCCCGAGCTCGCGTTCAACGCGGACGTGCGCGAGCGATTCCTGCGCGAGGCGCAGACGTCGGCACAGCTCGCGCATCCGAACATCGTCCCGATCTACACCGTGGACGAGCGCGAAGGGATGGTGTACTTCGTGATGGCGCTCGTGGACGGCGAGAGCCTGGGCCAGCGACTCAAGCGCGACATCCGGCTTCCGATCGCCGACGCGCGGCGGATTCTCGCCGATGTGGCCGACGCGCTGGCCTACGCGCACGAGCGCGGCGTCGTGCATCGCGATGTGAAGCCCGACAACATCATGCTCGATCGCGTCACGGGACGCGCCGTGGTGACGGACTTCGGCATCGCGCGCGCCGCCGCGGGTGACTCGCGGCTCACTGTGACCGGCGTCGCGGTGGGCACGCCGGCGTACATGTCGCCGGAACAGGCGATCGGCGAGCGGGAGCTCGACGGCAGGAGCGACATCTACTCGCTCGGCGTCGTCGCGTATCAGATGCTCGGGGGCGACACGCCGTTCCGCGCCTCGAACACGCCGGCGATGCTGGTGAAGCATCTCTCGGAGACGCCGCGCTCGCTCGAGATGCTGCGGCCCGATGTTCCGGCGCCGCTCGTGCACGCGATCATGCGCGCCCTCGCGAAGAAGCCGGAGAACCGGTGGAGCGACGCCGCCGCGTTCCGCGCCGCGATCACGGGGCAGCACGAAGCCGCCACGTATGTCGACCCCGCGCCTGCGCCGAGACATGCGCCGGAGCCCGCGTCTGCGCCGGTCGCGCCGCCGGCACCGGCGTTCTATCAGTCTCCGTTCGAGGATCGCGACCGGCTCGCCAATCGCGCGAGTCCAGCGCCGCAGGAGCTCGGGCTTTCGGCGATGCCGCCCCTTCCGGCGCTTCCACAGTTCGGATCGCGGGCGGAGTGGAAGCAGTGGCGACGGATGCAGCGCAACTGGGACGAGGAGCGGAAGCGCCGCGAGAAGATGGCGCTCAGGATGCATGGGCGCGCCGAGCACGATGTCGGTCGGCCGATCGAGCAGCGGATCGCGTCGTGGCGCAACAAGGCGATGGGCGGCATGTCCACCGTCGCGGTGCTCGGCATGATCAACGCGCTCTCGTCGTTCGGTCACTGGTGGTTCGTGTGGCCCGGCGCGTTCATCACGCTCGGCGTCGTGTCACAGGCGGGACGGTTGTGGGCGGACGGCGTCCCCATGGGGCGCCTCTTGAGCCGCGGCACGCTGCCGCCCGAGGAGTCGTCGCCCGCACGCGGCCGCGACGTGCACGTCGAGGGAAACCGACTCGCGCTGCGCCTTGCTCCGGCGCACGTGCTCGCCGGCCCGCACGGCGACGCCGTACGCCGCGCGGCGAACGACCGCGCGGTAGTCGAGGATACGATCACGCGGCTCTCGCCGTCCGAGCGCGACATGATTCCCGACGTCATTCCGACCGTGGTAGCACTCTCGGAGCGCGTCGGCTCGCTGGCGGTCACTCTGCACGGCCTCGACGTGGACGTGAGCGTCACGTCGGTCAGCACGATCGAACAACGCGTGTCGTCGCTGCGGGTGGAGGCGGGAGCCGATCCGACACCGGAGCAAGAGCGGCGAATCGCCCTGCTCGAGCGGCAGCGATCGACGATCGCCGAGCTGGTGGAGCGACGGCGTGTGCTCGCCGGTCAGCTCGAGAGTGCGCTGCTCGCGCTACAGAATCTGCGGCTCGACCTGCTCAAGCTGCGCTCGTCGGGACTGGAGAGCGCAATGTCGGACGTGACGAGCGCGACTCAGGAAGCGCGGGCGATATCGCGCGATATCGGGCATGCCGTGGACGCAGTTGGGGAAGTGCGCAGGCTCTGACGCTGGACTACCACTCCCCAGCGAAATGGGGTCAGAGCCCGGGCTCTGACCCCGGGCTCTGACCCCAAGTTTGCACGGGCTCTGACCCCGGGCTCTGACCCCAGGTTACGCAGCCACCTTCGAGCGCACCCGAGCGACTATCCCCCGCACCGGCTCGGAGGCCAGCGTCACCTCTTCCGCGCCGAGCTCGATCAGCCACGCGTGCAGCTCGGGGTCGGTCTGCCGCGTGTGGATGAGTACGCGCGGTGTGAGCTGCTCGGCCGCGAGCGCCTGGAGCAGACCGACCGCGTCCAGACGCGGCAGCGCGATCTCGGTGAGGATCACCTGTGGACGGAGACGTCGCGCGTAGACGAGCGCCTGCTCACCGTCCGCCGCTTCGATCACGACCATCCCATCGGCGGTGAGCGTGTCGGCGATGCGGCGACGATCGGCGTGCGACTCGTGCACGACGAGAACGCGCAGGGCACCCTTGTCAGGCGTCGCGCGCGGGATCGTGCGCGAGGGTCGCCCGGCGGATACCGGCAGCGACGGTCCATCGCCGGCGTCGATCGAGCGGATGAACGCGGAATCCGTCACGTCGGGCAGGTCGGGCAGCGGCTCGCGCGGAATGGCAGGATGGCTCACCGGCTGTGCGAGCAGCTGTGCGAGCAGCGCATCGACGTCGGCCTGCTGACTGACCTCGGGACTCTCGTCAATCGGTGCGGCGACGTTGTCGAGCAGCTCGAACAGCGACGTCACACCGGACAGCACGCGCTCGAGGCCGGACTCCCACATCGTGATCGCGCCGCACTGACGCGCGAGCTCGCTCAGCTCGCCGAGGTTGGCGCGGCGCGAGATGGCGCGCTGGATCGCCGGCGTGACGAGAAAGATCTCGGCGACGATCGTGCGCCCGCGGTAGCCCGTGCCGCGACATTTGGGACAACCGACCGGCTTGCGGAGACAGTCCGTCTTCCGACCCATGAGCAATCCCTGCTGGTGCGTCGGCAGCTCGGCGAGCGTGACCGACACCGCGCAATCGTTGCAGAGCGTGCGGACGAGCCGCTGTCCGATGATTCCCTTCAAGGCGCCGGAGAGCGCGCCGGTGTCGATGTCCATCCCGTACAACCGGTCGAGCGTCGAGAGTGCGTCGGAGGCGTGCAGTGTGGAGAGCACGAGGTGGCCCGTCATGCTCGCCTTCACGGCGATGGCTGCCGTCTCCGCATCGCGCATCTCGCCGATGAGCACGACGTCCGGATCCTGACGCAGAATCGAGCGAAGCGACGCGGCGAACGTCATGCGCGCCTTCTCGTTCACCTGCACCTGGTTGATGCCGTCGATCCGATACTCGATCGGATCCTCGACCGTCACGATGTTCAGGTCGGGACGATGAACGTGGCGCACGGCGGCGTACAACGTGCTCGTCTTGCCCGAGCCGGTCGGTCCGGTGACGAGCATCAGTCCCTCGGGAAGCTCGAGCAGGCGCTTCACCTTCGCCAGCTCCTTCGGCGTGTAGCCGATCACGTCGAGGTCGCGCGCTGCCACGCGCGAGTCGAGCACGCGCATCACGACCTTCTCGGAGAGACCGCCGAGCGGCAGCGTCGAGATGCGCATGTCGATGTTGCGCCCCTCGTGCTGCACCGACATGCGCCCGTCCTGCGGACGCATGGTGTCGGCGATGTCCATGCCCGCCAGCACCTTGAGGCGGCGAACGAGCTGTGAGCTCTGATCGGTGCCGACGCGACGCGACTCGTACAGCGCGCCGTCCACGCGGAACCGGATCAGGAGGCCATCTTCCTTCGGCTCGAAGTGGAGGTCGCTTGCCCCTTCGCGCAGCGCGTCCGCGACGACCTCGTTGATGAGCTCAGCGACGGCCGAGCGGGCCGAATCCAGCTCGTCGCCCGCGTCGCGCGCGGCGGCGACAGCGGCGACGGGGGCGATGGTCGACGGCCGTTTGGGGGCGGCGGATCGCGCGTCCGGCGCGGAGCTCGACTCTCTGGTCGGCTGCGCGGCCGCGCCGTAGCATCGCTCCCGTGCGGCCTGCACGTCCGCCGGCGTAGCGGTGAGTACCTGGATGCGCCGGCGCACCAGGGTGGCGAGCTCGCGCTCCAGCGTTGGCGCGAGCGGGTTCGACGTCGCTACGTGCAGCGTCTGATTGTCACCTCGAACGGCCACGATGTCGAACCGCTCGGCGAGCGGCTGCGCGAGCAGCGCCGCCTCGCGCGGGCCAACCGAGTCGAGCACCGCACGCTTGGTGGCGGACACGATGCAGGCGAGATCGAGAATCTCCGGCTCAGTCGCACCACACGCGAGGAGCGCGGCCCACGCCGTCGCGGCGCGCGCATGATCGGCGAGACGTTCGGCACCGCTCAGCCCACGGCGCACGGCCGCCTCGGCGAGCCAGCGATCGGGCCAGTCGGCGGGGGCGATGTAGGCGGTCTTCAGGGAAGGGGTGTCGCTCATCGGTCGTGAGGAGGGCGGGGCCATGTCGCGGTACCCATGCGAGTATCGGCAGGTGGAGCGTCCGCGATGACCCCGTCCGTCGCCCGGACTATCTTTCCATCATGCGCGCCCTCCCGTGCCACCTCCTCGTCGCCTCGCTCGCCTTCGCGGCAGGCTGCGTTCCCTCCGACAGCGCCCGGAGCGAGTCCGATCCGAAGACGGTGGCCAGCGGTGCCGCATCGGGCGTGACGGCTGGAACGGGGCAGCGGCTGCCGACGCCAGCCTCGGGACCGGACAGCACGCCGAAGCCGCTGGCTCCGGTTGCCCGGCCGGAGGTCGTGCGCGGACTCTACGTCAACCGCTGGGCCGCGCTCGGGCAGCGCATCTGGGAGCTGATCGACGTCGCGAAGAAGACGGAGGTCAACGCGCTCGTGATCGACGTCAAGGACGATCGCGGTTTCCTGCTGTATCGCTCGTCGGTGCCGCTCGCACGGTCGATCGGAGCCGACACGAATCAACCGATGTCGGCCCGGAAGGTCCGCGCCGTGCTCGACACGATGCGAGCGCACGGCATCTTCCCGATCGCGCGGATCGTCGTGGCGAAGGATCCACTGCTCGCGGAGGCGAAGCGCGAATGGGCCGTGAAGCGCAAGAGCGACGGCTCGGCCTGGATCGACAAGAACGGCAAGCCGTGGCTCGATCCACATCACCGGGAGGTCTGGGCGTACGCGGGCGATCTCGCCGACGAAGCCATCTCGCTCGGGTTCAGCGAAGTGCAGTTCGACTACGTGCGCTTTCCCGACGAGCCTCGGCTCATTCGCGAGGCGATCTTTCCTCTCGCGCAGGGGCGCGTGCGAGCGACGGTCATCCGCGACCAGCTCGGCTACCTGCACGGCCGGCTCGCTGCGCGAAACGTCCCGATGGCGATCGACGTGTTCGGCCTCACCGTCACGGACTCGACCGACATGGGCATCGGCCAGAAGTGGGAGAACTTCGTCGATCAGGCCGACGTCATTCTGCCGATGACGTATCCATCGCACTACGCACCGGGGACGTACAAGCTCGGCACCCCGAACGCGCATCCGTACGCCGTGATCGACCACGCGATGCGGGACGCGCAGCGGCGCACGGCGGGCATCGCCAAGCCGGGACAGCTCGTTCCGTGGTATCAGGACTTCACGCTCGGACCGCCGCACTACTATGCCGAGCACGTGCGCGCGCAGATGCAGGCGGGCTACGACAATGGCGTGCGTGGATGGATGCTGTGGAACCCCGGCAGCCGATACACGATGTCCGCGTTGCGACCGGCCATCCTGAGCGAAGCAGAAGAGCGTAAGCGCGCGGGGCCGGCTCGCGTGGACACCGCGCGAGCTCGCGCCGCGACGGACAGCCCGCACTCCCGCTGACCTAGCGCGCGAGCAGGGCGGCGATCCCGTCGGCGACGGGGCGTGGTGCGTCTTCCGGAGTGAAGTGGCGCGCGCCGGTGATCACCTCGAACGTCGCGCCCGGGATGGCAGCGGCGAGTCGGCGTCCGAGCTTGAGCGACAGGAAGGGATCGTGCGCGCCCCAGATCACCGCGGTCGGTGCGGTGATCGCGCTGTAGCGCTGCGCGAGCGCGCGCGTCTCGCGCGAATCGAGCGCGTAGAGGTGCTGCACGAACGACGCGCGCCCTTCGCTGCCGGCGAAGGGGCGCACGAAGCGCTCGATCGAATGTGTCGCGCGCGCTGGGTCGGCGTATCCGCGCTCGAGATCGGCGCGCAGGATGGCGAGCATCCAGGCTGGTGTAAAGTTCCGTGCGAGGCGGAGTATCGCGCGCGCGACGCGCACGTCACGCGTCGGCCAGCCGGAAAACGCGACGCTGTCGATCAGGCCGAGCCGCGACACTCGCGACGGAGCGTGAATCGCCATCGACTGTGCAACGCCACCGCCGAGATCGTGTCCGACAATGCACGCGCGATCGATGCCGAGCGCGTCGAGCAGCGCGACCACGCGATCCGCATGCGCGCGCAGCGTGAGCGGCCGACCGTTGGGCGGATCACTTCGGCCGTAGCCGAGCAGGTCCACGACGACCAGCCGGTGTCCCGCGGGCATGAGCGGGATGACGTCGGTCCAGAGGTGGCCAGACGCGGGGAAGCCGTGGAGGAAGACGACTGGCTCGCCGACGCCGCGCGTTCCGGCGGCATAGTAGTAGAGCCGCGCGCCGTCGAGATCGATGAACTCACCGCGCACGGCGGCGGTGTCGGATGCGGACCCGGCGTGCTGCGGTGGCGCTCGGCATGCGCCAAGATGATGAGGCCGCGCACTCTCGACAAGCGCTGACGAACGAACGACGGGCCGGCGACTGACTGTCGCCGGCCCGTCGTCGTGCGTGCTGCAACGCGTGCAGTGTGCGTTACCGGCCCGCGCCGCCACCCTGCTGCATCTGCTGCATGCGAGCCTTTCGCTCGGCCAGGTTCTTGTCGAACGTGACCTGCTGCTCGGGCGTGAGCACGGCGCGCAGCTCGGGATACATCTTCTCGTTGATCTCGTTCATCTTCTTCATGCCTTCGGCGCGGTCGCCGCCATTCTGGAACGACTCGCGGATCTTCAGCAGCTCGGGCTGATATTTGGCGGTGATCTCCGTGACCTTGGTCTGCTGCGCTTCGGTCAGGGTGATGCCAGTGATGATGCGGCCGATACCGCCGCGACCACCACCACCACCCGGGCCGCCCTGCTGCATCGTTCCGGGAGCCGTGCCCTGGGCACCGGCGAACGCCGCGCTACCGGCGAGGAGCGCGACGCCGAGTGCCGCGATACGAATTGCCTTCATGGACTAGTACCTCGAGTGATGGATGGACGTACACAACCGTAACGTCATACTCGGACGCCACTTACCTATTCCCCTCTAGCGAATCGATGTGAATTCGCCATACTTACCCGCCTTTCGCCGGGGCGTTCCGTCCGGCGTCGCCATGCGTCGTCTGGCCTGACCGCTAGCTCTGCGAGCCACTGTGACATTGCCGTCGATTCCAACGTCTCCCGCGCCCGGCGCTCCCGCGCAAGCTCCAGCGACCCCGGCCGCAGTCCTGCCACCGCCGCCCTTCGCACCGAGCACTCCGGTAAAATTCCCGCTCGACTGGCTGCTCCGGCACGCCGCCGCGCCGATCCAGTATCGAGCGCTCACCGAGGTGGCGCGGCTGACGCCAACCGAAGCGCAACAGGTCTCCAACCTTCCCTTTACGCATCGTGCCGCGTTGCTGTTGGCGATGCGGCAGGGAGCGGACGGAACCTGGGACGCCGGGATGTTCACGATCCCGTCGGCGAACGCCAGACATCTGGAGGGAATCGGAACGATTCCCGCCGTACGGCATCTGCTCGAGCTGGGTTGGAACAAGGACACGCCGCCGCTGGTGCACGCGCGTCGCGCACTGTTCCGGTTGCTCGCTGAGGACGATGATCCGTCGTACTTGTACGAGTTGGGTGGCCGGCACGTGACGGACGAGGACGAGATCAAGCGCGGACGCATGGCGCTCCGCGAGGCGGCTGCCGCCGTGCTCGCGCAAGCGGGCTACGAGGGTGATCCTCGACTGCGCGGTGCAGCTCGTCGCATCCTGAACCGGATGGCGGACTATCTCCGCTCGCCGTTGGCGCAGAAGCCGTTCATCCGCCAGGGCAATCAGCACATGCTCGCCGCGGAGGCGTGTCCACCGTCGTTTCACGCCGTCATGATGCTCGCGTACATGCCGCTCTTCCGTGCGGAGCATCACCGCGAGATGGACGCGTTGTACACGCACCTTGCGCAGCCGCATCCGCGCCAGGACGCGGTCCAGCTCGTCGCCGGCAAGCCGATACCGGTGCCGCATCTCGTGCTCGGCGATCTTCTGCCGCATCGCAACGCGGCCGATGCCGATGTCGCGTTCGCGCTCTTCTGGCTCGAGCTCATGGCAAGGCTCGGTTTCCTCAAGCGAAACGAGAACTGGTACAAGCTGTTCGAGCGCTTCCTCGAGGATCGCGACCGCGAAGGCGTGTGGCATCCACACAAGGGAATGGAGCCGGTGCCCCGCAGCATCAGCCAATACGCGTGGCCGATCTATCCGCTGGAGACTGCGCTCGAGGGTGAGGCGCGGTGGAGCGATTTCACCTTCCGCCTCGGGCTGATCGCGCGAATCGTCGGACGCCCCATCGAGATCGTCTGAACAGTCGGGAGCGCGGCCACTGGCCGCGGACGCGGGGTCGACTCCCCGGCAGCGAGATCTTCCCCGCTGGCATACCGGAGATCCGAGGCCGGCAGGTGAGGCTGTCCGACGGTGTCTCACTTCGCGTCGCGGAGTCGGGCGCCGCCGCCGCGCCACCGATCTTGCTCGTGCACGGGTGGGGCGCGTCGACGTACATGTGGCGCGCCTGGTTCGCGCCGCTCGTCGCCGCTGGCTTTCGCGCCATCGCGGTGGACTTGCCGGGTCACGGGATGTCGGACAAGCCCACCGATTCCGGTCGCTACACGGTGGACCGGATGGTCGACTCGGTGCGGGAGCTGATCGAGATCGAGCGACTCGATCGGCCGCACATCGTCGGCCAGTCGATGGGCGGGACGATCGTGCTCGAGCTCGCGCTCCGCGAGCTGGTGCCACTCGGCCGACTGGTACTGGTGAACCCGGCTGCGTTCGGCCATCTGCGCATGGTGCCACTCGCGCGCCGCGCGAGTCCACGCGCGGTGGAGGCGGTATTGGAGCGCATCGTCCCGCGGTGGATCATCGCGCGCGCGCATCGTCTGGCGTACGGCGATCCGTCGCGCGTCACGGACGCCGACATCGATCAGTATTGGGCGCCGTCGCAATTTCCCGGACACGCCAGCGCGATGCGCCGCCTCGTCCACGAGTTCACCTGGCGACGTGTCGAGCCGCACGAGATGGCCGAACGACTCGCGGCGCTTCGTCCGCCCACGTCGCCCGTGCTCGTCGTGCTCGGGACGCGCGACCGGCTCGTGCGCGACGCTCGGCCGTACGTGGCCAGGCTCATCGCCGCCGGGGCTCCACTCGAGCTGCACGAGAGCGCCCTCGGTGGTCACGCGGTGAACGAAGAGCGGCCGGAAGACATCGTTCCGGTGGTGCTCGACTTCGTCCGACGACGCGGCTGAGTGGACGCCCCTTCTCGGCACGACTAGCTTTCCACGATCGAGCAATCGAAGACCAGGCCGGAGCTGCTCGGCGCCATCTCATGGTGCGCCAGGCGACGCCGGCCGGCGGTGAGGGACACGCGCACAAGGCGCGTGAGGCCGCGGAACCCCTCACGACCGTTCGGCGATGGGCCGAACGACACATTCTGTGCGCGGCGCGCACGCTCGTCGCCGCTTCCTTCGTCAACCCGCACCGGGCGAGCTCGCGGCACCAGCCGCGCGAGTCCGGTGCATGCGTCGGTCCCGGGGAGGACCCGGGAACGCTGCCCCGACGCGAGCATCAGGACGCATGACCAAGACCAAGCAACACGCCGTGCCGGTCGCGATCGAAGACGTCACGACTTTGGTGCCCGGCTTCGACGATCTCGATCTTCATCCGAACATCCTCAAGGCGATCGAGGAGGCGGGCTACACGACGCCGACGCCGATCCAGCGCGACGCGATCCCGGTGGCGCGCGCTGGGCGCGACATCATGGGACTCGCGCAGACGGGCACGGGCAAGACCGCCGCGTTCACACTGCCGATCATCGACCGACTGATCGACGGGCCGCGCCGCACGCGCGTGCTCATCCTCACCCCGACGCGCGAGCTGTGCGTGCAGGTGGAGGAGAGCTTCCGCAAGTACGCGAAGCACGCCGACGTCGCGGTCGTGGCGGTGTACGGTGGTGTGCCGCTCGATCCGCAGGAGAAGAAGCTGCGCGCCGGCGTTGACGTGGTGGTCGCCACACCGGGGCGGCTGATCGACCACCTCGAGCGACAGAACGTGGTGTTCGACGATCTCGAGGTGCTGGTGCTCGACGAGGCCGACCGGATGCTCGACATGGGGTTCGCGCCGCAGATCAATCGCATCGTCGACGAGATCCCGAAGTACCGACAGACTCTCCTGTTCAGCGCGACGATGCCGCCCGAGGTGGAAGCGCTCGCGCGCAAGTATCTGCGCAAGCCGGTCGTGGTGCAGGTGGGCGTGCGGTCGGCCGCGGCGAGCACGGTGACGCACGCGGTGTACCCCGTGCCGCGCGAGAAGAAGAACGCGCTGCTCGTGGAGCTGTTGACGGGCAAGGTGCACGAGTCGGTGCTGATTTTCTCGCGCACGAAGCATGGCGCCGACCGGATCGTGCGCGACCTGGAGAAGGCCGGAGTGACCGCGACGGCGATGCACGCCGACAAGACACAGGCGCAGCGAACGCGCGCCCTCCAGGACTTCAAGGACGGCAAGATCAGTGTTCTCGTGGCGACGGACATCGCCCAGCGCGGGCTCGACATCACCGGGATCACTCACGTCATCAACTACGACGTGCCGCAGCAGGCGGAGGACTACGTCCACCGCATCGGCCGTACGGGTCGCGCGGCGAAGGAGGGCGACGCGTACACCTTCATGGCGCCCGACGAGATCGCGATGGTGCGCACGATCGAGCGTGTGATCGGGCAGCCGATCCCGCGCATCTCGGTACCGGGCTACGACTTCGGCACCGTCGCGGCGGACTGAGCGACTCGCGTGTGCGCCGCTCACCAGCGCACACGCCCAAGGCGCGACACCACCAGCGTCTCGGCGGCGCTCCCACGTCGCGCCACCATCGTGAGGTTGGACGCACCGTAGCCCAGTCCGCGCACGTCGAAGGCGAGCGAGTCGCGATTGGCCGAGATGGTCACGCCGTGCGCGTGGCCGAGCGCGGCGCGCGAGATCGGAGCGCCGCGGGCGCGCAGCTCGAGCGCCGCGGTCAGCGTGTCGAACCAGACGCTGACGATGGCGTGTTGCGCGAGCGCCTCGTCGCGCGCGCGAACGACGACAGTCGCCGCTTCGGCCACCGCGGCGCGTGCGGCCGACCGGTCGAGATAGAGAGCGACCTGTCGAGCGGCGATGAGAGTCGTCAAGCCGATGATCGTGATGACCAGACAGAGCTCGACCAGCGTGAGACCGTTGCGACGGTGGGGCATGCCGCATCGTAGAACGGGCCGTGCCGTGCCGCGTCACCGTTGCCGCGCCGCGGGCATCGGATCCCTCCCGCGAGCATCGGCATCGCGCCATCTTGGCGAGCATGCCGAACATCCCCAGATCATCGCGCGCGCCTCTCCGCGCACTTCCGGCCATCGCTCTCGTGCTGTTCGCCGCGTGCCGGAGCCCGCAGTCCGAGGCGTACATCGCCGAACAGATCCGCCAGCTCGGCGACGAGCTCAACGCATCGCGCCAGCAGGAGGCGCAGATGCAGTCCGACCTCGACTCGCTGCGCACCGTTGTCGCGCGGCAGGACACGCTGCTGACCCGGCTCGCCGGGATGGCTGGCGTTCCGCGCTGAGCTAGGGCGCGACGGGCTCGATGTAGTAGAGTCGCATCGACGGCCCGATGCGCGCCACGGGCGTGCGTCGCGCCAGCCATCGCAACGAGGTGTCGGACCAGACACCGGCGAGAAATGTCTCGCTCGCCGCCACCCAGCCCGTCGTGCGCTCATCGCGCCCGAGACGCCGAGCATCGGTCAAGCCGACGGCGGAGAGATTCGCCGATCCGAAGTAGTGCACGCGCAATGACGCGATGTGCCGCGAGCGCACGGTGTCGGCCAGGCGATAGAGATCCTGCCCCCAATCGAGATTGCTGTCGACGAGGATGCGCTCCGGATGCGTGCCCGCGACTGGATTGAAGTAGGCGAGATAGTCGGGCCACGTGCGGAGCGGGATCGCCGCGGTCACGATCATCAGCACGATGACGGCGACGTGCCGCGCCGCGCGCTGCGACGACGTGCCAGCCGCGTTCCACGCCGTGACAGCTCCACGCGCCGCGAGGAGAGCGACGAAGGGATAGATCGCGAGCACGATCCTGACGCCCAGGTCGACGTGCGAGAGCAATGACGGCACGAGCACACCGAGCACGCCGGCGAGTGGGACGAGCGCGGGCCATCCGTCGGTTCGGCGCGCGCGCACGGCGTCCACCGCGCCGACCACGGCGAGCGCGAGGAGCGGCAGCGGCGTCTTGACGGCGAGGACGACGAAGTAGTAGTACCACCACCCGGTGAGTCGCACGTCGCCGAGCAGAAAGGCGGGGTGCCCACCGCTGCCGTGCGTCGCGAAGGCGACGACCCCGCGGAAGAGCTCCGGTGCGGGGATCGGTATTCCGCCCGGCGTGAGCGGCGCGACGTGGAATCGATAGGTGGCCCACACCGCGAGCGACGCGGCGAGCGCGACGAGGAGCAGCTCGCGCCACGCGGGTAGCAGCGCGACCGCCGAGCGCGATGTGCGCCGGAGCGATGCGAATCGCACCAGCTCGGCCAGGGCGAGCGCCAGACCGAGAAAGGCGAGCGCGGAGAACTTGGTCACCGCGGCGAGACCGAGCGCGAGTCCGAGGAGCAGCGCGCGATGTGTCGAAGGCGCTTCACGCCAGCGCATCCACGCGAACAGCCCTGCGGCGACGAAGGCGGCGGGCGCGAGATCGGTGCCGGCCACCGCGGCGTGCGCGAGCACATTGGGGTTGGCGGCGACGAGCAGCACCGCCGCCGCGGCGCCAGCAGGTCCGGCAATGCGCGCACCCCACGCCGCACACACGCCGAGCAACAACCAGAAGAACGGGAGCATGCCGAGCCGCGCGAGGAACAGCGTGCGGCGATAGTGTGCGCCCTCGCCGAGGAGCGTGCGTCCCTCGTCGTACATCGAGTGGTTGCCCGTGCTGCGCGCACCGCGCAGGTACGGTCCGATCGCGGCCGCGATGCGCGCGAGCGGTGGATGGTGCGCCTCGTACTGATAGTTGCCGGTGCTCAACCATTCCATTCCCGCGGCGAGCGTCGCGGGCTCGTCCCACGTCTGGCTGAATACCGGGTATGTGGCGACGATCGCCACGGTGGCGGCGCATGCGACGAGGGCGATGGCTGTTCGCCATCGCCCTCGGGACATCGCGAACGAGCGCGCAGGAGCGCTCATCGCTCGCCCAGCGCTATCCGCGCGCCTTCGCGACGGCCGCGGCGAGGTTCGTGTAGCCCTCTTCCGCGAGCGCGTTGAACTTCAACTCGCGATACACGACCTTGCCGTCCTTGCCGATCACGTAGACGGTGCGATTGGCGTTCGATCGTCCCGCGGTGCGGGAGCCGTACGCATCGGCAATGGTGAGCGACGGATCGGAGACGAGGGCGAAGGGGAACTTCATCTCCGAGGCCCACGACACGTGGCTCGGGATGCTGTCCGCCGACACCGGCAGCACGACGACGTCCTTGCCGAACAGCGTCGCGTACTCGTCGCGGAACTTCGTCAGCTCGGCCGTGCAGCCTCCCGTACGATCCTTGGGGTAGAAGGCGACGACGACCACCTTTCCGCGCAGACCGCTGAGCGTCACCGGAGTGGCGCGCTGACCAGTGCCGTCGGCCCACGACGCGCTGAACTCGGGCGCGAGCTGGCCGACGTCGGGACCAGCGGGAGCGGCGGCTGGCGTCGCGGCGGACATCTGCGCCTGGGCGACGACGGGGATCGCGATCGCGACGAGCGCGGCGATGACGGGAGAGGAGAACAGTCGCATCGGAATCTTCCTTGGTCGGGTACGGTCGATCGATCGCTCTGCGTCGGGCGCGACGGCTCGATGTCAACCCCAACGATGGCGACTGCGTTCCCGAAAGGCTAGAGATGGACGGTCGCGGTCGGGTACTCGACGGATGGTGTCGCTCCGCCCGAAATGACGGGGTGTTTCCGACTGACGGCCTGTGGAGATGACCGGATGACCGTCGCCTGTTCGGAGCATGTCGTTCCCGTGGCGCCGGTCGCTCCGGTCGACCTCGCGCCCGAGGTCCCGGCATCGGTCGCGAAGTCGATCATGCTGACGTGCCGCGCCGACGTTGCGTCGCTCAGCGTGCGTTGTGGCGACGAGTCGCCGACGCTGAGCGGCGGCGCGCAAACTTCGCCGCAGCCATCTACGCCGACAACACTACCGGCGCGACGTCCGCCTACAGCAATGCGAGCTGGGACTTCCGGTCCGTTTACGGTGGGCTGAACTACGGCCCAGGCGCCGGCTATCCACTCGTTCCGGTGAATCCCACCAGCGGCGTGGCCTCCTCGCCCACCCTCGCCCTCGGCGGAGGCGCCTCCTACCTCCGCATGGGCGTCGCCGCGTCGATCTTCGCCCCGGTGGCGATCACCAAGGCGGGGGTGGCGCCCTCCTGACAACCTTCTCCGCGATGGTGATCCGGAGGAAGTAAGGGCATTCGGCAGCCGAGCGGACAAAACGACGGGGTGCGCGGCTCTCGCGCACCTCGTCGCCGCTGGCGCTATATTGCGAACGCACCTCGGAACCCGACTTCAGCCGGCGAAATGAAGATCACGATCGAGTACTGTACCGTTTGAAGCTACGAGCCCCGGGCCACCAGGTTGGCGGCCGAGATTTCTCAGCATTTTCCCGATGCCGACGTGCAGCTCCTCCCGAGCTCGGGCGGACGATTCGAAGTCGCACTCGACGGCACCCCCATCTTCCAGAAGTCGAAGCTCGGGCGCCACGCAGAGCAGAGCGAAGTCGTTCGACTGCTGCGCACCGCACGCTGATCGCCGCTCAACCAGTTCCTGATCCGGGCCGATGCGTCGTCTGGACGCGTTGGCCCTTGGCACGTCGATCCTCACGTACCCCAGCATCATCACCCCACAGATGCGTATAGCGATTTCCACCGGTGGCGGCGACGCTCCCGGCCTCAACGCGGTCATCCGGGCCGCCGCACTCTCCGCGATCAACCGGGGATGGGACGTCCTCGGTATCAAGCGCGGCTTCGCTGGTCTCATGGGCGAAGACGAGGTCATTCCGCTCACCAAGAACGAGGTGCGCGGCATCGGGCATCAGGGCGGCACGATCCTGCGGTCGACCAATCGCGGGCATCCGTTCCACTATCCGCGCAAGCAGCCCGACGGCAGCTACATCGAGGAGGATCGCTCGGACGAGCTGATCGAGAACGCGCGCAAGCTCGGCATCGACGCGCTCATCTCCATCGGCGGGGACGGCTCGCTGGACATCGCACGGCAGCTCTGTAACAAGGGGATGCGCGTCGTCTGCGTCCCGAAGACGATCGACAACGACGTCAGCGGCACCGTCACGACATTCGGCTTCGACACGGCGGTGAACACGGCGCTCGAGGCGATTGATCGCCTGCACACGACGGCGGAGAGTCATGATCGCGTCATGGTCATGGAAGTGATGGGGCGCGACGCCGGCTTCATCGCGCTGCACTCCGGGCTCGCGGGAAGCGCCGACGTCATCCTCATCCCCGAGATTCCGTACGATATCGGCAAGGTCTGCGAGAAGATCCGGTATCGTGACTCGGTCGGCCGCCTCTTCTCGATCGTCGTGGTCGCCGAGGGTGCCTTTCCGCGTGGCGGCCATTCGCACACGCTGGGCGAGTCGATGCCGGGTCAGGCGCGCCGCATCGGAGGCGTCGCTGACGCCATCGCGCGCGAGATCCAGATGATCACAGGGAAGGAGACGCGCTCGCTCGTGCTCGGTCATCTTCAGCGCGGCGGCGTTCCCACCGGCTACGACCGGTTGCTGGCGACGCGGTTCGGTGGCGCCGCGGTGCGTGCGATCGCCGACGAGAAGTGGGGACAGATGGTCGCACTGCAGTCTCCGCACATCGTCACGATCCCGATCGAGGAGGTGCTGGGCGAAACCAAGCGGGTGAACCCGTTGCACGACGTGGTGCAGACCGCCAGGGCAACAGGGATCAGCTTTGGCGACTGAGGGTACTGAGTGACGGAAGCTTGTCGTGGGCTTACCGGAATGCGGACGAAGCGGTCCGCAGGGTGGGTCATCCGGATCGCTCGAAGTTCCACCGCTCAACCGGACTCGACCTCGTAACCGTTACTCCGGCCTGCGTTTGGCAGTCGCTGTTCGACCGTCCGCCGCCGGCCCCATTCTGCCTTTCCGTACGGTGCAGGCGCGATGTGCGCGCGGTACTGGAGACTTCAAATGACGCTCAGATACGCCCTCCTCACGCTCGCCTGCTCGGCCGCACTGGCCGGGTCCGCGCACGCCCAGAAGGGTGGGAAGGTGGAGGACGAAGTACCCAAGTCCTATCGCCCGCCGCCGGGCATGTGCCGCATCTGGCTCGAGAAAGTTCCACCCAAGCAGCAGCCCGCGCCGACGGACTGCCCGACCGCCGTGCGCAATCGGCCGCCCAACGGCAAGGTGATCTTCGGTGACGACTACAAGGACGGGGCGGACAAAGGGGAGAAGAAGGACCTCCCGTTCCTCAAGAAGTTCGGCGACGACAGGAAGCGACCGTAGCGCGGTGACCAATCGCGCACGTTTCTCGCCCCGCGGGAGCGCATGCGCGACGTAAGAGACCAGTATCTCCCGCCCGACCACGACGCGTTCGTGGGGGCCGAGCCACCCAGCGGGCGCGTGATCGTGATCGCTCCGACGCGCGCCGCCTGCGAGACGATCGAGCTCGCGGTGGGGCTGCACATCGAGACGTATCTCGAGAAGAACTTTGGCGGCCGGGTGCGCGAGCTCGCGCGCGCGCGCCGCGGCTTCGGCATCGTCGCCGGCACCGGCTCGGGAAAGACGCTCGCCATCCGACCGATCGCCGAGGAGCTGCTCGGCACGACCGACCTGCGCGTCGGCGTGATCAACCGCGAGCGCGAGGCGACGCCCGAGACGCCGAGCTGGAACATCGTCATCGTCACGACCGGTATCGCGCGGCGATGGTTCCAGGATGGCGACATCCAGCCTCATGACACCCTGATCGTCGACGAGATCCACCAGACGTCGGCCGAACTGGAGCTCTGTCTCGCGCTCGGCAAGCGCGTCGGATGCCGGTTCATCTGGCTCTCGGCGACGGTGGATCCAACGTTCTACCGCGACTACCTGAGCAGCGCGGACGTGCTTCAGGTATACGCCTTCGATCCGGATAAGGCGGCGAAGGTCGAGGTGTTGGACAAGGAGCCCGGCGAGTTTCTCGACGACAAGTTTCTCCAGCGCGTCTACAGGGAGAAGCGCGGCGTCGCGCTGTTCGTGCCGACGCGCAAGGGCGTCGAGCAGGCGGCGGAGCACGTCCGCGAGCGAGCGCCGCGCGTCAATACAGCGTTCTATCACGGCGGTGAGCCGATCCGCGTCTTGCGCCCGTTCCTCGAGGGAGGAGAGCAGAAGCCGTACTTCCTCGCGATGACGGCGGCGGGGCAGAGCGCGCTCAACGTGCAGGGGCTCGACACGGTCGTCATCGACGACGTGCGGTTCACGTCGATCGTGGAGCGTGGCAAGAACGTGCTCACCAAGCTGCACCTCGGCGCGAACGAGATTCTGCAGATGGCCGGTCGGGTGCACGGACGCGTCGCGGGTGGACGCGTGTTCATCCTCAGCGATCGCGACATCGACTTCGCCACGCTGAAGCCGACCGCACCGGAGTTCCAGCTCGCGGGAGACTCGGAGCGCGTCGCGATCACGTGTGCCGATCTGGGCGTGGCCGTCGACGACCTCGAGCTCCCCGTGCCGCTCGACAAGGTGTCATACCGGCGCGCGATCGCGTTCCTCGAGGGACGCGGCATCATCGAGCACGGCAAGCTCACGCGCTACGGTCGCGCCGTCGAGGCGATGCCGGTGGAGCGCGAGTGGGCCGAGCTGCTCGTCAACGCGGACGACGGACTGGTGCCGTATCTCGCCGTGATGAGCGGCGTGGAGTCGCTGCACCGGATGACGCGCGACGAGCGCGACCTCGACGGATTGATCGTTCCTGGAAGCGACCATCTGACGGCGTACAACGTCTACGCCGAAGCGTTTCGTGTCGCCGGCCACATCGGCGAGGTGTATGGGCTCGAGCGCCATCTCTTCCACGAGGAAGAGATCACCGAATGGGCCGAGCGGCGCGGCGTGCTGGTGAAGTCGATCGAGGATGCGGCGCTGGGAATGGCGAGCGTGTATCGCGGTCTGAGCATGCGGTTGCCCGCGGACCTCGCGATGGCGCACGAAGGGACGCGTCGACAGTTCGCGCTGCTGCTCGCCGAGTACATGCCGTTCGATCTCGTCATCGACGAGATGACCGCGTGGGGCGAGGAGGCGAGGGTTTCCAAGACCAGCGTGTGCGGGAGCTGGGGCGCGATCGCCGGCGCGCTGCGCTACTTCGCCGACAAGTTCGGCCGGCCGCGCGCGTCGATCGAGGGCACGCAGATTCCGATGGATGTGCTGCGCCGGTTTGCCACCGGCGACGAGGCGACGCTCGAGTACGACGGTGAGCGCCGCAAGGCGCCGCTCGTGCTGAAGCGGCGGGTCGAGTACTTCGGCTTCGAGCTGGAGCGCGAGCTCGAAGCGGTGGAGGACTTTCCGCCGGGCCGTGAGGACGAGGCGAGGCGCGTGCTCGCGGAGGCCCTCGCGCGCGGAGAAGCGCGGCACTTCGCCGTGAAGGACAACCTCCCGCGCATCGACGCGGTGCGCGAGGCGTGGCGTCGCTCCGGTGGTGCGCTCCCGCGACTCAATCAGGCGGATCTCGGCGAGCTCTATCTGAAGCGGCTCGCGGGAGTGGGTTCGCTCACGGACTTCAAGGGCGCGGACCTGGATCTGGCGAAGGATCTCGAAGCGCGGTCACCGCGCGCCGAGCGCGCGCTGTACGACGACCTTCCGACACGCACGACGGTGCGCGACCGCGAGGTGGAGATCGACTACGACGTGGAGGAAAATGAAGGCACGCTACGGGGCGTGGCTCGTCTGCGCCTGCCGGAAAAGATCGCGCGGTCGCTGACGGAGTCCGAAGTGCCGGCGCTCGATCGCCCCGTGCGCTTCGTCGTCGCGCGCGGTCAGCGCGGCTCGGTGCGTGCGCGCACGATCGACGAGCTCCAGACGTTGCTCGCCGCACCGTGGACGGACGACGAAGTGGCCCGGTTCAACCGCAAGCGCGACGAGCAGCGGGACGAAGCGCGAGGGAGGCAACGGGATCGTGTCTCACATGAGCCGAAGCGCGGGTTGCGCGATCGGAATCGGTCGCAGCGGCCAGGGAAGACCGAACGTCAGGGGCGCGGCCGTGATGAAGCGCGACCGACGGAGAGCAGCGACGGCCCGCGAGAGCCGGGCGGCCGTGGCGGACCGCGGCGCGGTGGCGGAAAGGGGCCGGGTGGTCGAGGCCGCTCTCGGCGCTGAAATGATGTTTTTCAAGTGGCAGCTTTGGGGTCAGCATCGTTGAAATACGCTCACGGCCGTGAGCGTATTTCAACGATGCTGACCCCACTTGATCTGAAGCGTTTCAGCTCGGGCTGAGACTCCTTCCCGCCGCCGTCGGAAGCACCTGCTCCTTCGTGCGCGTTGGCACGTCCAGCAGATACTGATCCTCGCTGACGATCCGGAATCCGCGCGCCACATAGTTGGGCAGCGCCTGCGGAGCGTCGAGGGTGCAGGTGTTGAGCTGGAGGCGGCTGGCCCCGAGGGCGAACGCCTCCTCGACGGCGCGCGTGAGAAGCCAGCCGCCGAGCCCCTTGCCGATGAACGCGGGGGCGAGCCCGAAATACATGAGCTCAACCGATCGGTCCGTGTGTTGCTTCAGCTCGAAATAGCCCGCCACGGTGTCGCCAACGATGGGCGTCCACACGTAGACGTCGGGGAGTGCCAGGTAGGTCGTCAGCTCCGCGTCGGTCCAGACGAGCCGATCGCGCCAGAGCCAGCGCTCGCCGACGAGCGCATAGAGCGAGAGGTACTCCGAGGGGCAGATCGGCCGGCGAAGCGTCAGCGCCGGCGGCTCGACCGGGACCCGAGCGGGGACCAGCTCGGCAGCGGATCTGAGCTCGAGATGCGTGCGTCGCACGCTGACGCGCGTCCACGGGGCCGACTGCATGAACGGAAATCTAGTGCATTCAACAGGATACGGGCGACGGATTGACATTAGGACCGATCGGTCCTAGTATTACTCCGTGAGCACTCGCCGCAACGCCATCCTCGACGCCGCCGCGCGCATCATCAACGAACGGGGGTTCACCCATACCTCGGTCGAGGATCTGATCCACGCCACCGGACTGAGTGGGAAGAGCCACTTCTACCACTACTTCCCGTCGAAGGAAGCCCTCGGCTTTGCGGTGCTCGACCGGCAGTTCCAGCGATTCACCGAGCGGGGGTTGGCGATCCTGAGTGAGCCGATGATCGAGCCGATCGACCGGCTCGCGCTCTTCATCGACACGCTCGTGGCATTGCAGCACGAGCGCGGATCGGGGTACGGATCGCCGTTCGGCAATCTGGCGGGCGAGTTGGCCGACGTGCACGAGGGATTCCGGCAGCGGTTGGACCAGGTGTTCGAGCAGTGGGCGCGTCAGCTCGAAGCGCTGCTCGAGGAGCTTCGCCCGCAATTGCGTGACGGGGTCGATGCGTCCCGCGTCGCGCGCTTCGTCATCGCCGCGCTGGAAGGGGGCATGCTGATGACGCGCGTGCGACGTGACGTGAAGGTGATGGAAGGGATCGGCGAGGACCTGAAGGGATTCATTGCGACGCATCTGCGCGGCGGCGAGGCACGGGGCCTCGAGCGTGCCTTGGTGGGGTGAGGGGGAGGGGAGAAGAGACGATGACGCAAGCCAGTGGTGAGGGGACGCCTCGCGCGAACTTCGAGCGCGAAGCGATGGTGCACCTCGATGCGCTCTACGGTTTCGCGCTGAAGCTCGCGCGCGCACGTGACGACGCGGAGGACCTCGTGTCCGAAACCGTCCTCCGGGCATTCGAGCGATGGGAGCAGTATCGCCTGGGCACGAACATTCGTGCGTGGCTGTTCACCATCCTCTATCACCTGTTCGTGAGCCGGAAGCGGCGCATCGACGCGCGCGAAGTGTCCGACGCCGATGGAGAGCCGGGGTGGTCCACGCGCGACGCGATCGGCGAGGCGGATCCGGAGGGCCGATTCTACGATTCGTTCCTGGACGACGAGATCATTCGCGCGATCGATTCGCTGCCCGACGAGTATCGCACCGCCGTCGTGCTGAGCGACATCCAGGAGCTGCGCTACGCGGAGATCGCGAAGATCCTCGACATCCCCGAGGGAACGGTCAAGTCACGCCTGTTCCGCGGCCGACGGCTGCTCCAGCGGAAGCTGCGCGACTACGCCGAGACGATGGGGTATGTGAAGGCGTTCGCGCTGGCGTCGTAGCGCCTCGCGCGTCGCGAGGCGCGCGGCTCAGGTGTGAAGCTTCATGCGGTGGCGCGCCGCCTTGGCGCGGTTGCCGCACGTGGCCATGTCGCACCAGCGGCGCCGGCCATTCTTCGTCTCGTCCTGAAAGACCCGTCCGCAGCGCGGATCGGCGCAGCGACGCA
>JBDTOD010000018.1:0-47456 GCA_039933415.1 bacterium
TTTTATCATGGCGACGCGCTGATGGTGTATCGGATCCGGCAGGTTCGCGGATATCATGGAAACGAGCTTGGCAACTATCAGCGGCTCGCCAGCAGAGAGGTGCAGGAGGACTACGCGAACCTCGTCAACCCGGCATTCTGGCGGCTGTCGAACACGCGCTACCTCTACACGAATGCGCTGCTCAAGGACACGGCCCTCAAGTTCCTGCTCGGGCCGGTCAAGAATGCGGCGGGTTCCACCGTTTACCTATATCGCCTGCCGGGAGACAATCCCCCGGCTTGGGTGGTCCCGGCCATGGTGAAGGCCAGCGATGCGGCGACCCTCGGCACAATTCTCGATCCGCGCTTCGACCCGACGCGCGTGGGCGTGATCGACTCCCTGTCGAGCGTACCGAGCCAGACGCTGACGGCGCTTCCGGAGCCGGTCGCGATTACTCCACGAGTGACTCGCTACGACGCGGGCCACATCGCCCTCGAGCTCAGCGCACCCGCGCCCGCTGGCTCGGCGCTGGTCGTGTCGGAGAACTTCTTCCCCGGCTGGACGGCGAGCGTCGATGGGCGCTCGGCAACCACCGTCCGCGCTGACTACAGCTTCATCGGCGTTCCGCTGCCGGCCGGAGCGATGAAGATCCAGCTGGACTTTCACGATCCCGCCTACGCGAAAGGAAAATCCGTCACTCTCGCGGCTGTCCTCGTGGCGCTGCTCCTCGTAGCGGGCGGCGCGTTCGCCGAGCGACGGCGTGCCGCCTGAGACGGTGCAGGAGCGCGCGCTGGTCATCGTCCCGACCTACAACGAGTGCGAGAACATCCGCCGCCTCGTCACGTCGGTGCTTCGGCAGGATGCCCGCCTGGAAGTGCTCGTCGTGGACGACGGGTCGCCCGACGGCACCGGCGACATCGTCCGCGCGCTCGAGGCCGAGGAGTCGCGGGTGCATCTGCTGGCGCGCTCGCACAAGATGGGGCTGGGGACGGCATACATCGCCGGCTTCCAATGGGCGCTCGAGCGCGACTACCAGTACGTCCTGGAGATGGACGCCGACTTCTCCCATGATCCCGGCCACCTCCCGCAATTTCTGAAGGCCGTCGAGGACGCCGACCTGGTGCTCGGGTCCAGATATCAGCAGGGTCGGGTCACCGTCGTCAACTGGCCGATCAGCCGACTGATCCTCAGCTATAGCGCAAACCTTTATGCGCGCGCCGTAACCGGATTGCCGGTATGGGATGCGACCGGTGGCTTCAAGTGCTTTCGCAGGTCCGTGCTGGAGTCGATCGACTTCTCTCGGGTCCGGTCCAACGGGTACGCGTTTCAGATCGAGATGAGCTTTCGAGCGTGGAAGCGTAACTTCCGAATCGTCGAGATCCCGATCGTCTTCGTGGACCGGACGGAGGGTACCAGCAAGATGTCAAAGTCGATCGTCCGGGAGGCAATCTGGATGGTCTGGCGACTTCGGTGGTGGGCCATCCGGGGCACGATCTGACCCGCCTCCCCTTCATTCTCTGAGCCTCGATTCGATGCTGCCGTCTGGCCGCACCTTCTACAAGATGAGCGGGTCGGGAAACGACTTCGTGATGGTCGACGCCCTGGCAAAGGCGGCTGGCGATCTGGAGACGCCGAGTCGCGTCCAGGCGATCTGCGCGCGGGGAACCGGAATCGGCGCTGACGGAATCGTCTTCCTCGAGAAATCGTGGGCCGCCGATTTCCGGATGGTCTATCTGAACAGCGACGGCTCGCGGGCGGATCTCTGCGGCAATGCCACCCTCTGCTCTGTGCGACTCGCCGTCGAGCTGGGGATCATGCCGGCGGGGGAGTGCCATGTCGAAACGGATTCCGGCGTGCTCAGTGCTCGGTATCTGCCGACCGGTCCGGAAGTGGATCTCCAGCCGGTTTCCGACGTGAAAACCAGACTGCCATTCCGGCTCGAGGCCGGCGAGCGATGGATCGGGTTCGCTCTCGCCGGCGTGCCACATCTGGTCGTCCGCGTTGACGACATCGATCAGGTGGATGTGGTCGGGCGGGGTCGGCCGCTGCGCCGAGATAAGTCGCTCGCCCAGGGAGCGAACGTCAACTTCGTTTCGGACGATGGGAACGGCGGGTGGCGGATCCGGACCTACGAGCGGGGTGTGGAAGGGGAAACGCTGGCGTGCGGGACCGGTGCCGTCGCCACCGCAATTCTGCTTGCCGAGTCGGGTGAGGCGGCTGGCGGGTCGTCGTTCACGACGCGGTCCGGACGCGTGCTCCGAGTGCGTCTCGAGCGACGGACGTTGAGCGGCTGGCACCCGTCGCTCTCGGGCGAGGCGCGCATCGTGTTCCAGGGGCAACTGGGCGAAACGTAAGAGCTGTGAAGGCTACCGTGGCAGTCCAACAGGGCTCGGATCCGCTGGCGAACCGCCTCTGGAGGCGATAATACGACAGTAAAGGCGCCAGCGACTTGATCAGCTCGTTGTTCGCAAAGGATAGCCGATCGTCAGTTGTGACCTGGTTCGAGCAAAGGTTGATGTAGTCGCGCGAACGGTTAGGAGGGCAACAGCTTATCAGGTGATGGCCAACGTGGAGAACTCAGTTCTCCACAGTTTTCCACTGTCGTTAGTTTACATAATACATCTTATACGCATCTTTAAAAGACAGCTGTAGGGAGCGCTGGCGCAAAACTGACGGCATCTCACGGCAGTTTTTGGGAGCGTTGGGTCTGGCTCGCCCGCCTCGCTTCCGGTCCCTCCTCCTGATTCGACGCGGGAAAGCCGAGCCTGTCAGCTCGACCAACCTCCTGTTCCGAGCGCGTCGCAGGCTTCCGCCGACTCCAGTCGCGAAGCTCCTGACTGGTCATACGCCGTCTGATTCGCCCTGAGGCGTCTGGATGCGATTCTGCTTGGGGATTCGACGCCGAACGACCTGGCGCCCGCATCCAATGGCGAAACCGAGACGTCTCGAGCCAGGGCGTGGAGATCGCCCATCTGTCGCCATCAGGCTTGAAGATTCAGCGGCCTCGAGTATTCCAGCCCGGTGGTGCTCTCCTCGACTTTCAGCAGGATCTACCAGTGCGCCAGTTGGACGCTCCGCGCGATCACTGCATTGTTCAGCGCTCGTTTCAGAGGGTCGTCTCCCATTTGATCCAACTGCCGAAAAGTCAGAAGCGCGGCTGAAGTCGCCTTCGAGTTTCCCAGTACCGGCCAGACAAAAGGCGGTCCCGAACGTCATTGGTAACGTCCGGGACCGCCGTTTTTCGCTGTTATCGGATGGACCGCCGCAGCGCCCCTTCCATCAGGCTATTCGATCACTCAGGGGATGACGACCGACTTGCTCGTGCTGTTGGTGAGGCCCGGGCCATCCTTCACGGTCAACGTCACCGTGTAGGTCCCGGCTGCCGCCCAGGTGTTCTTGGCGATCGAGCCGACCCGTGTCTCCGACTTGCCATTGCCCCAGTTCCACGTGTACGAGACGATACGCACGTCGTCCGTGGAGGTGCTGGCGTCGAACGCGCACTGCCGCGCCGACGCCTGCCCAACGCACGTGAAGCTGAACTTCGCCACCGGCGGCTGGTTGGTCGACACCGGCGTCACGGTCAGCGTGATCGACGCCGTGCCGTGCGCGCCCTGCGAATCCGTCGAGGTGAGCGTGATGGTGTGTGTTCCCGCCGACAGTCCGGTGGTCGAGAACGTCGTGCCGGTCCCGATCTGACCGTTGATGCTGCTCGACCAGACGAGCGACGCGCCCGTGAGCGCCCCGTCCTCTGGATCGGTGCCCGAGCCGGTGAAGCTCACATTCGATCCCTGCACCACGCTCGCATTGTTCGTCGGCGCACTGATCGAGGCGGACGGCGACTGATTGCCCGTCGGCGTCGGCACCGTGATCGCCTTCGTCACCGACCCCGTCTGCCCGCTGCCATCGGTCACGGTGAGCGTGACGCTGTACACGCCGACCGGATTGAACGTGTTGTTCGCCGTTGGACCGGCGTGCGACTCCGAACGGCCGTTACCCCAGTCCCACGTGTACGACACGATCCCGATGTCGTCGGTGGACGCGCTGCCGTTGAACGCGCATTTGTTGGTCGGGCACGTTGCCGAGAAGCGGGCGACGGGGGCCTGGTTGCTCGCCGCAACCACTACCTGCTTGGTCACGGAGTTCGTGCCGTTCGCGTCGGTGACCGTGAGCGTCACGGAGTACGTGCCGGCCGCGCCGTAGGTGTGGCTCGTCGTCTTGCCCGTGCCGGTCGTGTTGTCACCGAACGTCCAGCCATACGTCGCGGTCGCGAGCGCCGTCGATGCACTCGCGTCGAACGAGCAGGCCAGCGCGTTGCACGTTGGCGTGAAGCGCGCCACCGGCGCCTGCGACAGCAGGAATCCCGTGTACAGCAGCAGATTCGGCGTGTTCGCCGGCACGCCGGTGATGGTGCTCGTCGTCGCGTTGCTCACCAGCGCCGCGGCAACCTGAGCGGGCGTGGCCGAGGGGTTCGACTGCAGGTAGAGGGCGGCGGCGCCAACCACGTGCGGCGTCGCCATCGACGTCCCGCTGATGGTGTTCGTCGCCGTGTTGCTCCCCATCCACGCCGACGTGACGTTCACGCCAGGCGCGTCAATGTCCACGCAGGATCCGAAGTTGGAGAAGCTCGCCCACTTGTCGGTCTTGTCCGTCGCGCCAACCGTGATCGCGTTCGGGGTGCTGGAGGGCGACTCGTTGCAGGCGTTGCCCGCGCTGTTGCCCGCCGCCACGCCGTACACGACGCCGGAAGCGATGGAGTTGGTGACCGCGGCGTTCAGCGTGGGCGAGAAGCCGCCACCGAGGCTCATGTTCGCCGCCGCCGGCAGGACGCGATGCGCCGTGACCCAGTCGATGCCCGCAACGACGCCCGCCGTGCTGCCACTGCCAGAGCAGCTGAGCACCCGCACCGCCACCAGCTTCGCGTTCTTCGCGACGCCGTAGGTCGTGCCGGCGACCGTACCCGACACGTGCGAGCCGTGCCCGTTGCAATCGAGACCGTTCGTCGAGGGCAAGATCTCGTCGACGCCGAAGCTCGCCCGACCGTTGTATTCGTTGTGCGTGTAGTTGATGCCGGTGTCGATGATGTACACCGTCACGCCCGTGCCGTCATTCGTGTAGTTGTACGTCGTGCTGAGCGGCAGCGTGCGCTGATCGATGCGATCGATGCCCCACGTGGCTCCCGTCTGCGTCGTGCTGAGCGAGATGGTCATGTTCTGCTCGACCGACACGATGTTCGGATCGTTGCGGAGTGCGGCGGCCGCGCCAGCCGACATCTTCTGCACGAACACGCCCTTGATCGCCGACCGGTACGTGCGCTCGACATTGCCGTCGATCCGTGTAGCGAGCGATCGCACTCGGCCGTCGACATCCGACTCGGAATCCCTGAAACGAATGATGTACTCACCGACGATCGGGTCGCCGTCCGATGAACGCGCAAAGGTTGGAGCAGCTGGTGCGACGGGTGTGCGCGGCGTGGCCGTAGGGGCCGGCGTCGATCCATCGACGCAGGCGGCGAGAACGCCGGTAAGCGCCACGATGAGGTGGTGTTTGCGCATTTCTGGTGGGGTGCTTCGCGAATTAGGAGGAGGGAGCCGGCACGTCCCGGCGTTTTCCCAACCGGCTTCGCGGCGCCGGAGGAATCGGAGATTGTAGCACCTTCGCGCGCGAGACACAATGCGTCAGTTCTCGCCCGCCCGCGCCCGCTTAACATCGCGCACAACGACTCGAGGCGACCGCGGTGTCACACAAAGAGAGAGCCGGCCCCGCACGTCGCTGTGCGACGTGCGTGGCCGGCTCACGAACGCGTCAGGACTTGGCGCCCGTCGCGAGTAGCTCGCCGAGGCGAAGCCGCGCTTCGGCGGCGAGTGCCTGGTTGTCCTGCTGAACCGCCAGCGCCTCCCAGGCACGGCGCGCCTGATCGTGATTCCCAGCCGCGGCGAACGCCCGCCCAACTTTCGACAGCAGGAGCGCGCGCTCGTTCGGCATGGCCGTGAGCTGGGAGGCGCGATCGTACTCCGCCGCCGCCTCGGCCGGCTTGCCAAGCTGCGCGTACGCATCGCCGAGCAGTGAGCGAAGCGACGCGGCGTACGGTCCGGTGGAGATGCGCGAGGTCAGGTCCTTCAGCGTCGTCACCGCGCCAGCGTAATCCTGCTGGTCCAGCTTCAGCTGGGCGAGCAGCATTCCCGCCTCCGCTCCGGCGCTGGTGCTCGCGTATTGGTCGGCGACCTTTTTCAGGTCCGTCTGTGCGAGCGGGATGTTGCCGCTTCCGATCGACTGTTTGGCCGCCAGGAGCTTCTTGTCGGCATTCTCGTTCTTGAGGGCGGCCGACCGGTTGTAGAACCAGACGCCGAACGCGGCCGCCACGACCACGACCGCGCCGATGGACACGAGGCGTGAGTTGATGCGAAACCAGTCGAGAAAGCTCTCGGCTTTCGGCTGTGCCGGGGAGTCGTGGATGGTGGGGGTCGTCATGAGTTTGCAAGTGATTGGAATCGTCGACGCGAGGCGCAATGCCCCTGGGGTGACTCGAACACCCGGCCAACGGTTTAGGAAACCGCTGCTCTATCCACCTGAGCTACAGGGGCTACGCGCCGAACGATGCACCGGCGAGTGGCGCCGCCGCCGAAGCGGAGACTCGAGCCCGTAGGCGCTGGCGCTTTGATCGCTCCCGTGAACGGATTCGACGCAGCCCGCAATATGGCCGCAATCGCAGCCTCATACAACGGCAAGGGTCGGGCGCACTCTCGTCGTGAAGCGACACTCCTTGCCCCGCGTGCCTGAGACAGTGACATTCGCGCACCGCCGCGATGGCTGGATTGACCGCCGACCCACGACCGAGCTGAAGGTCCGGCGCGAGCCGCCTCGCCCGCTCGCACCGATACCCAGCGCTTCCGGTACCGACCACTGTCCAGGCTTTCTCGCCGGCTCGGTGCCCTGCTCCAGGAACGACTGTTCTGGGCGATCGTCGTCGGCGTCTCGGTCGGATGCCTCGTCGGCGGCGCGCTCTCGCTGTCACCAGAGCTCTACGCCGCGGACTTCACCGGGGCGTGGCGATCGGCGGGCCTCCTGCTGCGTCACGTCGATCCGTACGGCATCGATACGCGTGCCTCGCCGTATCCACTCGGTCCGTTCGCCTACCCTCTCCCGGCAGCGATCGCCGCGCTTCCGCTGGCGTTCCTGCCGGCATGGCTCGCGGCGGGCCTGTTCGTGGCCGTCGGGACGGGAGCGCTCACGTATGGAGTTCTCGAGGGTCCCGGGTATCGACTGCTCGTGCTTGGCTCGCCGTGCTTCGTCATGGCGATCAGCCTGGTGCAGTGGTCGCCCCTTCTCACAGCCGCCGGGATGCTCGCTCCGCTCGGCGCGCTCGCGGTGTGCAAGCCGAACCTCGGCCTGGCGCTGTTCGCACGACGTCCGACCTGGTGGATCGCTGGCGGTGGCCTCGTGCTGCTCATCGTCTCGTTGGCCCTCGTTCCCTCCTGGCCGATGGAGTGGCGACGCGTGGTGTCCGGCATGAGCTACTACCAGTCTCCGGTCACCGTGATGGGCGGACCGCTGCTCCTTCTCGCCGTCCTCCGCTGGCGAGATCCGGATGCGCGCCTGCTGTTGGCGATGTCCGTCATTCCTTCCAACCTCATTCTGTACGATCAGCTTCCGCTCTTCCTGATCGCGCGCACTCGGCGCGAGATGATGGTGCTGTTCATCGGCAGCTGGCTCGTGCCGATCGTCACCAAGCTGATCGTCCCCGAGTGGGTCCATGACGACATCGTGTCGCAGACCTTCATTCGAGCGCCCGTCGTCGCCTTCCTCTTTCTGCCAGCGCTCTACATCGTGCTCAGTCGACGGAACGCTGACGGCGCTCCGGACGGCGTGGATCGCATGCTGAACTCACCGATCCCATGGACGCGCGCTTCGTAAAAGGTGCATCGGATCTCGAGCGGGGTCGATCAACGACGCTCGGAGACCGGTCCGCAGCGAGAACTGTCCGACGCCATGCGCACCGTCGCCCACCATGCGCGTCGTACCCAGAGCGCCGCACGCGGCGCGCTTGGATCCCATGGAGCCGGCGACGCGACCCCGACCCTGCACCACGATGCATCGGCGTCCAGTGTGAGTGCCACGGGGTACGTGAGCGGCACGACCGCCACGTCGGCTGATCGCCAGGGACCCAGGTGAATGACCGTGCGCTCTGCGACCGCGTCGGGTAGCGCCGCCGAATCCGGGAAGATCGTGCGGCCGTCGATCGATTGGCTCAGCGAAGGCACACGCCACTTCAGATAGCTGCCGTAAATAAAGCTCGTCAGCAACCTGCCGTTCGCGCCTCGCTGCATATTGCGCTCAAGCCAGCGAGCAGCTGGCTCAGTCGCGTATCCCTTGAGCGAAGGAAGCTCGCGTCGGACGACGCCGCCTTCGTAGCGCATCGTCGCCGCGCCGATCCGGACGTTCGGAATTGCTAGTGCCGCAGTCGCGAGCACGAGGAGCGCTGCGAAGACACGACGCACCCACGCCGTCGACGCGCGGGAGAGTCGCGCTATGCTGACGAGGATCATCGGCGTCGCGCACCACCACCACGGTCCGAGCGCCTTGAACATCCGCGAGAATGCCACGAGACCGGCGAGCCAGAGCGTGCCGTAGAAAAGTCGCTGGCGGTCGTCTCGCATCCGAACGACCGCGACGAGTGGCAATGCGGCGAGTGCAACGCCAAACCAGGGTGAGATAATGAATCCTGGCGTGAGCTCCCCCGCCGGCGGTGGATAACTCGTCAGCGCGTTCCTCGCGAAATTCAGTGCGAACACCGATGGCCATTTGGTCCCATACGGTGAGAGCATCCAGCCGAGCAATGTGGAAGCACTGGCAAGCAGCACACTTTTGAGACGAACAGGGCTCTCCGCGACAAACAGCACGAGTGGTGCTGCCAATACCGGAAACGAGATGTGAACGCTCGCTCCGAGCGCGTTGAGTAGAACGAGTGCGACGCAGGTAACCCATGATTCGATGCGCTCACTTCGCGAGAGCGCTACGCAGAGCCAGGCCAGCGGCACGATCGCGTGCATGAACATCTGCGGACGCAAAAAGGGCGTCGTCTCGAGAGCGACTGTCGCCGCGAGCACCCCGAACAGCGCGGATCCGGACGGCCGAAGTCCGAACGCGCGCGCCGCCGCCGCGCTCGCGAGAACCACCGCCGCTCCGAGAACCCCCGCGAGCAGATGCAGTGCGAGAGGGCCTCCGCTGCGCAGCAGCCCAAACATCACAATCTGCGGTAACCACGAGTACGCGTAGTACGGCGCACCAATACGCGTCCACGCGAAGGGCTCGACGAGCGGTACCGAACGTCGTGCCAGGATCGATTCGCCGACGGAGAGGTGGCTGGGTAGGTCGGGATCCGCGAGGGGCGCGAAGCCCATCTGCACTCCGACGACGATCGCGCAGCAGACAAGCGCGAGGCGCCACACGCGACCTTGCGACTCGCTCGATGTTTCGAGCTCTGCCACCGAGTGATCGATCATGGTAACGTGAGTCTCCCTCAGGGATGAGCTGGAGGCGCCAGCGAAGCCTCCCACCACGCCTTTCGTGCCCAGAGAGCGACCGAGTCGAGCGACATTGGTATTCCCGGCGCACTCGCGATTCGGCGCCACTCACTCGCCGTATCGAGCACTTCGGCGACGCGAAATCTGACTGGCACGATTGCAAAGTCCGCCGAGCGCCATGGGCCGAGCGGCACGCCGCGGTCGGAGGCGAGGACGACCGCCTCCGCGGCGGCTACCGAATCGGGGAACACGCCTCGGCTGTCTATCGAGGCTGACAGCCCGGGCAGCCGCCAAGTAAGGAAGCTTCCGTTGCCGAAGGTCGTGAGTGCGCGTGCGCGCTTCCCATGGCGCAGTCTTGTTTCTAGCAACTTAGCAAGCGGCTCGGCCGCTAGCGCCCCGACGGTGGGAAGCCTGCGGTCGCGCGTGTCGCCTTCGAGTGCCCACTCCCGACGGGTTCCGGCGACAGCGCCGACGATGATCACGACACACGCGATGAAGCCGGTGAGTCGAATGCTTGTCCGGGGGGGGCGCGTTTCCGTAGTGTGGGTGAGTCGTACGATTGCCCATGCGAATGGCAGCATCGTGAGCAGCCACCATATGAGGAAAAGCCGTGTCGCATAGCCGAACACTATGAGCCCAAGACCCCAGAACAGCGCGGCCATGAGCCGCTCTCGTCGTGTGAGGCTCACACCAGTGAGTACCCACGGCATGGCGATCATCGCTGGGACTAGAACAATGAGCGCGTTGAGCCCGGGCTGAAACATGGTAACGAAGCCCGGTTGCAGCTCCGCGATAGCCGCGGGCGGGCGAAACAATATGTTCGATCCCAGATTGTGCCGGAACACCTCGAGCCAATACGGCGAGTATGGCGCGACCACCCAGCCCGCCAGCACGCTGCCGACACCGCCGATGGCGTGCTTCCTCCGGACCTGTGGATACACGAGCAGCAGTGCGGCCGGGGCGAGCGCGATTGGAAAGAAGAGATGAGAATTCGCCATCACCGCGCTAGCGCCGAACAGAATCACCATTGCCACCGAAACGCGCTCGCCCCTAACAATCATTAGAAAACCGGTCCAGATCAGCGGCATCGCGATGAGCAACACCGACTGCGGTCGTAACATCGCGACGAACACTTCGCCAACGATGACGTGCATTGCGGCGAGGATCAATCCCTGACTCGGTCGCAGACGCGCTGTTCGAGCCAGAGTCATCGCCGAAAGGGCGCTCGTGAGAACGATGCATCCTTGGAGCACTCTCAGGCCCAAGTGTCCGAAAGCATCGAGCACCAAGTAAAACACTGACTGCGGCAGCCAGGCGAAATCGTAATACGGCGCCCCTGCTCTGGTCCACGCGAACGGCTCGACGTATGGAACCGCGCGGTGCCGCACGATCCACTCTCCGACAGAGAGGTGCATAGGCAAGTCAGGATCGCTCAACGGTCGGATAGCACCGAAGACAAAAATTATTAACGCGATCAGGCCGAGGTCGACATGCCATTGCTTCCCGAAATCCTCTTCCCACGCACGACGCCACTCGACAGCCGCGTCGCGCGGCGACGTGGCCGCGCCATCTCGCGCGTGAGTCACCGCCCGCGCCGAGCCGGCGACGACGACTGCGTCGGCGGCTGCAGCGTCGGATCCGATCGCAGCCATGCGATGCGAGGATCCCGCGAGTCGACACGCTGCAGGACGGATTGAGCCGCAGACCACTCGCCCATCTCCGAGAGCGCGAGCGCGACGAAACGCGCATCCCAGAAGGCGAGGGCTCCCTGCCGTTGGCGCGTCTGCCCGAGCAGCCTCGTGACGAGCTGCCGCGCGGTCGTCGTGTCCCCGGCACGGCGAAGCACGACCGCACGCAACGCGTCACCCCACAGTGGTCGTCCGAGCTGCGTCACGGTTTCCGCGTCGGCGAACGCTTCGCGAACGTCACCACCGCGCGCCCGAATCAGTGAACGCAGCGCGTACGCCGGCGTCGACCGCGCATCGTTGTCGATCGCCGCATTGAGCAACTCGCATGCATGGCCCGGTTGGCCGCCACGCGTCTCTTCATCCGCTTCCTCGATGAGCCGCTCGGATTCATCGCGATCGCGCTCCGTCACGCGGCGGAGCAGCCCTCGCTCGACCAGGCGCGATTCCAGCGGCGATCCGTCGCCTCCCCAGGCGAGCAATCGAAGCTGCGCACTCTCACGCAGGCGCTGAGCCCCCACGGAGTTCTGGTCGCGCGCGATCGCCTCGTCGAAGAGGCCGATGGCGCGCGCGAGGTCGTCCGGTGCGTAGCCCGACGCCGCGTACATGCCTCTCAACATCAAGTCGTAGGCATCGGCTGACCGCTCGATGGGATTCCCCGGCGGAGGAGCCGAGAGCCGCGCGCCGATTCGACTGGTGAACTCCTGCGCGATAATGCGTGACAGAAGGGGCAGCTGAAGCACTGGTCGCGATCTCGTCCCCGTCCAGAGCATCGCACCGTCTCTCGTGCGTATGACTCGCACCGACGCACGCACGAGTGAATCTTCCCGAAAGACGGAGCCCGTGAGCCAGAGATCGACGTCGGCGACACTCCCGCTCTCGGCGATCTTGACCACGAGGAGTGGACTCGATTGCATCGTCCGGCTTCCACTCGTACCGACGCGGCGCGCGCTGAGGAGCTGGCGTGCCAGCTCGGCGGTGAGTGCAGCGGCGAGATGCGCGTCGTCCGATCCGCGCCGACGGCCGGCGAAGAACGAGATGCCGACCGTCATGATCCCACCGGCCGACCTGGTTGCGCGCGTGTCGGTGTTCGTCGAAACGCACAGCGCGGGCAACTGCGCCGGATCAGCAACCGGGAGCGCGACCGCGCGGACGGGACGTCCGCCGACCAGCAGGCAAGCGACAAGCATCGCGCGGCTCGGGCGGGCGCGAGACCACGACCTCGGCGAGCGCACGGCCTATCGAACGAGAATGATGCGCTGAACGTTGCTCGGCTTGACGCCGAGCACGTCATCGGATTTCAACGGCCGTGATTTGATCCCCGCCATCACGCCAATGATCGTGCCCAGCGGATATTTGTTGGCATAGCCAGGCTTCGTGTGGCCGCACACCTGAGCTGGTAAATCGAAATAGCACGTCACGATGAAATCTCCGACGTATCGGAACGGCAGCGCGTTGCTCGTCGGGGTGTCGCTCCACGCCACGCTCTCAGCGACGCCAGGCGCCGCCGCGCCCGGCGCCGGATAGCATCCGGCATCCAGCGAGGATTGGCGATAGCAGATTCCGCCACCTGGTGCGACGATCACCGCATTGCTCCAGGCGACGTAGCTGCCGGCCTGAGATGGAAGCGCTGCCGCGATCGTCGTCTGGACGTCCAATACGTTGGGCACGCAGCTCAGGAGGGCGTCGACGAACGCGGGTTGACCGAGCGCGCCAGTGAAGTTGAAGCCGGCCCAATTCCCGTCGTCGGGATCCGTGGGGGAAGGCCGGACCTGGGCACCCAGCACGACGAACATTCGCAGGTCGGGATCCCTGTTCAGAAACTTCACCAAATTCCGCGGCTCGAGGTCCGGCGCCGGATCCGGCACGCCGGTGATTCCCTCCACCGCTTCGTATAGCTTCCGATAGGGAAATGCCCACGGGCGCACGCATCGGCCACCGAGATTCGCGACCCACGCCACGCCGGTGCGACTGAGCGGAAGGTTCGCCGCACGGCCGATAAGCTGGGAGAACACGCCAACCGGCGCAGCCGACACCGTGACCATCACGGCATTGGCGCGCCGAGCGACCACGTCGAAGTCCAGCGGCTTGGTCACTGAGTTCTTCGGCGGTGTGTAGATCGCCGTCCGCACATCGGCCGTCGTGATGACGATCTGAGCGCCGTCCGCGCGATTGGTCGAATTGACGAAGGTGACGACCGCCGAATCGACGTCGGGCTCCTCGGGATTGAACTCCGTGCGCTGGAGCTTGAGCGCTCCCGCCAGCGCGCCGGCGTCGGCGGCGGTCTGCAGCTCGGTCACCACGGCGTAGAAGCGTCCAATGTCCGCCGCGATCGCGCCCACGCCGAGAAACGCGATGAGCAGGATCGACATCATCACCAGCGTCGCGCCGCGACGCCGACGCGCCGCCGCGAGCAGCGCTCGACTCGATTGGCGACTCCACGAGAGGATGCGCATGGCTAGCGCGCCAGCCCGGTCATCGTCGCGGCGAGCGACATGGCCGCCGGACCGAGAACGAGCGCGAACAGCGCGGGGAGCATGAAGAGCGCGAGGGGAATGACCATCTTGATCGAGGCCTCCGCCGCGCGTTTCTCCGCGGCCTGCCGCCGCTTGCGGCGAATGGTCTCCGAGTAGATCCGGAGGATACGTGCGATCGACGTGCCGAGCCGCTCGCTCTGCACCATGCTGGACGCGAGCCCTCGCAGCTCGTCCACTCCGGTCCTGGCCCAGAGACCGTTCATCGCCTCCTCTCGCGAGAGCCCCGCGTTGATCGTACGATGCACCAATCGGAACTCCGCCGATAGGTCCGGATGGAGAGCGCTCATGTCTCTCGCCACCCTGAGCATCGCCGAGTCCAGGCCGATGCCTGCCTCCACGCAGACGACGAGCAGATCGAGCGAGTCCGGTATCGACCGGCGGATGCGCTCGCGCCGTCGCTGGACGAGCCGGTCCAGCATCGCGCGGGGGCCGGCGATGCCCGCGCCGGCCGCGATGATGATGAGGACGAGCAGCGTCCCGACATTCTTCTGCGGACCAAAGGCGAACATCGCGAGCGGCAGGAACACGGCGCAGGCGGCTCGCACGCTCGTATAGAAGAGCTGGGCGAAATCGCCGTCGAACCCCGCCTGCACCAGGAGGTTGGCCGCCGGCCCCGCATCGCGCCATGAGCGAGGTGCGTTCTCTCGAAGCCACCGCCCAACGCGAATCCCCCAGCTGTCGCCAGCCCCGCGGAGAATCGTGATCGGCGCGATGACGGTCGTGCGACCTTCGAGCCGGATCACCAGCTCCCGCCGCTGTCGCGCGAGCAGCACGGCGTAGAACGCCGCGGCGAGCGAGACGACGACGATGGCGACGAGGGTCCAGAGAAGGATCGACATCGTCAGATCTCCACGTCGGCGATTCGCGCCATGAGCGCGTACCCGATCAGCACCGACACCGCGGCGTACACGAGCAGCTTCTGGCCCGTGGTCGAATGCAGCAACGGCTGCACGAAGGCCGGATTGATCGAGCCGAGCACCAGCACCACCGCGATCGGCAGCGAGGCGAGCACGCGCGCCGACATGCGCGGCTCGGCGGTGAGCGTCGCGAGCTGCAGCCGGAACGACACCCGCTCCCGCATCAGCGCCGCGAGGTTGGTGAGGACCTCGCCGAGATTTCCACCCGTCTCCCGTTGGATCAGCAGCGACGTCACGAACATCTTCGCGTCGATCGTTCCCACACGCTCCTGGAATCGCAGCAGCGCGATGCGCACCTCCATGCCCAGCCGCTGCTCGTCATAGAACCGGCCGAGCTCCGGTCCTAGCGGCGCCGGCGTCTCTCGGCCGACGAAATCCATCGCGGCCTGGAGCGAGTAGCCGGCCTGGAGCGCGTTGACGAGCATGTCGAGCGCTTCAGGGAGCTGCGACTCGAATGCCGCGACTCGCTTGCCCTGCTGGCGCCGCAGCCACAGGAACGGGATGCACGCTCCAACCACCGCGAGCGCAAACGAAACGATGATGCCGTATCGCTGGCCGATCACCAGTCCTCCGACCGCGAACGCGATCGTCGATAGGAGAAACTGGCCGGCCTTCCGGTCCGACCCCGCCCGCGCGAGCTCGATGGCGATCCGCGTCGTCAGCGCCCGGCCGGTCAACAACCGGTTGAGAAAGGGGATCTCGCTCGAGCGGTCGTCTCTGAGAATGCTGATCGCGGCGATCGCGCCACCGTGGCTCGTCCGCAGCTGCTCGCGCGCAGCATCAGCCGCCTCGAGCGACTCCCGATTGATGACGCCGTACAGCGCGACGATCAGGAGGACGATGCCGAAGAAGACGACGATCAGGATGAGCAACTGCATGATCAGCGCGGCGAGAAGAGGTCGGGCGGGAGATCGGCCCCCGCGAGGCTCAGCCGCGCCATGAAGTTCGGGCGAATACCAGTCGGCTCGAAGCCGCCGACCACCGTCCCGTCCTGCGCGATGCCTCGGCGCGTGAACCGGAAGATCTCCTGGGTGGAGATCGTCTCTCCCTCCATCCCCGTGAGCTCGGTAATGCTGGTGACGCGGCGCGCACCGTCCGCCAAGCGCGATACCTGAATGATGACGTCGATCGCCGAGGAGATCTGCTCGCGCGTCGCGCGGTTCGGCAGGTTGGTTCCGGCGAACAGGATCATCGTCTCCAGGCGCGACATCGCGTCGCGTGGCGTGTTGGCGTGAATCGTCGCCAGCGACCCTTCGTGACCCGTGTTCATCGCCTGGAGCATGTCCAGCGCCTCGGCCGATCGCACTTCGCCGAGAATGATGCGGTCGGGTCGCATGCGGAGGGCGTTCTTCACGAGGTCGCGCGCGATGACCTCGCCTCGACCCTCGGAGTTCGGAGGCCGCGTCTCGAGGCGAACGACGTGGTCCTGCTGCAAGCGCAGCTCGGCCGCGTCCTCGATCGTCACGACGCGCTCGGTCGAGGGAATGAAGGAGCTGAGCGCGTTGAGCAACGTCGTCTTGCCGGCGCCCGTGCCTCCCGAGATGAGCACGTTCAGTCGCGCGCGAACGCAGCCGGCCAGCAGGATCAACATCGACTCCGTCAGCGCGCCAAGACCGACCAGGTCGCGCGCCGACAGCTCGGCGCCGAACCGGCGAATCGAGAGCACCGGCCCGTCGAGCGCGAGCGGAGGAATGATCGCATTGACGCGCGAGCCGTCGGCAAGCCGCGCATCCACCATCGGCGACGACTCGTCCACCCGGCGCCCGACACGACTCACGATGCGATCGATCACCGTGAGCAGATGCGCATTGTCGCGGAACGTGATGTTCGTCCGCGTCAGTCGCCCGCGACGTTCGACGTAGACGTCCTTCGGTCCGTTGACGAGGATGTCGCTGATCGTCGGATCGCGGAACAGCGGCTCGATCGGGCCGAGTCCCGTCACTTCGTAGATGATCTGCTCGACGATCTCTTCGCGTTCGGTCGCGCTGAGCGGGGCCTGCTCGGCGCGGATGAACTCGATCACCGCGCTCCGGATCTGCGCGGTGAGGAGCGCTTCGTCGGTGATGCGCTCGAGCGCGGCGAGATCGAGCCGTTCGATCAGCTTGCGGTGCAGCTCGAGCTTGAGCTGTTCCACCGCGCTGAGCCGCACTTCGGCGGCGCGGGCAGCGCGGGCATCGAAGCGCGGTGTCTCGCTCGGCGACCTGACGACGGGCGCGGAGGCACCTGGCGTCCGGGGGCGCGCCGCACCGGTCGGCGGCGGCGCCTGCGGCTCGCTCACCGGCACCAAGGCGGTTCCAGCCGAGGCAGATTCCTCGGGCGTCTGCTCGGGGTCCGGAGTCTTACCGAGGATTCTGTCTCGAAGAGAGGGCGACACTATTTCCTACCGCGACTGAAGATACGACTGAGACGCGAGCCGGGCGAGAGAGGCTTCCCATTGCTCGACTTCGCGCCGGTCAGCTTCACCGCCAGCGACGCGTAGCTCTGGGTGAGCCGGGAAGTCTTGTCGTAGCGTCCGACGGGAACCCCCTTGCTCACGGCACCATCCGCCGTGCGAAAATCGTTCGGCAGAAGATGGAAGAGCGGCATGTTCAGCAGCGTGCTCGCATCCGATGGCGTCAGAATCTCGCTTGCCTGATGACGATTCACCACGATGTGGATCTTCTCGTCGCCATAGCCGAGCCGCTGACAGAGCGCGATCGTGCGCTGCGTTCCGCGCAGCGCCGCGACGCTCAGCTGCGTGACGAGGAGAATGCGATCGGCCGCATCCAGCGCGGCGAGCGTCCGGTCGGTGAGATAGTGCTCGCAGTCGAGCACCGTGTACACGAAGTGCTTGCGCAGCTCGACGATGAGTCGTGAGGCCGTCGCGGCATCGACGAGATCGGCGATCTCGGGGCGGTCGGACGACGGCAGCACCCAGACCCCGCCTGCCGACGGCGTGAGAATCGACGTGAGCAGATCGGCGTCGATGCGGTTGACGCGAGCCACCAGATCGCCGACGTCGTACGCAGGGGCGAGGTTGAGCATGACCCGCAGGTCGCCACCATGCACGACCAGGTCGGCGAGTGCGACGCGCGCATTCGGGTTCGCATCGGCGAGCGCGAAAGCGAGGTTCAGCGCGATGCTGGTCGTTCCCAGCCCGCCCTTGGCGCTGTAGACGGCGATCGTCGTGCCCTTCTCGACCTCCAATCGGCCACGCCGCAGCAGGCGATCCACCGCGGCGGAGAAATCCTGCGGGTTGGGCGGCACGACGAGAAACTCCTGCACGCCGGCCCGCATCGCCTGAAGAATGAGCGTCGGGTCCGCCTGCGGCGCCGTGCCGATCACCATCGTCGCGCCGCCGCGCACGATCTCGCGCTCCACCGTCGCCAGCTCGACGGGTCCCATGCTCTCGAGCGGTACGATGACGAGATCGTAGTGCTCGGCGCGCACGGCCGCGAGAAGATCGGACAGGTTGGTGGCGACCGCCGCCTTCTCGAAGCCGAACCGCTGCAGCACGGTATTCGCCTCCGATTCGGCGCCGGCGGCGCCGGAGATGATGATTGCCTTGCGTAGCGTCACGACGCTCTCGGCTACGGGGTGCGCGGTCGAGGCGACGGGGGCAGCAGCGGCGTCGTTGCCTCCTCCAGCACCTCGCGCGCGGGAAGCGTCGTATCAGGAAGGACGCGCAGAATGTCGCGCGCGGGCGGACGGGTCGGATCGACGATCGTCGGGGTGACGATCACGAGCAGCTCGGTCTGCGACGATTGCCAGCGGCTGCTCGAGAAGAGGTTGCCGAGAATCGGAATGTCCATGAGGAACGGGATTCCGGAGCGAACGCGCTCGCGATTCTCCGACATCAGCCCCGAGATGACGAGGCTCTGATTGGGCTGCACGTCGACCGTGGTCTCCACACGGCGCGTCTGAAGCGCGGGCACGCGAAAGCCGGCGATCGTCACGGCATTGGTGTAGTCGAGCGTCGACACCTCCGGTGCCACCGCGAGCGTGATCAGGCTGTCGCTGAGAATTTCCGGGGTGAACTTGAGCCGGATGCCGAACTCGCGATAGGAGATCGTGACAAAGGTCTGCCCCCCCTGCCCCGGCTGGGCGATCGGCACGGGGATCTCGCCACCGGCGAGAAAGGTCCCCTCGACCCGGTTCGCGGTCATCAGGTTCGGGCGCGCCAGCAATCGGGCGTTTCCCTGGCTTTCCTGAGCCTCGAGCGTTGCAAGGACGTCGTTCAGGCCGAAGTTCGTGACCGCGGTGAAGAAATCGGTGCTGGTGGGAAGCGTGACCTGTCCAGTGCCGGCGTCGACCTGAGCATCGTTGCGCAGCACTCCGCTGCCAAGGCGTACGTGCTTGTCGCGGTAAAGGGCGGAGATGCCGAGCTCGTGCAACGCGTCCTTCCGTACCTCGGCGAAGATGATCGCGAGAGAGACCTGACGGCGGTCCGTTGGAGGATTGACGAGCACGCGGTAGTGTCGGCGATCGGCGCCGCTCCACATGATGACGTCCGTCTCACCCGTCGTCCGGGCGTTGATCACGATGTCCCGTTCGCCGATCACGACGACGTCGGCGACCGTTGGGCTGGCGACGGAGACGCGCGTCACGGGCGCCACAGTGTGGATCGGGTAGGACCGACCCACCGGCAGCGAGACTCGAATCAGATCGGCGTCAGCCGTCTGCGCGCGTGCAGGCTGTCCGAGCGCGATGACCAGTCCAGCCGCGAGCGAGCCGACCAGCGCGAATCGAGTCGTGAGCCGCGTGAAACCGTTCAAGAGTTCGTGCTCCGATGAGGGAATGGTCGTGCTACGGTACCAGGATGACGCCACGTTCGGTCAGTGCTGCGACTGCGGCTTGGGCGTGGCCGGCTTCTCGAACTTCGTCGTTTGGACGTCGTTGCCACCACGGAACACTTTCACCGTGAGAGAGTCGGGCTTTTCGGGCGCGATTGGCGCGGGCGGCGCGACGACGACACGCTGCGGCTCGGGGCGCGGACGGCGAATCACGGGCTTCTGGACCGGCGCCGCAACGACCCGATCCGGCGCCGTCTCGAGCTGCGAGAGCACGTCGGACGTACTTGCGCCGCGAGTTCGCACGCTGTCGGGATCACCGTATCCACGCAGCACGAGCTGGATGGTGCCCTGGTTCACCGCCACGGCCAGTCGCTCCGCTTCTTGGGGCGTGACTTCGAGTGCGGCCGTCGTCGCGTCAATTGACTTGCCATCCGCGTCGCGCTCGACGCGCGTGCCAACGGACAGCACCCGCATGTTCTCCATGAACAGCTTCGAGACCTGCCGTCCCCCTTCGGCGAACGAACGGATGTTCACCAGGACGTCCACTCGGCTGTTGGGCTGAATCAGTCCGCTCACGCCAGCGACGTCGTTGATGCGAAGTGCCATCGCGCGCTTCCCGGGAGTAATCTTCACCTCGATGCCCGGCCCCGTCCCCGATGGTGCGAGCCGGCCCGGCACCAGGGCCTCCCCCTCGAACACCGCGACGCGCGTGACGCGCCCGATCAGCGAGTCCGGCGACGCGAACGCGCCCGCCGGGACAGTCGCAACCGGCCATTCGCGGACGGAGATGGACGAGCGGTCGATGCTGGCCCCTTCCGGAAGGTTCTTCGTGACGACGACGAGCGGACGCGTCGCGATCCGGCTGGATGCTTTGGTGCTCTCCAGCACGCGATACACGCCAAACGTGGCGATCGCCGCGATCGCCACCGCCACGTAGAACACCGAGATGTATCGTCTTCCCGCCATTGTCCTCCCCAGCACGTCAGAGTGGTACCGCCGCCGTTTGGCGCGTTGCCGCCGAGGCCCTTACGACGCTCGCTCGTATCGGAATATCGCCTTTCGATTCAACGGAATCGAATCGAAGACCAGCTTCGCGAGAGGCGTCATCGGATAGTACGGATAGCCCGTGATCGTCACCGTGATGTTGCCGTTGGGATCGACGGCGGTATTGCCGATGAGCCCCTTCACGTAGGCCGGAGTCAGGGTGCTGTTCATCACCGAGATCGACGTGTACACACGATCCCTCACCGTATTGTCGTTCGCCGTGGGCGGAGTGGACATCGTCGCCGCGAACCGCGCGCCCTCCCGCACCGCGCCGGTCAGGTTGTTCAGCATATAGGCGGCGAGCCCGAAATCGATCGTCGCGCACATGATGATCATGAGAAAGGGCACGACCAGCGCGAACTCCACCAGTGCGGCGCCTCGCTCCCCGCGCAGGCCGCCTAGGCGGCGGCGCATTGTCCTCAGCGACATCCTCACCTCTCCACGGTATCAAGCCAATTTGCTCACGAGCGGCACCCACCCTGCGACCCCAAGGCCCACCACGAGGGCGAGGCCATAGGGCAACGTCGGCCGACCCTCCGGCGTATTCAGCGGCGTGGCGAGCGCCGTAGGATCTCGCGCGACCTGCGCGATACGGAACACGGTAATGCCCGCGCCGTGCGCTAGCACGAGTGCGATGATCGAAAGCACCCCTCCCGCGAATGCCGAGAGCAGTGCCGCCACGATCACCTGGGACGGTGCCAGCCAGCAGCAGCCGGCCGCGAACAGCTTGACGTCACCCGCCCCAATCATGCCGAGGGCGTAGAAAGGAATCCAGAGAGAGAACCCCAGACCGAGACCGAGCGCCGCCCGCGATGCTCCGATCAGGACTGGCAGCGTGAACGCACTGTAAGCGAGCCCGAGCACCGCAAGCACCAGCACGAGCGCGTTCGGAATACGCCGCGCCCGAACGTCCGAGGCCGCGGCGATCATGAGCAATCCGATGAAGCAGAGGCCCCCGAGCATCGAGCTGAAAGATGACGAGAAGTCGGTGATTCGATAGCTCGTCATCAGTCGGTGCTCAGCTGATCGGGACGGCGATTCGACCGGCGGGGCGGCGCCGGTCGAGTCGCGGTCGAGTCGCCGAGGGTTCCACGCACCTTCGACCGCGACGCCCAGGTCGCCTCGCCGCCATTGCGACGCGCGTCCACGTGCCTCGACGACACCGGGCTCTCGCCATCGTCAGAGGTTGGCGACCTTCAGGGCGAACTTGCCGTACAGATCCGTCAACGAGGTGTTGAGCTGGGCGAGCACGAGGATCGCGAGGCCGGCGACGACGACGACGATGATGCCGTACTCCGCCGTGGTAGCTCCCTGCTCGTCGCGAATGAAAGTCTGCGCGAAACGTGTCATCGTCGACATGGGCGTTCTCCAGTGGGTGAGTCGTACAGGGGAATTTGCAATCGTGCTGAAACGAGCTTCTCTCGCGCGCGTCAGGTGTCAGCCGCGGCCATGCGCATCCGACCGGAGTGATGTTCTACGTAGACTTCGCAACCCGATTACCGCCTTTGAAATAGCACGAATGTTTACTGATACAGATCACATTCTGCGAGCGCAAGCGAACTGGTGTGGAAAAATGAAATTCCAGATGGAAACCAGGAGACTCCGCTTCAATTTGCGCCGTTGACCTTCGTCGCAAACTTCCCGAAGAGGGTCGTAAGCGAGCTGTTCAAGTTCGCGAGGACGAAAATGGCGATCCCCGCCGCAATGACGATAAGAATTCCATACTCCGCCGTTGACGCGCCTTCCTGACTGCGAGAAAACGCTCGGGCGACTTCCTTCAGCTTAGACAAGATCATTTCCTCGTGGGGAGGCCTGTTAGTTCGTGCGAACGGCGCCGACGTTGGAACGCAGTTCCTGTGCGGAACGCAACTCGAGCGGGGTCGATCGACCCAATCCACCGTCGAACGATCTCGAGCGATTGGGTCGGCGGTGGGGCGCTTCCACTACAGCAAGCTCATCTGTAGGACTGTCAAGTGCTGCTGCGGGCCGCTCGCGGCTCTTACACCATGGCACCGCAACCGGTAGACCACGTTCTGCCGACCACATGCCGAGGTCACAAACTCGCGCCCGCCACAACAGTTCGCCAGATCCGTCACCAGCAGAAGCCCCATACGCCAATTACAACTGACGTAGGGGCAATCGCTTACGTTCAATCCATCATCGGATCGCCGGCGATCCTCCGGGTTCGTCAGAGACGCGCCATCGAACCGCCCGCACCCCACTCACGCAAGTTCCGTTGCGCGGCCCCCGTAATAGCGTTGCGCCGACACTACGACGAGAAGGTCAGGGTACGATGACAGTCTTCGCGACCGAGCCTGAAGCCCCGCGACCGTCACGCACGGTGAGCGTGACGGTATAGCTCCCCGAAGCCGTCCAGGAGTTCCGCGCGGTTGTCCCGACCTTGGACTCGGAGCGACCATTCCCCCAATCCCACGTGTACGCGACGATCCCGACGTCATCGCGTGAAGCGCTCGCATCGAATGCGCACTGGTGTGGATATGCCTGCCCCGTGCAGCTCCACGAGAATGCAGCCGTCGGTGGCTGGTTCCCTGGCGGCGGTGGCGGTGGCGGTGGCGCGGCCGAGACCGTCAATGTGACGGCCGTCGAGGACGAGCCTCCCTTGGAGTCGGTGGCTTTGAGCGTGATCGAATGCGTGCCGACACTCAGCGTGCTCCGCGAGATCGAGTTCCCTGTCCCGAGCGATCCGTCGATGCTGCTCGTCCACGCGAGCGACGCGCCAGACAGCGTCCCGTCCTCAGGGTCGGTTGCGGAGCCGGTGAACGACACCGCGGTCCCTACCGCCACGCTGGTGCCATTGGCCGGCGAAACGATCGATGCGACTGGCGGCTGATTGGACGGCGGCGGGGGCGGTGGCGATCCGACCGTGATGGTTTTCGTCAGCGAGCCCTTCGCGCCGACGCCATCCGTGACGATCAAGGTCACGTCGTAAGTGCCGGTCGCGAACGTGTTCTTCGCCGTCGGCGCGCTGTGCGATTCGGCCTTGCCGTTTCCCCAGTTCCAGTCATACCGCACGATGCCGATGTCATCCGTGGATCCGCTCGCGTCGAACGTGCACTGCGTCGTGGGACAGCTCACCGAGAATCGCGCGACCGGTGGCTGATTCGTCGGCGGCGGGGGCGGTGTGGATCCGGTCATGAAGCCGGTGTAGAGCAGCTTGTTGGGAGAGCCGGCGGGAACGATCGACAGCACGCCAATAGTCGCGTTGCTCGTGAGCGCGGCCTGCACCTGGGCCGGCGTGTCGGTCGGATGCAGTTGGAGATACAGCGCGGCGGCGCCGGCAACGTGCGGTGCGGAAAACGATGTGCCGTACACCGATTGCGTCGCCGTCGGGCTGCCGATCGTCGCCGACGTGATGCTGACACCAGGCGCGGCGAGGTCCACGCATGGGCCGTTGTTGGAGAAGTTCGCCCATTCGTCGTAGATGTCCGTCGCCGCGACCGTGATCGCCTCCACGGTGCTCGATGGAGAGCTCGTGCACGCATCCACATTACTGTTGCCGGACGCGATCGTGTACACGACGCCGCTCGCGATCGAGTTCCGCACGGCCGCGTTGAGCGTTGCGGAATATGGCGTGCCCACGCTGAGGTTCGCCACGGCCGGCAGCACGCGATGCGTCGTCACCCAATCGATGCCGGCGATGAAGCCGGCGGTGTTGCCACGCGTTGCGCAGTCCAGCACCCGCACGGCGACCAGGCGGACGTTCTTCGCCACGCCATAGGTCGCGCCTCCCGCGATGCCGGAGATGAGCGTGCCGTGGCCACTGCAGTCCACGCCACCGTTGCTCGGTGACACGATGTCCACGCCGAGCGACGCGCGCCCGCCGAACTCGACGTGCGAGAAGTTGATGCCCGAGTCGATGATGTACGCGGTGACGCCGCTGCCAGTCGGTCCATACGTGTACGTCGTGCTCAGCGGCCTGTTTCGCTGGTCGAGCCGATCGATCCCCCACGGCGCGTTCGACTGCGTCGCGGCGCCGACTACGGTCATGTTCTGCTCGACCGACACGACGCTCGGATCGGCGCGCAGCACGGCGACCGCGCGGTCGGAGAGTCGTCGCACGAAGACACCCTTGATGGCGCGACGATACGTTCCGTCGATCGATCCATCGATTCGCCCGCGCAGCGCGCGGATGCGTGCGTCGACGTCGGGCTCCGCATCATGGAAGCGGACGATGTACTCGCCGGAGATCGGCGTGCCCGCAGCAGGCGAGGTGGTGCTTGCGAGTGACGCGAGCGGAGTCGCGCCGACCGGCGCGGTTGAAATAGGTGTCCGAGAATCAACGCACGCGAGCATGCTGGCGAGCGCGACGACGAGAGATTGAATTCGCATGATGGGCAGCAACCGTGAGACGAGGAAGCACGGCCGCGCCCGGAGGCACCCACAGCCGTTTCAGCGGTGAACGAGCACCGCGATCTCATGGTTCCTCAGCATGCGCTCGCCATGGAGCGAAGCAATCGCGACCATGAACGAGCACGCGACGACCGATGCGCCGACCGACTCGACGAGCTCGCATGCGGCGCGCGCGGTGCCTCCCGTCGCGAGGACGTCATCGACGAGCAGTACGCGTGATCCGCTCGTGCACGCGTCCTCGTGCATCTCCAGGCGGCCGGTGCCATACTCGAGCGCGTAGTCGCGACCAACCGATCGTGACGGAAGCTTCCCGGGCTTCCGGACGGGAATGAAGCCGACGCCGAGCGCGACGGCGACGGGCGCGGCGAGGATGAAGCCGCGGCTCTCCACGCCGGCCACGTGCGTGATCCGCGCATCGCGCCATGGCTCTGCCAGCGCGGCGACGACCGCCGCGAGCAGTGAGGCGTCGGCGAGGACGGGCGTAATGTCCTGGAAGAGGATTCCGGGCGACGGAAAGTCCGGCACGACCCGCAGGGCGCGCGCGATACGCTCGCGCACGTCGTCATCGGAAGGACCGCTGCCGCCGCGCGCTGCGGTCATCGGTGGATGGCGAACGGATATGGCAGCGCGCCTTCCGCGACGTCGACGACGTCGAGCAGCTGTTCCACCTCGGCGCCCGTCGGCCCCACCTCGAGCGCGCGGCGCAGGCGATCCACGGCGCGGTCCTCTCCGCTGGCTCGGACTTCGACCTCGCCGCTCGGCAGGTTCGTCACCCACCCGCTCAGACCGAGCCGTCGGGCCTCCTCACGCACGAACCACCGAAAGCCGACACCCTGCACTCGGCCGGAGATTCGCACGTGGATGCGCGTCACGGCAGCTGCTCCCATCCGTGCGTGCCGAGCAGTGGAACGAAACGCACCGGCGCGACGTCGGACGTGGTGATCTGCTCTCCGCGCTTGATGACCATCTTGAGCGTCTGCTCATCGCGCCCGCCGACGGGAATGAGCATGCGACCACCATCGGCCAACTGCTCGATGAGCGGCTTGGGAATGCTCGGCCCGCCCGCACTCACCAGGATCGCGTCGTACGGCGCGTACTCGCGCCAGCCGACGGTACCGTCGCCGAGCAGCATGGAGACATTCTTTGCGCCCGCGCGCCCGATCGCATCGCGAGCCTGCGTGTAGAGGGCGGAGATTCGCTCGATCGTGAAGATCTGCGCGACGAGGTGTGAGAGGAGCACCGTCTGATAGCCTGAGCCCGTCCCGATCTCCAGCACGCGCTCGCTGCCCGTGAGCTGCAGCAACTCCAGATACCGTGCGTGAATCGAAGGCTGCGAGATCGTCTGGCCGCTCCCGATCTGCAGCGGTGCATCCTCGTACGCGCGGTGCTTGACGCCGGAGGGAACGAACGCGTGACGCGGCGTGAGATCGAACGCGCGCAGCACCGCGAGATCCCGGATGCCGCGCTCACGGAGCGTCTCGACGAGGCGGCGTCGCGCGCCGCCCATCTGACCGTCTACGGATCCGGCCACCACGCCCCCGCGGATTCGAGCATGCCGAAGTGCGTGAGATCGAGATGGAGTGGGGTCACCGAGATGTAGCCGTCCTGAATGGCGCGGAAATCGGAATCGGCCTCGCCCGTCCACTCGATCGATCCGCCGCCGATCCAAAAGATGTCTCGGCCCCACGGATCCTGCATCGGTTTGAGCGACCCCGAATACACCCGGCTGCCGAGCCGAGTCAACTTCACTCCTTTCACGCCGTCCGCCGGGACGGGTGGCAGGTTGATGTTGAGCAGCGTGTGGGCCGGAAAGGTCGGCAACGACGTGATGCGGCGCAGCAGTGGCGTGAGGACACTCACCTGCTCGCGCAGGTGCGAGAGATCGGCGCGCAGATCACCGCCGGCGAAGGAGAACGCCACAGAGGGGATCCCCAGCGCGAGTCCTTCCATCGCGGCGGCGACGGTGCCCGAGTAGAGCACGTCCTCCCCCATGTTCTGCCCGTGATTGATGCCGCTGAGCACGAAGTCGGGACGAACGTCCATGAGTGCCTCGACGGCGAGCATCACGCAGTCGGTCGGAGTTCCGTCCACCTGCCACCGTCGTTCGGCGCGCTTCACCGGGCGAACGGGATGATGCAGTGTGAGCGAATGGCTGGTCGCGCTCTGCTCGCGATCGGGTGCCACGACGTACACGTCGCCGAGCGGCTCGGCCGCCTCGACGAGGCACTCGATGCCGTGGGCCAGGATGCCGTCGTCGTTCGTGATGAGAAAGCGCATCAGACAAATTGAGGGATCGCGCGCCGCGACGCGCGGCGCCCGCCGGACCGGCCGTCGCCACGACGGCTCGTACTCATCCGAGCGGCTCGTCGGGATCGAGGAGCCGGACGAGCTCCTTCAGCTCCGTCTCGAGCGCATCGAGTGTCTGCACCGTGAGCGCCGACCGAGCGACCGTGCGTAGCTCGCCGCCCTTGCGATGCTCGTCGACTTTCTGCCGCGCGCCGTCGAGTGTGAACTTCTCAGTGTAGAGCAGATGCTTGACGAGCAGAATCAGCTCGATCTCGCGGCGCTGATAGACGCGGTTGCCCGAGCGGTTCTTCGCCGGATTGAGGAACTTGAACTGACTCTCCCAGTAGCGCAGCACGTGCGGCTTCAGATCGGTGAGCTCGCACACCTCGCCGATGCTGAAGAACTCCTGGACCGGTTCGACGGTCATGCGTCCTGCTCCGCGCGCAGCTCGCGCGACATGAGCTCCTGCACGGCGAGCCGCGCCGGATAGCCGTCGAAGAGAATACGATGCACCGTGGCCACGATGGGCATCTCGACCGCTTCGCGCGCCGCCAGCGCCTGCGCGCTACGTGCGCTCGTGACGCCTTCCGCCACCGTCTCCTTGCCGGCGAGCGCCTCATCGAGTGTCGCGCCGCCGCCGATGGCGATCCCGACTGCGTGGTTGCGGCTCAACGAGCCAGTGCATGTGAGCACGAGGTCGCCGAGACCGGCCAGTCCGGCGAAGGTGGCTGGTCTCGCGCCGAGCGCGACTCCGAGTCTCGTCATCTCGGCGAGTCCGCGCGTGATGAGCGCGGCGCGCGAGTTGAATCCGAGTCCGACGCCTTCCACGATCCCGGTCGCGACGGCCATGACATTCTTGAGCGATCCGCCAAGCTCGACGCCGATGATGTCATCATGTGTGTAGACCCGAAAGTGCGTGTTGCTGAGCGCGTCCTGCACGAGGGCGCCCGCGCTCTCGTCGTGCGACGCGGCGACGATCGCCGTCGGCTGCTGGGCGGCGACCTCCGATGCGAAGCTCGGGCCCGAGAGCGCCACGACGGGCCGGCCCGGAGCCTCGTCCACGACGACGTCGCTCATGAGCGCCAGCGTGTCGGCCTCGATGCCCTTCGACGCAACGCAGACGGTGGCCGTTCGTTCGAGCGAGTCGATCCCGCGACGCAGAATGGCGCGGAGAAGATGCGACGGCGTGGCGACGCAGACCAGATCCGCGCCGGCGAGCGCCTCGGCCAGACTGTTGGTTCCCTTCACCGCGGGAGAGAGCATCACGCCGGCGAGAAAACGCGGATTCTCGTGCCGGATCGAGACGTCGCGCGCGACGTCCGGCTCGTGCGCCCACAGCGTGACCTCGTGTCCGTTGCGCCCCAGCAGATCCGCGAGCGCGGTGCCCCATGCACCAGCGCCAATCACCGCCGCCCGCATCATGGCGTCGTCCTCATGCGTTGTTGCGCTTGCCGAAGCGGTGCTCCTCGCCACGGCGCAGCCGACTGATGTTCGCGCGATGCGTCCAGAAGACGAAGAGCGCCAGCACGACGCTGACGAGGAAGATCGGGGAGCGGGCGCCCTGGGTGACGCCCAGGAGCGAGGGCAGCAGGACGGCGCAGACGAGGCTGCCGAGCGAGACGTATCCGGACGCGAAGACGACCGCGACGAAGACGGCGAACGTGATCGCCATCGGGATCGGCGCCAGCGCGAAGAACACGCCCGCCGCCGTGGCGACTCCCTTCCCTCCACGCCGGAACTTCAGGAACACCGGACGCACGTGGCCGGCGATGGCCGCCACGCCACAGGCGACCGCCCATATGACCGGATCGTGGGTGTTGTGCATCCGTGGAGGGAGCAACAGCACCGGGAGCGCTCCCTTGAACGCGTCGGCGACGAAGACGAGGAGGCCTACCTTCCATCCGAGCACGCGAAACACGTTGGTCGCGCCGAGGTTGCCCGAGCCGTGCCGGCGAAGATCGACGCCCCGGGCTTTTCCCGCGATGGCGGCAAATGGGAGCGATCCCGAGAGGTACGAGAGCACCAGCGCGGTCGCCGGTTCCATCTACTCGGTCGCCGTCCCACCGCTCTTGCGGCGCATCAGGATGCGCAGCGGGTTGCCCATGAATTTCCACGACTCCCTGAAGCCGTTGTGCAGGAACCGAACGTAGTGATCTTCGACCAGGTCGGGGTGATTGCCGAAGATGGCGAACGTCGGGGGCAGTGTGCTGACCTGCGTCGCGTAGTTGAGCTTGACCTCACGCCCCGCGGCCTGCGACGGCTGTCGACGCGCGAGCATCTCGGCGAGCCGCTCGTTCACCTGCGAGGTGGGGATCCGCTTGTGCCCCTCTTCGTCGACGAGATGGATGACGTCGAGGATCTTCGACACGCGCTGGCCGGTGAGCGCCGAAGTGAAGAGGAACGGTACCCAGGTGAGAAACGGGGCCTTCTCGCGCGCCTTCTTCTCGAACTTCGCGACCGCCTTGTCATCCTTGTCGACGAGGTCCCACTTGTTGACGACGACGATCAGCCCGCGTCCGGCCTCCCAGGCCATGTGCGCGATCTTCAGGTCCTGATGATGGAACTCGCCCTCGGTGGCATCGATCAGGAGCACGCACAGATTCGCGCGCTCGATCGCTCGGCGGGTCCGGAGCGATGAGTAGAACTCGATGCCGTCGTCGATCTTCGTCTGTCGGCGGAGACCGGCGGTATCCACGAAGATCAGCTTGCGGCCGTGATAGACCATCGGCGTGTCGATCGCGTCGCGCGTCGTTCCCGGGATCTCGCTCACCACGAGCCGCTCTTCGCCAAGCAATCGATTGACGAACGACGACTTCCCAACGTTGGGGCGACCGACGACGGCGACGCGGAGAGACTCCTCGTCCTCGGGCACGCTCTCCGGCAGCTTCTCCACGAGCGCGTCGAGCAGGTCGCCGGAGTTCTTGCCGTTCTGCGCGGAGACGGGAAACGGGTCGCCCGCACCGAGCTGGTAGAAGTCGTAGAAGTCCGTCGAGCTGGGATCGTCGACCTTGTTCGCCACGAGCATCCACGGCTTGCCCGTGGTCCGGATCATCGCGGCGACTCGGGCGTCGCTCGGATGCAGGCCTTCCTTGGCGTCCACGACGAACAGCATGACGTCCGCTTCGTCAACGGCGGTCGCGACCTGGCGTCGGATCTCCTTGTCCATCGGCGCGTTCGGATCGTCGGAGAGACCGCCCGTATCCACGAGCCAGAAGGCGCGCCCGTTCCACTCTGCCTTCGAGAAGTGGCGATCACGCGTCGTGCCCGCCTCTTCGGAAACGATGGCGCTGTCGTCACCTACGATTCGATTGAAGAGTGCGGACTTTCCGACGTTCGGGCGCCCGATCAGCGCCACGACCGGAGCGCTCATGCGGCGTGCCGTCCGGAGAGGTGGGGCTCGCCTTCGAGGGCGAGGACATCGATGAAATCGTACGATGGATATACGGGCATTGGCAGCGTTTCTCTGAGCGCGATGAACCGTTCCTCGTCGAGGAACAGCCCATCATCGTTGATCGTCTCGGCGGGAATCAGCGCGAGATCGAGGTCGTGCCGATCGGCGAGGGCGCGACGGATGTCGGCACCCACGAGCAAACCCGCCGTCGTGGTGGTTGGCCCGAACAGTGAGTTCTCCATCGGGATCAACGTGAATCGCGCGCCGGTCTTCTCGGCGATCGCGTCGAGCAGTTCGGGCATCAGCGGCGCCATCGAGACGCCGGTGACGACGCCGATGCGCTTGCCGTCCAGCCGCGGAAGACTGTTCAACCCGTCGCGCACACGCTCGCGGAGCGACGCGACGGCCCCTACCCCGTTCTCGATCTGCGAGAAGTCGCCATAGTGCTCGACGCCCGGGAGTGGATGATCGGAGAGGAGGTACAGCTCATCCGAGCCGAAGACCCAGCGGTCGTCGCGCTCGGCAAGCCCACGCGCTGCCCATCGCTCCACGCTGGCGAGGATGCGGCCGGCGTTTTCGGCATCCATTGGGCGGCCGTTGTAGAGATGCGAGAACTGTGTCACGCCAACCGGCACGAGCGCGACGCTCAGCACCGCGTCGCCGAGCGCCCACAGGTCGGCGAGAGACGCCTCGAGGATGTCGGCGTCATTCAGTCCCGGGACCACCACCATCTGGCAGTGGAACTGGATGCCACCTTCGGCCAGCCGCGTGAGCTGCGCGACGATGTTGGGGACTTTGGGATTGTTCAGCAGGATCTTGCGAGCTTCCCACGGGGTCGCGTGCACGGACACGTACAGCGGCGACAGCCGGTACTCGAGGATCCGGGCGATGTCGCGCTCTTTGACGTTGGAGAGCGTCGCGAAGTTGCCGTACGCGAAGGAGAGACGGTAGTCATCGTCGCGCACGTAGAGCGTCTTCCTCAGTCCCTGCGGCAGCCCCTCGATGAAGCAGAACTCGCACTTGTTGGCGCAGCGGCGCACCGTGGGCGGCTCGAGCTCGGCACCGAGCGCCTCGCCTTCAGGTCGCTCGACTTCGTAGACGATTTCCTCGCCACTCGGCAGCTTCGCCTCGATCACCAGCTCATCGTCGGCCGTGAGGAACTCCCAGTCGAGGAAGTCGGCGAGCTGACGCCCGTTCACCGTCAGGAGCTCCGTCCCGGAGACGATCCCCAGCTCGTCGCAGATGCTTCCCGGTACGACTCGACTGACGCGAACCATGGATCGACGGGCCTCCCTGGCCTCCGTTTGAGCGACGGGGGAAGACCACACACGGCGTGAGGTTCTTCCCCCTGCGAGCAACTCGAAACGCGGTGCGCCCCGATCTCATGCAAGCTAGGAGATGAAAGCCCGGAAATCAAGCAGTACCCACGACTTCGCTCGTGTCCATCGCGTGGTTTGCGAGCGAAAAAACGGTTGGTGGCGAAGGCCTCGATCGAACGTGAGTTCGGCACGGCCGGCCCGCTACGAACGAGAGGCCTCGGCAACGCCGGGGCCTCTCGTTCGTACACGACGTGTGTGGCTACTCGCTCAGCGAGTAGCGATAGGCGACCGCGTTCGCTGCGGGGATCGTCACGCGGAACTCCGCCGACTTGCCCGGCTGGAGCTCCACCGTCGTGACACTCTTGGAACCCAGCACCGCGCCGCTCTTGTCCAGCGCGTCGAACTTGAGCGTGACGGCCTTTCCGGGGAACGTCGCGCCGGCCTTCGGCTTCGCCGCGGCGGCCTTGGCCGCACCGGCCTTCTTGGCGGGCGCGGTGGTGGTCTCATCGCCCGAGGCGGCCTTGTCGCGCCGATCGAAGATGGTGCCGGCGATGTTCAGTTCCTTGTCCGACGGGCTGAACTCCGTGAACACCACCTCGACGGGAAGCTTGCTGCCGCGATTGTACCAGGTGACCGCGGAGTCGTTGAGCGCGGCGACGGCTGGCGTACCCTTCTTGGCTGTCTTGCCGAGCTCGGAATAGGCGCGAGCCGCCAGGTAGTAGTTCTCGGGGTTGCCAGGATCGACGGCCACGAGACGCGCGACGACCGGACCCACCTTGTCATACTGCAGCATCGCCAGATACTCGACACCGAGGTTGTAGAGCGCGTCGCGGTTCTGCGGATTCACCTGCAGCGCACCCTCGAACAGCTTGGCGGCGTCGGCCGTCTTGTTCGCGCGAGCCGCGGCGACGGCGGAGTTCAGCAGGTCCTGATACTCGTACGAGCTCGGGCTCGCGATCAGCGGCTGGTAGCTCGTGACGACGCCTGCGGTGTCGCCGGCGATCAGCAGCGCGGTCTGCATGTTCTGGCGACCGCCGTACAGGTAGTTGCCGGTCGTACCGGGGATCGCGATGAGCTGCGCGTACGTCGCGGCGGCCTGCTTCGCCGACGCGGCCTGGGCAGCCTTCCCCGCCTTCTCGTCGCGAGCCGCGTTCAGCTGCACGCTGGCGATGTTGCCGATGACCTGGCGCTGCACGTCGCGATACGACGTGTCATTGCCGGCGGTGGTCGCCGAGAGCTGCCAGTACTTGAGCGCGTCCGCGTTGTTGTTCCGCTTGTTCGCGATGTTGCCAAGCACCATCGCCGGGTAGGGCGAGGCGGAATAGAGGCGGTTCGCCTGCGTGGCGTAGTACTGCGCCGAGTCGAGCTTCTCGGCGTTCAGCGCGGCGATCGCCCCGTTCACGAGGTCGAGGAACGCCTGCTGCCCACCGCGCCAGTACGCGGTGTAGTACGAGCAGCCGGGCTTCGAGGCTTCGACGATCTTGAACAACGAATCGACGGCGCCCGGAATGTCGATCGTCGCGTCGGGGTTGGACGTGAAGCCGACGGCAGCGCGCTTCGGAGCGAGGCCGACGTTCGGCATGTTCATCCACATCGAGAGCGCGCTGCCGAGCACGTACGCACGCGCCGCTTCATCCTTGTCGGGCCCGTCGAGCATCTTGACGGTCGCACCGAGGTTCTTCGCCGCTGATGCGGGATTGGTCTTCTGATCCTTGAGCGCCAGCTGCAGGCTGATGTTGGCGCGCACGGCGTTCCCGCTGCTGGGCTGGGCGGCGTCGCAGGCGGGAGGCGCCGCGGCGGCAGCCTGGGCCTCGAGCGAGCTCGCGGCCATCAGGATCAACGCAGCGGTGGGGATCAACTTGACGAACACGGCCATCTGAGAACTCTCCAGGAAACGGGTCGCGCCGGAACCGGCGTGTGCAGCGGGTACCCCGTGCCGTTCAGCGGCGTTCCGCCGAGAGGGCAAGCTGGTAAATATCAGCGGGCCTGCGTCCCGTCGCCAGGGCGACGCGCTGCACGTCGTCGAACTCCGGCTTGGCTCGCCGCTCGTCGCCCGACAATGCGACGACCTTGAGCCGGACAGCATGGCCGAGCACGTCTACGGTGACCTCTTCGCGCGGCAGCGCCACCCGGCTGACCTCGCTCCGTCGCACGCCGATGGTCGTCGTCTCGCGGAGCAGCAACCGCTCGAACCGGTCGGCATCGTGGGGCCTCGCCAGGATTTCGACCCGGGTGCCGTGTCGCCCTTTTTTCATCGTCGTCCCGAGCAGCACGGCGTCGAGCGCACCCTCGTCGCGCGCGCGATCGGCGACGGCGGCGAGATATTCCGGTGACATGTCGTCGACGTCACACGCGATCACCACGACGAGCTCCCGGCCGGCCGAGGTGTGCGCGGCATCGACGTCGGCGAGCACGATGCGCAGGGCGTTCGCGCGACCCGCGAAGTCCTTGGTGCCGGCACCGTATCCGCTGCGGACCGGCACGTACTCCACCGGTGGCGGACCGTTGGACAACACACGCACCAGCGCGGCGCCGGTCGGCGTCACCAGCTCCCCTGCACCATCGGGGCCGGGGCTGATGCGATGTCCCTCGAGCAGCTTGAGCGTCGCGGGTGCGGGCACGGGAAGCAGGCCGTGCGCGGCGCGGACGGTGCCGTCGCCCGTTCTGATCAGACCGCAGCGCACGTCCTCCACGCCAATCTCCGCGAATCCCCAGATGGCGCCCACGACGTCGAGGATCGCGTCGACCGCACCGACTTCGTGCAGATGGACCTGCTCCGGAGGCACGCCGTGAATCTCTCCCTCCGACTCGGCGATCGCCCAGAACGCGCGATCGGCGAGCGCGCGCACATTGTCCGGCGCGCCCGATCTGGCGACGAGCTCGCGGATCTGATCGATGTGGCGGCCATGCGGTTGCTCGGGAATGTCGAAGTCGACTTTCCAGCACACCAGCTCTCCGCGCAACACCTCGCGAATCTCCACGCGCACGTCGTCGAGACCCATTCGCGCGGGGAGTGCGCGGAGCCACGCAGGCTCGAGACCGACGCCGAGGAGCGCGCCGAGCGTCATGTCGCCGGAGATGCCGCTGAACGGATCGAGAATGGCTGTTCGCATCGCCGCAAGATAGGCACGACGGCGCCGAGCGGCGAACCGCTGCGCACCGCGCTCTCAGAATCGGTACGACGCACCGCTGCCGGTGTTGAACAGCAGGACGTCGGCATCTCGCGGCACACGTCCCTCGCGGACGAGAAGCTCGAGCACGGCGAGCGCGCAGCCGCCCTCAGGCGCGGCGTCAACACCAGTGAGGCGAGAGAGTCGGAGCGTGTCGACGCGAATCGCTTCCTCGCTCACCGACGCCGCGTCTCCGTCACTCTCGCGCAATGCGCGAAGGATCAACCGGTCACCGAGCGGGCCAGGGACGCGGAGCCCGCTCGCATGCGTCTCCGGATTCTCCCACGGCGTCGCGTGGTCGGCACCGGCCTGAAAAGCGCGCACGATCGGCGCGCAGCCGTCCGGTTGCGCCACGATCATTCGCGGCAGAGGTGTGTCGCGCGGAAGCCAGCCGCCATCGCGCATCTCGCCGAACACTTTCCACATTCCGATCAGCCCCGTGCCGCCCCCGGTCGGATAGACCACATGCGACGGCAAACGCCAGCCGAGCTGCTCGGCCAGCTCGAGTCCCATCGTCTTCTTGCCTTCGATGCGATACGGCTCGCGGAGGGTGGACATGTCGAAGTAGCCGTCCGACGCCGCGAACGCGCGCGCAGCCTTCCCCGCATCGCCGATGTGTCCGTCCACCAGGATCAGCTCGGCGCCGAGCGCGCGAATCGTCGCGAGGATGGGAGACGGCGTGGACGCGGGGGCGAACACGCGAACCGGCAGCTCAGCAGCCGCGCCGTACGCCGCGAGCGCCGCGCCCGCGTTGCCTGCCGTCGGCACCACGAGCCCGGGTACGCCGAGCGTTACGGCTCGGGTGACGGCCGCGCTCATGCCTCGCGCCTTGAACGACGCGGTCGGGTTGAGCCCTTCGTCCTTGACGGTGAGGCGGGCGATGCCGATCTGTCGCGCGAGCTCGGGCGCGTCGACGATCGGCGTCGCGCCCTCGCCGAGCGTCACCGGCAGCTCTTCCTCGAGAATCGGGAGCACGCCCCGATATCGCCACATGTTCCACTCGCGACCGATCGACTCTCGCTGGGGCCACGGCGAATCGTAGCGCACGAGCAGCGGCTGCCCGCAGCGTGGACAGACCGATGCGGCGAGGAGCCCGTCCTGCGCGAAGTCACACGACGAACACTCGAGGTGCCAGCGGGTCACGGACTTTTGCTCTCTGGCGGCGCTGACGCGTCCGCACTCGATGGCGCGACGGCGTCCGACGCACGCAGCGCGTCGAGGATGCGCTGCGCACTCTTCACCGAGAAGCCAGGCACTGCACCGATCTGTTCCGGTGTCGCGTCGCGGATCGCCTGGAGGCTTCCGAAAGTCGACAGGAGAAGCCGGCGCTTGCTGTCGCCCACCCCTGGAATGCGAAGCAGCTCGGAGGTGAGCGTGCGGACCGAGCGCCGCTTCCGCTGAAAGGTGATGGCGAAACGATGCGCCTCGTCGCGCGCCTGCTGCAGCATGCGAAGCGCCGGCGAGCGGCGCGGCAGGCGCAGCGAGTCGGAGCGGCCGAGGAGGAAGATCTCCTCCTCGCGCTTGGCGAGACTCGCGATTGGGAGAGATGCCAGTCCCAGCCCGTTCAGTGCCTCCGCCGCTGCGTTGAGCTGTCCCTTGCCCCCGTCGATGAGCACCAGGTCGGGGAGCGGCCGATCCTCGTCGATGCGTCGCTGAAAGTAGCGGCCGACGACTTCCTTCATCGACGCGAAATCGTCGATGCCTTCCACGCTCTTCACCTTGAACTTGCGGTACTCGGCACGGTACGGACGGCCGTTCTGGAACCAGACGCACGACGCCACGGTGTCGGTCCCCTGCGCGTGCGAGATGTCGAAGCACACGAAGCTGCGGGGAACTTTGTGCAGTCCGAGCTGACGCTGGAGCTCGTACACAGGATCGCCCGCACGCTCCTCGGTCACGTCCTCGGTGAGGCGCGCCTCTTCGAGCAAATGTCGCGCGTTCTGCTGCGCGAGGTCGACGAGCTCGCGCCGCGGACCGCGCTGCGGCACGTGGATGCGGGTGCGCTCCAGCGATTCCTCGACGACCTCGCGGCGCTCCACTTCGAACGGAAGCATCAGCTCCGATGCCCGCTCCTCGAGCAGCCGGTATGGCCCCGCGAGATAGGTTTCCAGCACCTGCGCATCCAGCTCGTCGTCCACGTTCGCGACGAACTGGTGGTCGCGCGCGAGCAGCTTGCCGCCGCGGATGCGCAGCAGCGCGATGACGGCGTCGGCGCCGTCACGGGCATAGCCGATCACGTCGCGATCACCGCCCTCCACCTCCATCACCACCGTCGGCTCCTCCATCGTCTCGAGGTGGGTGAGCACGTCACGGAGCTGCGCGGCGCGCTCGAAGTCCAGCGACTCCGCCGCGAGCGCCATCCGCTCGCGCAGCTTTCGCTCGACCTCTTCGGGCTTGCCGTTGAGAAAATCGAGCACCTCGTCGATCATCGCCGCGTACTCGCCCTGCGTCTGCGCGAGAATGCACGGTGCCTTGCAGCGACCAATGTGGTAGTCGAGGCATGGCCGGTCGGGCATCTGCTTCGGCATGTCGAAGTTGCACGAGCGCACCGTGAACAGCCGCTTCACCACGTCGAGCGACCGGCGCATCGCGCCGACGTCGGTGTAGGGCCCGAAGTATCGGGCACCATCGCTCTGAAGCCGGCGCGTCACCCATACGCGCGGAAACGGCTCCTGTACCGTCACCTTGATGTACGGGTAGGACTTGTCGTCGCGCAGCGCGATGTTGAAGCGCGGCTTGTACTCCTTGATGAGATTGGCTTCGAGTATGAGCGCGTGCGACTCGCTCGGCACGACGATCGTGTCGAGCGCTTCGACCTGCTGCATGAGCGCGCGCGTCTTGACGCTTTCGCGATGGTCGCTCGCGACGTAGCTCCGCACGCGGGACCGGAGCCGGCTGGCCTTCCCGACATACAGCACCTTCCCTTGCGCGTCGCGCCACAGATAGACGCCCGGCGACTCGGGGAGGTGGGGGATCTTGTCGAGAATCGTGTCCGGAACAGCCATCGTGAATAATACCCCGGGAGGGGACAGGGGTCTCGAATACCTATGGGGTCAGAGCCCGGGGTCAGAGCCCGGTGGGGTCGGAGCCCGGGGTCAGAGCCCGGGGTCAGAGCCCGGGGTCAGAGCCCTCAGCGTCGGCGAACTCTCGCCGCGAGGCCGACCGCCTCGGGCACGCCGAGCATCAGCGTGACCGCCCCGTATACGAGCGCAAACGCGCTGATAGCGGCGATGCCGCGCAGAGAATGATGCGTCGTCCCGGTGAGCTGCATGACGGCCAACCCGACCGCGCCGCCCAGCACGCTGGCTCCCCACAGCTTCGCGAGCACGCCACCACCGATCCCCGTCGGACCGATGCGGGCGCTGATCGCGCGACGCAGCAACAGGAACTCGAGCCACCCCGCGATCCCCGCCGACGCGGTGAGCCCGGCCGCGCCGGTCCAGGGCTCGAGACCCAGCGCGCGCGGCAGCGGAAAGGCAAACAGATAGCCGAGTACCCCGGTGAGCGTCACGCGCATCAGCGCGAACCAGAATGGCGTCCGCGTGTCACGCAGCGCGTAGAACGTCGACGAGTAGAGCCGCCCGAGCGAGCTGGCTACGAGCCCGATGCTGGAGCCTGCGAGGATCGCCCACGTACGCAGGCTGTCGTCGCGCGTAAACCGGCCGCCTTCCAGCAGCACACTGACGATCGCGCCTCCGAGCACGAGGAACCCGACCGCGGAGGGCACCACGAAGAACGCAACGCGCGGTAGGGCCGCGTTGAGCCGCGCGCGCAGCCGCTCGAACGCCTCGGCGCCCGTTCCGGTATCGCGCGACATCTCCGGCAGTTCGGCGGCCGATACGGACATGCCGAAGAGGCTGATCGGAAGCAGATAGATCGTCTGTGCATTGGAGAGCAGCGCGACCGCACCAACGTCGGCGATGTGCGTGGCCAGCCAGACATCCACGAACCCGCTCACCTGCACCACACCACGGCTCGCGAACACCGGCCCGAAGTTCCTCACGGCCTGCCGCACGGGCGGGTATGCGAGATCGAGCCTGAAGACCGGATGGCCAAGCAGCTTGAATACCGTGGGCAGCTGCGCGAGGAGCGCGAGCAGCGCGCCGACCACCGAGGCCCACGAGATGATCACCGCGAGATCGACCTGCCCGGTGCGCGGACCGTACGCGACCAGCGCGACGATCATCGCCAGACTCCACACCACCGGCGCGGCGTACGAGAGGAAGAATCGGCGGTGGCTGTTGAGAATCCCCAGACACCATGCGCCGAGCACGAAGAGCCCGGCACCGGGAAAGAGAATGCGCGTGAAGCGGATGGCGAGTTGAAGCTGCTCGCCCTTGAACCCACCGAGGATCAGCTTCGCAACGAGCGGCGTGGCGAAGATGCCGATCGCGACGATCACGAGCACGATGAGCGCGAGCAGCGCCCCGATCGCCCCCGCGACACGGTCCGCTTCTTCCTCGTCTCCACGTGCCAGCGCGTTGGCGTACACGGGGATGAACGAGGCGGACAGCACTCCCTCGCCGAACAGATTCTGCAGGAAGTTCGTGAGCCGGAATGCGCCGTTGAATGCGCCGGCCACCATGTCGGCGCCGAGGTAGTGTGCGATCAATTTCTGACGAACGAGCCCGAGCAGCCGAGAAAGCAGGATTCCCGCCGCGATCAACGCCGAGCTTCGTCCGGAGCTGTGCGCCTTCGGAACCGACGTCGCCGTCGCGGGCTCCGTCACGCGACCGGTGCCGGTCGCGCCGCGTCCACGCGCGTGCCAACGATCTCGCCAGCGTGCTCCCCCGCGGCGCGATGCAGCTCGGCCAACAGCTCGAGTCCGTGCCGCGCGAGAATCGGGATGAGGTTCAGCACGCGCTCCTGCCGCTGACCCAGCGGATGCAGCGCGCCGCGCACTGTGGCGAGATCGCGCATCAGCGCGGTCTCGCGCCTCGCGACACCGGCCACGAGGCGCCGCTGCAGGCGATCGACTCGGTGATTCAACGCGCGAAGCGCGCCGGTGACGGCAGCATCGAGGCCGAGCGCGTGCGGCTCGCTACCGAGCGACGCGGGCAGCGCGGCGATGGCGTCGCGGATCGAGTTCAACGCGGCTGTGCTGCGCTCGCTCATCGCACGCGTCGCAAGGCGACGCTCGGGCGCGTGCGGATCGCGTAGCTCTTCCCGCTGGAGTCCCAGCCGCTGCAACACGGATTCCACGTGGGGCTCCAGCAGGGTACACGACCAGCGCGGCACCGCGAGCGGCGCGCCGAGGCCGATTGCGTCAGCGACGGCGCTCACCTGCGCGAAGTAGGCGAGCTCGCCCGGTCCGGCCGAATACGCCACCGTCGGCAGGATCTCCTGCTCGATGATTGGCCTCAGCAAGACGTTCGGCGTCAGCACGAGCGATGTCTCCGGCCGCTCGCCGACGCCGAGCCGTCGCTTCACGCTGCCCTCGCGAGCGAAAACGAGTGACAGGCCGGCCATGTCCTCGACCTGCGGTTCGTAGCCCGCGGCTCGCAATGCGGTCGAACGCCGCGCGAGCAATGCTTCGATATCGCCCGCGCGCTCGAGCGCGACGGCGATCGTCGGCGCGCTTGCGGCATACACCGCCGCATGCGAGGCGTCGAGCACGGCAACCCCGAGCGGCGCGAGCAGCTCGCGCAGGAGCGCGACGTACGCGCTGCCAACCGTCGCACCGGGCATCGTGTAGGCTCGTTGCACCGCGGCAAGCGGACGCGGGTCCGCCGCGCTTCCGCACGCGGAGGCGAGCCGCGCGAGCAGTTCACTCGCGTCCCCCAGCGGCGCGTGCGACATCGGAGTGCCGGTCGGCGGTGCGCTCGCATCGCGAAGTACGTCGACCCCTCCCGTTCGCGCGACGACCGTGGATGATGCTTCGAGAAAATCGGCGTCGTCGGTGGCGGCCCAGAACACGGCGGCCGTGGGAACACCGGTCGCCGCTTCGATCGCGTCGGCCAGCGCGAGCGCACCGGCGGCCTTGGTCCAGGTGTAGATCGGACCACCGAACAATCCCGGTTGCTGGCCAGTGGTCACCACGACGCCGCCACCACGTCGCACCCGCTCGAGACGGGCGGCCGCCTCACCGGTCGGAGCGAGCGCCGGCTCGAGCGAGCTCCAGATCGATTCCCAGTCACGCGCCGCCGCGCGCGCGCGAGCGCGGCGCATCCAGCCCTCCCCGTCGGCTGGCGCGGCGGCGCGCCAATCCGCCGGCGCGCCTCCCCGTTGCAGCCACTGCGAGAGCGGTGAGCCACCGAGCGGCTCGGTCAGGATGCGGACGTCAGTCATTGCCGTCGAACGGAGAGTGGGGCTGCAAACGCGATCGAGGAAAGCTGGCGCCGGGGATGCTCCGCGAGAAGCGCCCTGTCGCGAGGCCGCGCCATCAGTCGCGCCGCGCACTCCGACGTCTCGTACAATCGTGCTCGACCCGCAAAGGTTCGTTCGGCCGCCGTCGACCGATGCGGCGAACACCGCTTACTTGTGATAGGGCTCGCCCCGCGCGATGGTGCCCGCCCGGTACAGCTGCTCGGCGAGCACCAGCCTCGCCAGCTCGTGCGGGAGCGTCCACGGCGCCATCTGGATGGCTCGCGATGCCGCTGCCCGCACTCGTTCCGGCAGGCCGAACGCGCCACCCACCACGAAGCCGACATCGCGCGCGCCTTCGCGCGCCGCGACGAGCAGCTGGGCGAAGGCGGCGGACGTGAAGCGATCGCCGCGCTCGTCGCACGCGATCAGCATCGCGTTCTCGGGGAGGCGCTCCAGCAGCTTCGCTCCCTCACGCTCGCGGGCATCCTCCGCCGAGACGCCACGCCCGCTCGCTTCGCGCACCTCGACGACGGTCAGCGGCCAGTAGCGGGCCGCTCGCGTCTCGTACTCCTGGATCGCCGCCGCGACATGGACGTCGCGCGGCTTGCCCACGACGGCGACGACGACGCGCACCTCGCCTACGCGTAGATGCCGCGCAGCCGGTGCACCGTCGCCACCCGGCTGATCGACGTCATGTACGCCGCCGTGCGCATGTTCACCTTGTGCTGGATCGAGAGCTTGAGCACTTCGGCGAAACTGCGCTTCATGATGTCGGTGAGGCGCTCGTTGACCGTGTCCTCCGACCAGAAGTAGCCGCCGCGATCCTGCACCCACTCGAAGTACGACACGGTCACGCCGCCGGCGTTCGCGAGGATGTCGGGGATCACGAAGATGTCCTTCTCGTCGAGAATCGAATCGGCGCCGGCGGTGGTTGGGCCATTCGCGCCCTCACACACGATCTTCGCCTGGATCTTGGAAGCGTTCTTGCTCGTGATCACGTTTTCCAGCGCGGCCGGCAGCAACACGTCGACGTCACAGGTCAGCAGCTCCTCATTCGTGAACGGCTCGCCGTCGGTGAACCCTTCGAGCGTCCGGTTCTTCGTCACATACGCCGCCGCCGCTTCCACGTCGATGCCGTTCTTGTTGTAATACGCCCCGGTTCGGTCGCTGATCGCGCGGATCTTGCACCCCTCGCGCGCGAGCAGCTGCGCGGCGATGGATCCGACGTTGCCGAAGCCCTGCACGGCGAGCGTCGTGCCGGCGACCTTCATGCCGAGATGCCGAAGGGCCTCCTGCGTGACGATCATGCAGCCGCGCCCAGTCGCCTCACGGCGACCCAACGAGCCACCCATCTCGACTGGCTTGCCGGTCACCACCGCCGTGACGGTGTGCCGGTGATGCATCGAGTACGTATCCATCAGCCACGCCATCACGCGCTCGTTCGTGTTGACGTCTGGCGCGGGAACGTCGGAGTCGGGTCCGAGCGTGTGGATGATGCCCGCCGTGTAGCGCCGCGTGAGTCGCTCCAGCTCACCGATGCTCATCGCTGATGGATCACAGATCACGCCGCCTTTCGCACCGCCGAATGGCAAATTCACCACGGCGCACTTCCACGTCATCCACGCGGCGAGCGCCTTCACCTCCTCGAGGTTCACCTGCAGATCGAACCGGATGCCGCCCTTTGCCGGTCCGCGCACCGTGTTGTAAAGAACGCGGTAGCCGGTGAACACCTCGAGCTCGCCGTTGTCCATCATGACCGGAACGGACACGATGATCTGCTTTTCGGGATGTCGCAGCACCTTGTAGAGGCCGGGCTCGAGATCGAGCAGCTGCGCCGCTCGGTCGAAGCGGCTCATCATTCCTTCGAACGGATTGTTCTCGTCGAGGAACCGGTCCTTGTCCGGCATGACGATGCGGTCGGTCGGCGATCGAGGATCGGTGGCCATGCGTGCCTTGAGGGCTCAGCCGGCTGCGCCGGCGGTTGATGAGATGCTCGCTCGGGCGGAAAGGATCACCGCGAGCGATGCGTCGAGTGCCATGCCTCCGCGCTCGATCTCGGCCTGCTGCGAAACATACCACAGCGGCAGAGCGTGGCGAGGCCACAGCGGAGCCAGCTTGACGGCGTCCTTCAGCGTGCAGACGACGGCGTCGGATCCGACCGCGTCGCGCACGATGCGATCGACATCTCGCGGGGTGAAGCGGTGATGATCCGGGAACGCGAGCTCTCTCAACTCCGATACGCCGAGCTCGCGGAGCTGAGCAAAGAATGCCTCGGGCGCGCCTATCGCGGCCACGCCGACGACGCGCGCGCCACGCAGTCGCGCGAGCGAGTGCACGGCGCGATCCGCCATGTTCACCAACTCGACGAGCGCGAGTCGACAGACGACCGCCGGCACTCCCGGCGCGCTGCGCGACAGCGCCTCGACCACCTCCGCCGCCGCGTCGGGGCTGGCGCTCTTGCGCGTGACGACGAGCACCTGCGCGCGCGCGAGCGCCGACAGCGGTTCGCGCAGGGGTCCTGCCGGCAGCAACCGGTGCGATCGAGCGAACTGCTCTGCGGCGACGAGCACCCAGTCGGCCGTGCGCGCGAGCCGCCGGTGCTGGAAGCCGTCGTCGAGCACGACGCAGTCGGCCCCCGCCGCCCGGGCGCGCTCGACGCCGCGCGGACGGTCCGCGTCCACAACGACCGGAACGTCGGGGTTGAGTGCCGCGTGTACGAGCGTCTCGTCGCCACCGTATCCACGCAGCACGATCGCCGGCCGAGCGCCCAACGCACGAAGACGGGCCGCCGCCCACGCGGCGATCGGCGTCTTCCCAGTGCCGCCGACGCTCAGGTTGCCGACACTGAGCACCGGCACAGTCTGTTGTCGCACGTCCAGCGCGCCGCGCTCGTACAGCAGCGCACGCGCGCGCACGATCGCCTCATACAGCGCCGCCGGTGGCCCAAGCACCACGCGTGCGACGCGGACAGATGCCGTGTCGCCATACCAGAGCCGCTCGAGCGCTGTCATGGATCGGTGCCGGGAACGGACTCGAGCAGTGCTTGGAGCCGAGGCGCATGCTCCGCTGCCTCGCGCGGTGAGCTTGCCAACACGCTCACTGGCTCGCCATAGACGACCTCCACTCGGGCGAACGGCTTGGGCACGAGGAATCGGTCCCAGCTCTTCAGTCGCCACGCGCGCGAGGCTGAGGCCCTGATCGGGACGATCAGCGCACCCGTGCGCTGCGCGGCGATCGCCGCGCCTGGCGCGAACACGTGCGCCGGACCGCGTGGTCCGTCCGGCGTCACCGCCGCATCACGACCGCCCTCCAGCTCGCGCATCAGGCCGATGAGGGCGCGGCTGCCACCTCGCGACGACGAGCCACGAATCGTCGCGTAGCCGAGCGTCTCGGCGATGCGCGCGATGATCTCGCCGTCGCGGTGCTCGCTGATGACCAGCGCGATGTCCTGCGAGCGATGCAGCCAGAGCAGCGGCAACAGTTCTCCGTGCCACAGGGCGTAGATGACTCGCTTGCCCTCGTCGTGCGCCGCGCCGACCACCGACCCGTTGATGACCCGGTAGCGCCAGGTCGTTGCCAGCATCCTGATCACCGAGGCGCCCAGACGCACGGACCACCGAAGGTGCCCCTCCTTCATACCGCGGCGCGCGGGACGCCGGCGTTCGATCCTCGTGACGCGAGCGTCAAGGCCATCTCCGCCACGCGCACTGCCGCCCCGGGCTCCCCGAGCGTCGCGCGCACCGCCGCGAGCTCGTTGATCATCGCCGCGCGGCGCGGGCTGCTCCGGTCGAGGAGTGGCTCGAGCGCGTCCGCCACGCGAGCGGGCACCAATGCATCCTGGACGAACTCCGGCGCGAGCTCGCGCCCCGCCACGACGTTGACGAGCCCGATGTACGGGATGCGCACCAGGCGGCGCGCCGCTGCGTACGTGATCGCGCTCGTGCGGTACGCGACGACGAGCGGGCACAATGCCACGGCCGCTTCGAGTGTCGTCGTGCCGCTCTTGCACATCGCCGCATCGGCGGCGCGAAGCAACGCGAACGACGCCGAATGCACCAGCGGATACGGACACCGTTCGGCCGGGATGGTCACGTGCGGCGCCGCGCTCACGATGACCTTGAGCGACGGATCGCGCCGCTGCAGCTCGCCCGCGGTCTCGACAAACGGTTCCAGGTGTCGCGCGATCTCCTGTGCTCGACTCCCCGGAAAGAGCACGAGGAGCTTCTCCACTGGAGAGACACCCAGTGAGGCGCGCGCCGTCTCACGATCCGGCAACGTGAGCGCACGGTCGAGCAGCGGATGACCGACGAACGTGGCGTCGATGCCGTGCTCGCGCAGGAGCGGCTCCTCGAATGGCAGGATCACCGCCGCCTTCGTCACCGTGCGTGCGAGCTCGGTGAGTCGCTTCGCGCCCCATGCCCATACCTGCGGCGTGATGTAGTACAGCACCGGCACACCCGCCGCCGCCGCCGCCGCGGCGACCTTCATGTTGAAGCCCGGATAGTCGAGGAGGACCACCAGCGCCACGCGCCCGCTGCGGATGCGGCGACGCAGTTCGCGCAGCAGCCGATAGTGCATCGGGACATGCTTGAGCACCTCGACGAATCCCATCACAGCGAGCTTCTCGGCGTGCTGCACCAGCTCGACGCCAGCGTCGCGCATCAGATCGCCGCCGATACCCGTCAGGCGGAATGGTGCGCCCGCGGCCGTCAGCGCCCGCGCGACGCCGGCGGCATGCAGGTCGCCGGACGATTCGCCAACGACGAACAGGATGTCACGCACGCGCGGTGGCGGGCACGCGGCCGGAGAGCGCCGGCAGCGATCGCTCGATGTCCTTCACGATCTGTAGCGCGACGGCCAGCGCATCTCGACCCGCTTCGCCGGTCACGGCGATCGGCGCTCCACCGCGTACCGCGGCGAGGAAGCTCTCGAACTCGAGACGCAACGGCTCTCCTTCGTCGGCCCGCAGCGGGATGTGCTCGACGAACTGCTCCAGCGCGAGCGGGGCCGCAGCGAGTGCCGCGATGTCGACATCGCCGCGCAGGCGGAAGAAGTCGCCCGCGCCGCTGCCGAGGTCGAGCGAGAGATATCCGCTCTGCTGGAAGATGCGAAGCTTGCGCATCCGCTCGCGCGAGACTCGGCTCGCCGTGATGTTGGCCACCGCGCCGGAATCGAACGTGAGGCGCGCGTTGGCGATGTCGACGAAGGGCGTGAGCACGGGGACGCCGACCGCGCTCACCGACGCCGCCTTCCCACCCACCAGGGTGTGCACCAGATCGATGTCGTGGATCATCAGGTCGAGCACCACCGCGACGTCGGCACCGCGCGGATTGAATGGCGCCAGACGATCGCTCTCGATGAAGCGCGGCGCGTCGACGTACGGCAGCGCGGCGCGGATCGCCCGGTTGAATCGCTCCACGTGTCCCGTCTGCACAAGCGCGCCGTTCTGGCGGGCCAGCGCCAGCATCGCGTCGGCTTCCTCGAGGCTCGTCGCGATCGGCTTCTCGATCAGCGCGTGGATGCCACGCGCCAGCACCTGCTGCGCGACGGTGAAGTGCGCCGGCGTCGGCACGACGATCGTCACCGCCTGTACCACGTCGAGCAGGGCGTTGAGCGAGGGAAACGACGTCACTCCGAGCTCGCGGCTCACCTGCTCGGCGCGCTCGGTGTTCGCGTCGAAGAATCCCGCGAAGTCCGGTCCGAGCATGTCGCGGAGAATTCGGATGTGATGGAATCCGAGCCCGCCGGCGCCGACGACGCCGACCTTCAGCTGCGCGGTCACACGATCACCCCGCGCCCGCTCTCCTCGACGAAGCGCAGCAGCTCCAGGACTTCGGGGAACGGCTTCAGCTCCGTCGCGGCGCGCTCCTTCGCCTGCGTCACGTTGAGCTCGGAGCGGAAGAACAACCGGTATGCGCGCTTCAGCTCGCGCACGACGTCCTCGGGAAATCCGTTGCGTTGCAGCCCGACGCTGTTCAAGCCGTACAGCTTGATCGGATTGCCCACGGCCTTGATGTACGGCGGAACGTCCTGCGAGATCCGCGAGCAGCCACCGACGAACGCATACTGCCCGATCTTCACGAACTGGTGCGCCGCGCTCTGGCCCGCGATGATCGCCTTCTCGCCCACCGTGACGTGGCCGGCGAGCTGCACGCTGT
>JBDTOD010000019.1:0-44563 GCA_039933415.1 bacterium
CCGGGGTCAGAGCCCGGGGTCAGAGCCCGGGGTCAGAGCCCGGGCTCTGACCCCAGCACTCATTGCTTCCCTTCCACCGGCGTCAGGTTGACGTACGACCCCGTCGGCTCCTTCCCCGCCGGCAGCCCTCGCGGCACTCCGTTCGCGCTCGGGCCGAGCGACTTCACGTACCGGTACATCGCGCGAAGGTCGCGTTCGGTCATCTTCGCCGTGTTCCACCATGGCATCGGCGGACGTCCCTCGCCGCTGTCGGCCGTCGACAGCACCTTGACCCAGCGGTCCTCCGACATGCGCTCAACGATGCGACGCAGGTTCTTGCCGTACACCGTGCCCGAGTCGGTGCGGAAGCCCAGCTTCATCCCTTCCATCCGTTTCGCCGGCTCGATCTTGCCCTCGCTCGCCGTCCAGTGCTCGGTGTGGCAGTCGTTGCACGAGCCGACGATCGTGAGATACTCTCCGGCCTTCTCCATCGACTCGGCCTGCACGGCGGGACCGCTCGTGGGCGGCATCGCGTTGGTCGAAGAGGACATCGAGCCGGAGCCGGGCGTCGCGCTGTGACAGGCGGCCGCGCCGACGACACAGACGAACGCCAGGCGATGTCCCGCGGATCGGAGGGATCGTATCATGAGGCGGTGGGTTCCATTGTCACGACGTTCGGGGGATGCGGCCGCTTTCGGATTACTGGCAGCGCCGAAATATCGTTGAAGTTCGTCATCGCGGCGATCGCGCGAGACCGGCGTCGAGCTGGGCCACCAGCCAGGCGGCGATCGCGCGATAGTCGCCGTCGAAGTGATGCTTGCCGGGCCGCTTCATCGGACGCACGAGCGTCGAGTCCACCCCACGACAGAGTGATTCGCTCTCGTCCTCTCCGTACACGCACACCATGTTCACTCCGCGGAGCCGCTCGAGCTCGGGCCGGATCGGAATGTCGGTGACTCGGCTGCGCGTCGCCCACAGGTCGGAGAACCGATACGTGAAGCTCGCGCGCTCCTGGACCGCCAGCATCGCGACGAGCGCCAGCTGCGACCGGAGCGCGGAGGGCAGCCGCGTGACGACGAACGGCAGCAGGTCGGCACCGCGCGAATAGCCGATGAGCACGAGGCGATGATCGCTCCACGACGACAGGTAGAACGAGGCCACGCGCGCGACGTCGCGCGCGGTGCCGTCCGCGTCGCGGTGCGTGCCGCGCAGATAGGCCTTGTCGTCGAAGCCGATCACGTCGATGCCGCGTTCCGCCAGCACCCCGCCGATCTGACGGTCGATGTCCGCCCACCCGCCGTCGCCGCTGAGGAAGATCGCCAGGGTGCCGGTATGCCCCGTCGCGCGGACCTCGACGACGGGCAGATCGCCGACGCCGCTCGCCGGAAGCTGAGCCGCCAGCGGCGTGGCGATGACGACGGCCGCGGCCGCGAGACAGCCGAGCGCGCGGGCAGTGCGTGATGAGACGCGCGGTCGCATGTCCAGAGCGGCGTGGAAGTTGAGTTGACCTCTTTCTACCGACGCTTCCAATGAAAGTTCACCGCCGCACTCCAGGCCAGTGAGCTCCGACTCGACGCCCGGCGTCGATACGCCGCACTTCGTCGTCCTGCTGCCGACGCTGCTGCTCGTGGTGGGACTCACCGCCGTGGCCGTGCTCCGCCATCGCGCACCGGTTCGGCGGCTCGTCCTCCGCGGCGGCGACTGGGTCACAGCCATCGTACCCCGGGCACTCGCGCTGCTCACCTTCGTCGCCGGCGCCGTGCTGCTCTTCTCCGGCGCCGTGCCCACGCCCAGCGGTCGGCTCGGCACGCTTCAGGAGCACGTCCCGCTCGCGGTGGTCGAGCTGTCCGCGTACCTCGCGCGCGCCGCCGGCGCCGGCCTGATCGTGCTCGCGCGCGGCATCCAGCGCCGGCTCGACGCCGCTTACCATCTCACCACGATTCTGCTCGTGAGCGGCGTGGTGTTCTCGCTGGGCGGCGCGCTGGATGTCGAGCAGGCAATCTCGCTCACCGTGATGATCGTCGCGCTCGTGGCGAGCCGGCGCTACTTCACGCGCCACGCGTCGCTGTTCGACGAGCGGTTCACGCGCGGATGGCTGGTCGCGATCGCGTGCGTGATCGGCGGTACCCTGGTGTTGGCCTACGTGTGGTACCGGGACATCGGGCTCTCCGGACGGCACTTCTTCCAGTTCTCGCACGACGCCGATGCTCCGCGCTCGCTGCGTGCGCTCACGGGCGCGGCGGGAGTGCTGATCGTGTGGGCGATGGCGCGCCTCGTCCGGCCGGCGCGCGTCTCCATTCCGCTCGCTGCGCCCGCTGAGCTACAGCACGCCGCCGAGGTCGTCGCCACCTCTCGGCGCGCCGGCGCACACCTCGCCCTCCTCGGCGACAAGAGCATCCTGTTCGATGCGACCGGCTGCGCCTTCCTCATGTATCGCGTCGTCGGACAGAGCTGGATCGCGCTCGGCGATCCCGTCGGCGACCCAGCGTGCGCCATCGCGCTCATCGAACGATTCATCGAGATGGCCGACAAGGCCGGAGGGTGGACCGCGTTCTACCGGGCTGGCCCGTCACTGCTGCCGATCTACCTCGAGTTCGGGCTCTCCGTCGTGAAGCTCGGCGAGGTCGCGCGCGTGCCCCTGGCCACGTGGACCCTCGAGGGGCCGGACCGCCGCACGCTGCGGCGCGTCCACCGAAAGCTCGCGCGCGACGGTCTCACCTTCGAGATCGTCGAACCGGCGCACGTGCACGAGCTGGTTCCGCAGCTCAGCGCCATCTCGGACGATTGGCTGCTCCGCAAGCAGGCGCACGAGAAGGCATTCTCTCTCGGAAGGTTCGACGAGCGGTTCCTCGCGCTGGGTCGCGTTGGCGTCGCGCGTCTGAACGGCAAGCTCGTCGCATTCGCATCGGTGTGGACGAGCGCCGAGCACGTCGAAGCGGAAGTCGACCTCATGCGATACGACGCCGCAGCGCCGCCGGCGGTGATGCGCTTCCTCCTCACGGAGCTGATATTCTGGGCGCAGCGCGAAGGGTTCGAGTGGTTCAATCTCGGAATGGTTCCGCTCGCGGGGATCAGGCGCAGCGTTGCCGCGCCGATGTGGCATCAGGTGACGAGCCTCTTCAAGCGCGCGGGCGAGCGCTACTACAACTTCGAGGGGCTACGCGATTTCAAGCAGTGGTTTCACCCGGAGTGGGAGCCGAGCTACCTCGTCTCCGTGGGCGGGACGAAGCGCCCGATCACGATCGCGAACATCGCGAGTCTCATCTCGGCCGGACCGGTGGCGGCGCCAGTGCCAACGGCGCACGGAGAGGACTGATGTTCTCGCCAATCGTGCGCGACGTGCGCCGCTCGGTCGCCGTCCTCGGCGTCGTCTCGCTCACCGCTTGCGTCACCTGGGGCATCCCGCGCCGGTCGGCGCCGTCACCGGAACCGGGCACGGCGCAGCTCGAGATGCGTGTGGACGGCGTGGCCCGCAGCTATCTCCTGCACGTGCCGCCGCGCCGTCCTCGACGCTTCGGACGCGCCGAGCCGTATCCGCTGCTGATCGTTCTTCACGGCAGCGGCGCGTCGGGGCAGACCGTCCGCCAGATGTCCCATCTCGATTCCCTCGCCGACGTCGCCGGCGCGATCGTCGCGTACCCGGACGCGACGCGGAACTGGCTCGGGCTCCAATCCGGCTGGAATGCCGGCGCCTGCTGCGGCGCCGCGGCGCGCAACCAGGTGAACGACATCGGCTTTCTGCGCGCGCTCGTCGCGCACGTGGAGACCGGCCTCCCGATCGACCGGCGGCGGGTATACGTCGCCGGCTTCTCCGACGGTGCGCGCATGGCGTATCGCGCCGGCTGCGAGCTCAGCACCGAGATCGCCGCGATCGCGGTCGTCGCCGGTAGTCTCGTGGCGCCGAGTTGCTCGCCCGTTCGCCCCGTTCCGCTCATCGCCTTTCACGGCACGGCCGACGACCAGGTCGACTTCGGCGACGGCTCTCTCTCGGTGTCGGGCCGTCCGGCAGTCGCCGTCGCGGTTCCAATCCCACCCGCCGTGCAATTCTGGGCCTCGACCAACGACTGCCAGCGCGCCTCGGTGACGACTCCTTCTCCGTCGGTGGTTCGGACGACGTACGCCGGATGCGCGGCGGAGGTCGTCTTCTACGCCATTCGGGACGGAGGTCACGCCTGGCCCGGCGGCGACGCGGATGGCGATGATGGCGATCCGCCCACACGGGAGATGTCGGCCAGCACGGAGATCATGCGATTCTTTCTGCGCCACTCCCTTCGCTAGCGCACGCCGCGTGACCCGTGATTCGCCTCGATTCGGCTATCATTCGGCATGGAATCCACTCCCCCGACCCTCCTGTTCGACCTCGACGGCACGCTGATCGACTCGATCGAGCTCATCCTCGGCGCCAAGCGCCACGCCTTCATCGGATTCGCCGGACATGCCCCCACCGATGAGGAGTGGCGCGCAGGAATCGGGATTCCGCTCCAGACGGCCCTTCGCCATTTCGCCCCCGACGATGCCGAAGTGGACCGGCTGTTCGGGCGCTATCGGGAGTACCAGCTCGAGCACCATGACCGGCTCGTCCGAACCTACGATGGGATTGCCGAAGGCATTCGGGAGCTCTCGTCGGCCGGCCATCCCATGGCCCTCGTCACGAGCAAGTCGGACTGGATGGCCGAAAAGGCGCTGGTGCTCGTCGGGCTCGACGAGTTGATCCCCGTCATCGTGGGCTGCGACAGCTGCGTGAACCACAAGCCGCACCCCGAGCCGGTGGAGCGAGCCCTGGCGCTCCTCGGCTCCGAAGCGGACAATGCCCTGTTCGTCGGCGACTCACCGCACGACGTCCAGTCAGGGCGGGCGGCAGGGGTGTTCACGGTGGGAGTGAGCTGGGGGGCGTTCACCCGCGAGGAGATGATCGCCTCCGGTGCGGACGTCGTGATCGACCGCCCGAGCGAGCTCGCTGGCGTGGTGGCACGCTATTCCAGTCGGCTGGCCTGATCTTCAAACCTTCTGGTCGGTTCGGGTATCCCACTCAGTGCATGAAGGGAGACCCCGCCGACCGATGACAGCAGTGGCCTTGCCCGAACCGACGACGGAATCTCCGTCATACGCACTCGATCCAGACGTGGCCCTCGCGGCCACCGGAGATCGTCGCGCCTTCGAGCGGCTCTACCGTCAACACGTCACCCGAGTCTTCTCCCTCTGCGCCCGGATGGTCACCGACCGGACGCGCGCCGAGGAGTTGACGCAGGACGTTTTCGTGCGGACGTGGGAGAAGCTGCACCTGTTTCGGGGTGAGAGCGCGTTTCCCACGTGGCTTCACCGGATGACGGTGAACGTGGTGCTGAACGCACGGAAGACCGATGGGCGCAACCGATCGCGGTTCGAGGACGACGAGGATGGAGACGGCATCGACACGTTGGTGGCGCGTCCCCACGCTCCAGGTGATCGGATGGACCTCGAGGCGGCGATCGCGAAGCTGCCACCGGGCGCACGGCGAGTGTTCACACTGCACGACATCGAAGGCTACAAGCACGAAGAGATCGCCGACATGCTCGGCGTCACGTCGGGAGCCACCAAGGCGCAGCTGCACCGCGCGCGGCTCCTCTTGCGGGGGGCACTGAACCGATGAGCACCTACATGTCACTGGACTGCGACGGATTCGCCGCGGCACTCGCCGACTACCTCGAGGGGGATGCCCCCGTCGCGGTGCGCGAGGCCGTGGAGTCGCACGCCGGGTCCTGCGCGGAATGCCGCGCGCTGCTCGGGGATCTCGATGTCATCCGTCACGACGCGGCGGCGCTGCCGGCGCTCGTTCCGTCGCGGGATCTGTGGAGCGGGATCGCCGAACGAATCGACGCGAAGGTCGTTCCGATCGGCACCCAGGAGCGTACGATCGTGGCAACGCGGCGCTCGTGGGCTCGGCCGGCGATCGCCGCGGCGGCGCTTGTCATCGCCACGGCGGGGATCACGCATCTGGCCACGCGGGCGTCGTTGACGCAGAGCGTTGCGACCGCACCGGCTCAGCCGGCGCCAGTCGCGGTCGTGTCGCAACCGGTTGGCTCGTCGCCGTCGCTGGTCGCCGCGGCGCCGGTGAGCAAGGGCACCGAAGGCGAGCTGACGTCGACCGTCACCGAGGGCCCGTCGTCGCCCAACCGCGTACGTCTCGCGAGCGGCCGCTCGCCCGGCGCTCGGCCCGCGACGAGCGCCGAGCCGCTGATGCGTGCGACGGAGCCCGTGTACGACCGTGAGATCGGCAAGCTGCGCAGCATCGTGAAGACGCGCCGCTCGCAGCTCGACCCCAAGACCGTCGCCGTGCTCGAGCAGAGCATCGCGGTGATCGATTCGGCGATCGCGCAGAGCCGTGCGGCGCTCTCCCAGGATCCGGCGAGCGGTTTTCTCGCCACGCAACTGAATCATTCGCTCGAGAAGAAAGTCGAGCTGCTGCGGACGGCGGCGCTGCTGCCCGCGCGCACTTAGAGGAACACAGCCATGTCTCGCCATATTTTCATTCTCGTCGCCGCGCTGGCCCTGGCGGCGCCCGCGCCTGGCTCGGCGCAATCGACCGCGGCGGAGCAGGCGCAGGAACGCGCCGATCGCGATCGTGAGCGCGCGCAGGAGCGCGCCGACCGCATTCGCGAGCAGGCGGAGGAGCGTGCGGAGCGCATCCGCGACCAGCGAGACCGAGACCGCGAGCAGGCGCAGGAACGTGCGGAGCGCGATCGGGAGCGTGCGCAGGAGCGCCGCGAGCGCGACGCCGCCGGTGCGCTGGACACGACGGTGACCTTCGCCGCGAACGGAACGCTCAACGTCGGCTGCGCGGGAGGCGACGTGGTCGTCACGGGCACCGATCGCAACGAGATCAAGGTGCGGGCGCGGACCGAGCGCGGCGCCATCCGCTTCACGAGCACCGGCTCGACCGCAACCCTCGAGGCCGCGTCGAGCCGGAGCTGCGGCGACGCGCACTTCGAGGTGAGCGTACCGGCCGGGATCCATCTGGTGGCGAGCTCGTGGAGCGGCTCGCTGAAGGTGAAGGGCGTGCGCGGCGAGATCGAGGCACACGCGCAGAGCGGCGACGTCGACGTGCGCGACGCGGGCGAACGGCTCGAGGTGGAGACGCTGTCGGGCGACGTGGCGATCCAGGGCGTGCGTGGCGACGCGAACATCCACACCCTTTCGGGTGGCGTCACGCTGGACGGGGCGCGCGGCAACGTGGAGATCGAGACGGTGAGCGGCGACATCGAGCTGCGGGACGTCGTCGCCAGGCAGGTGCGCACGACGAGCACGAGCGGCGATCTCACCTTCGGCGGGACCATCCTCGCCAACGGGCGGTACGAATTCACCACGCACTCCGGCGAAATCCGGCTCCAGCTGCCGCGCGACATCGGCGCGCAGCTGAGTCTCTCCACCTTCAGCGGCGAGATCGACAGCGCCTTCCCGATCACGCTGAAGGCGGGCGAGCACGGGATCGGTTCGTCGCAGGCCAAGAAGCTCAACTTCTCGCTCGGGCAGGGGACCGCCCGGATCATCGCCGAGACCTTCAGCGGCGACGTGACCCTCAGCTCGACAGCGCGACGCTAGTGAGCACCTCACGCACTTCTACCGGAGCCGGACCGATGCGGCACATCTCGCACGCGGCAATGGCCGCTCTCCTATTGCTCACCGGGCCGACACTGTTGTCGGCGCAGGACCGCCAGAACGAGCGCGCCTTCACCCTCAACGAGCGCGTGCCGGCCAAGGAGTGGATCCGCGTCCGCAACGTGAATGGCGAGATCCGCGTGAGCCCATCGTCGAGCGACAAGGTGGAGATCGTCGCGACGAAGAGCTGGCGCCGTGGCGACCCGAAGGTGGTGCGCATCGAGAGCCGCAAGACGAGCGGCGGCGGCATTCTGGTGTGCGCCTTCTGGACGGAGAACGCCACGTGCTCCGAGAGCAGCTACAGCTCCCACAACGAGGGGCGGAGCCGGAACAACGACGTGTCCGTCAGTTTCGACGTCCGCGTGCCAGCGGGGGTCAAGATCGGAGTCTGGTCCGTGAACGGGCAGGTCACAGTGGACGGCGCGACGGAGGAAGTCGTGGCCGGCACGGTGAACGGCACCGTCGACGCAACCAGCAGCGGCGGTCCGGTGACGTCGAGCAGCGTGAACGGCAACGTCCATGCGCGCATGGGCAAGCTCACCGGCGACGACGACCTCGACTTCTCGACGGTGAACGGCAACGTTGTCGCCGAGTTCGGTGAGGACATCGATGCGAACATCGAGTTGAGCACGGTGAACGGCCGCTTCCAGACGGACTGGCCCGTGACGATCACCGGCCGCGTCGACCCGCGCCACCTCCGTGCGACGCTCGGCAAGGGCGGACGGCGGATCAGGTTGACGACGGTGAATGGGAATGTGGAGCTGAGAAAAAGGTGAGTTGGTGAGTCGGCTAGCTGGATAGTTGGTCGGTTGATTGGTGAGTTGAACGGCTTGGCCACAAACCAGCCTGGAAGTCCCCCTGAGGGATCTCCAGGCTGGTCGCGGTTTGGGCCGTCAGCTCACTAGCTCACCTTCCAACTATCCAACTATCCAACCAACGAACTCACCGCCGTCGAATGGCTCCAATCGCCATCCAGGGGGTATATTCCGTCACCTTCAATCGGAGTCCAACCCCATGGGTGTCTCGCTTCCCGGGACCCTTGTTCGAACTGGCGAGGAGCGCGCCACGCTCGTTCGGCGCACGTATGGCCTCGTCTTCGTCAGCGTCGTCGTCACGGCGATCGGCGTTGCCTTCGGATTCTCGCAGCCTCGCCTCATGGAGGCGGTCGCGCAGCATCCGATCATCACGATGATCGCCATGTTCGCGCCGCTCTGGATGGCGATGAAGGCGCGGCAGGATTTCCCCAAGAACCTCATCCTCACCCTGCTCTTCACCTTCGCGGAGGGGATCTGGATCGCGCCCTTCCTGTTCATGGCGGAGCGGCAGGCGCCAGGCATCAGCGCGCAGGCCGGCCTGCTCACGCTCTCAGCGTTCGGCGTGCTCTCGCTCTACGCCGTGATCAGCAAGCGTGACTTCAGCGCGTGGGGCAGCTTCTTCATCGTCGGCCTCTGGGTCCTGATCGCGACGTCGCTCATCAACATGTTCGTCGGCAGCGCGCTCGGCTCCGTCTGGATCGCCGGCGGCACGGTGCTCGTGTTCAGCGGGCTGCTCGTGTTCGACACGTGGCGGATCGTCCGCTCGGGCCAGTACGGCCCGGACGACTACGTGCCCGCGGCGGTGAACATCTATCTCGACCTGCTCAACATGTTCCTCGCGGTCGTCCGACTGTTGGGTGGCGGGCGCAGGAACTGACGAACGGCTGAGTGCGCGCCCTCACCGCGATCTTCGCGCATCCAGACGACGAGACGTTCGCGACTGGAGGCACGCTGGCGAAGTACTCGGACGCGGGCGTCCGCTGCTCGCTCTACGCGGCCACTGACGGAGATGCCGGACGCGCGTCCGGCATCTCCGTGTCGTCTCGGGCCGAGCTGGGACGGACCCGGCGCGAGGAGCTCCGCGCGGCGTGCGCGATGCTTGGCGTGAAAACGATCGAGTGCGGCGGCCATCCCGACGCCGCGCTCGCCGCCGCCGATCCGCAGGTGGTCATCAGCGAGATCGTGCAGCTCATCCGTCGCGAGCGACCGCAGGTGATCCTCACCTTCGGTCCGGAGGGTGCACCCACTGGCCACCTCGACCATCGCGCGATCTGCCGCCTGGCGACGTCAGCGATGCTGCTCGCCGCGACGAGCGCCTACCCCGACCAGCTCGAGTCCGGCCTCGCCACACATCGCGCGTCTCGGCTCTGCTACGTGACCTGGCCGGCCTCAGCACCAGGCGACGCGCCGCGCCAGGAGAGTCAACCTCGCCAGATCTGCATTCCGGTGACGCGATGGCATCCGCGCAAGCTGGACGCCTTCTTCGCGCATCGCACACAGCTCGACCATCGGGCGTATTTCGAGCGCGAAGCGATGCCGCCGACGGAGGACTACTTCGTGGCGATCGGTGTCCCGGCGCCGGGTGGCGCGGACGATCTGTTCAGTGGATTGGTGTAGCCTCGCGCGGCTGTGGGAACGGCGGAACGCGAATCTTGGCGGATTTCGCGGAAACGGCCGGATCGAACCGCTCGGTCAGCTGCCGTCTCCACTCGAGCCATCATCGAGCGGCAGCCCTGATCTCTTGGGAGTGTGGTGGAGAGATATTCCGCTCCGGACCTCAAGACAGTTGCGGTTCTCCGCGCCCCCCGCGTCTCCGCGGGAAATGCAGTTGCCGTTGCAGTGATCCGGCCGTTTCCGCGACATCCGCAGAGATCCGCGTTCCGTCGTTGAGAAGGCAAGGCGCCGATCAACCCCCGGCTAACGTCTCGATCGTCGCCGCCAACGAGAGATCGGCATCCGTGATCCCACCCGCGTCGTGCGTCGACAGCGCGCAGGTGATCTTCGTGTAGCGGATGTCGATGTCAGGATGATGCTCCACCGCGTCGGCCGCGCGGGCGATTCGCGTCACGAAGTCGATCCCCTCGGCGAACGTCGGCCACGAAAACGTCTTCGTCAGGACGTCCCCTTTGCGCGACCAGCCCGGCAGGGAGCCGAGGGCGCGCTGGATCTCGAGATCGGACAGGCGGGAGGGCATCGAGCATGGGGTGCGAGGCGGCACGGGCGTGGACGACGCATGATATCACACCGACGTCTGCTGTGCAGGACGCGTTCCCGGTCTGATATTCGAGCGTGCTCCTATCTCTTCGATCCTCGGCGCTCGCGCTGACCGGTCCCCATCGCCGCGCCGTCTCGGTACGCGCGCTCGTCCTCGCCGTCATCGCGAGCACGCCCAGTGTCCTCGGCGCCCAGTCGCGCGCCGACACCACCGCGACCGCCGACACGACGCCGGCCCCGCGGCGGCCGGCACACTACTGGCGTTCCGTCTTCGCCGGGTTCGCGACGAGCCTTCTCGCGCACGAGAGCGCGCACGTGCTCACGGCGATCGCCGTCGGCGGTCGCCCGACGATCGGAGTGAGCAAGGGGCGGCCGACCGTGTATTCGGGGCTGAGCGCGGACAGCACTCCGAGCAAGCAGTTCCTCTTCTCGAGCATGGGGCTGAACGTGCAGGCGCTACTCGACGAAACGATCCTCGACGTTCCGCACGCCAGGGGGGCGCCGTTCGAGCGCGGTGTCCTGCTCGGCGGGATCGCCACAACCTTCTTCTACGTCACGATCGGACGCACGGCGTCGGTGAGCGACGTGGACTTCATGGCGCGGACTTCGTCGCTGTCGAAGTCGGACATCACGGTGATCTACGGAGGGCTGGCCATGCTGCACGTGCTGCGGATCCATCGCGACGCCCGCTACGCACACTTCTTCATGCGCCCATCACCCGTCGGCCAGCACGGGCTGCGCGTCGGCGTGAACGTCCAGTGACCGAGTCGGACCCACTCGTTCGCGCGCGTGCGCTCACCCGGCTGCTCGACAGCGCGGCGAGGATTCCGGGCACCAGCATCCGATTCGGGCTCGATCCGGTCATCGGGCTCGTTCCGGGACTCGGCGACATCACCGGAGCGGCGCTCGCCGGATACCTCGTCATCCTCGCCCAGCGGCTCGGCGCGCCCCGCGCCGTCGTACTGCGCATGCTCGCCAACGTCGCCATGGACACAGTCGGCGGGACGATCCCGGTGATCGGCGACGCATTCGACGTGGCCTTCAAGTCCAGCTCGCGAAACCTGGCGCTGCTCGAGCGCGCGCTCGAGTCGCCGACGCAGACCAAGCGGGCGAGCCGGTTGCTCGTCGCCGCTACGCTCGTCGGGCTCTCGCTCCTCGTGGTCGCCGGCGTCGTTGTCGCGGTACTGGTCGTACGAGCCGTGGCGCACGCGTTGACGCGGGGTTGAAGGACCGGCAGCATCGTCGTTCCGACCGATCGACCGGGCGAATCGACCGTTTTGGGTCAAATGGTCCGAATTCGTCGAGCGGCTCGCCGAGCGTGCCGTCGATGCCACGCAACCCGATGAATCCTCTGGGTTTGCGAAGCCTCGCGTTGTGTGCCGGCGGACCGTCCCGATCGTCTGCATGAGTACGCCACAGCCGTCGTGCGCGCTCGCGCGCGCATGAGGGCTCGCGCGACTCCTACCTCCTGCGGACCATGCACCTCGCCGCCCGCGTCCTCGCGCTCGCGATTCTCCCGTCCGTCGCGGCCGCCCAGCGCAAAGCGCACGCCTCCTCGCCAGCCAGAGTCCTCGTGCTCGACTGCCCGTCGACCGCGAGCGTTCCCTCCATGCGAGCGTCGTTCGAACTCGAGCGCGCCGACTCGCTCGGCACCTCGGGGCTCGTGGCCCTGCTCTGCGCGAAGGCGCAGTCCACCCGCATTGATGCGCCGGCCGCGCGCGCCGAGCCACACGGCACCCACGCCTCGGCTCGTCCAGCGAGCGCGGATCATGCCGCCGACGCGGACCCGAGCGAGCCAACTGGGCCCATCGAGCCACTGCTCCGCGTGCACCTCTTCGGCGACGTCAGATACTCGGCGACCGATTCGGTCGGGAGCAAGAATGGCTTCGGGCTCGGGCAGCTCGATCTGTTCGCTCGCTCCCAGCTCTCGGACAATCTCAGCGTTCTGAGCGAGGCGACCCTCACCGCGCTCCCTCGCAACACCTTCAACGCGAAGCTCGAGCGCCTGCTTCTCACCTTCGCGCCAAGCGATCGGTTCAACGCGTCGGTCGGCCGGTTCCACACGGGCATTGGCTACTACAACGCGGCGTACCACCACGGCTCGTGGTTCCAGACGGCGGTCGGGCGTCCGTTGGCCTTCGGCATCGATGGCGACATCGGCATCGTGCCGATCCACACGCTGGGCGTGAGCGCGAGCGGGGAGATTCCGTCGGGCGCGCTCGGTCTCCGCTACGTCGCCGAGCTCGGAAGTGGACGCGCCGGCCAGTCGTCGGCGGCGATCGCTCCGCAGCCCGGACTGAACGACAACAACTCGCTCTCGATCAACGCCGGGCTCATCGCGCGGCCCGAGCGCTTCGACGGACTGCAGTTCGGCGTGTCCGTGTACCGTGACCGCCTCACGCTGGCCGACACGTCGAAGGCCGCGATCGACGAGACCATCTCCGCCGTGCATGCGCTGTACAAGACGGACGCCGTCGAGCTGCTCGGCGAGGCGCTGCTGCTTCGGCATCAGCCGCAGAGCGCGACGCCGGCGAACGACGTGAAGGCCTGCTACGCGCAGGCGTCGCGCCGCTTCCGCGCCGTGCGTCCGTATGTCCGCGTGGATTACGTGGAGGTCCCCCGCACCAATCAGCTGTTCGGATTCCTCGGTCGCCGCAGCGGTCCCACGGTCGGCATCCGCTACGACTTCGACGCGCTCGCCGCGCTCAAGGTGCAGACGAGCCACCTGAACCAGACCACGCGTCCGACGATGAATCGGGTCGACGCACAAGTGTCCTTCATGTTCTGATGTCCATATCTCGTATGCGTTGGCCTCGACTCCTTCTCCTCGCGTTCAGCGTCGTGCTCGTCACGGCGCCGCACGGCGCGCGCGCGGTGACGGAGCCGCTCGCGATCGTGGTGAACAAGTCGAACCCGATGGACGAGATCTCGCTCGCCGACCTGCGCAAGATCTACCGCGGCCAGCGGGCGCGCTGGTCGAATGGGCGCCGTGTCACGCTCGTGATGCGTGACCCCGGTACGCCGGAGCGTGACGCCATCCTGCGATCGCTCTACGGGATCGATGAGGAGGCGTATCGCCGCGGCTTTCTCCAGGCGATCTTCACCGGCGAAGCGAACGATGCGCCAAAGATGCTGGCGACGCCCAACGGCGTGCTCCGCTTCGTGTTCAACGTGCCTGGCGCGATCGGCTACGTGCGAGTGAGCGAGGTGGACGAGAGTGTGAAGATGCTGCGCGTGGACGGGCAGCTTCCCGGCGACGCGGGATACGGGCTCGCGGTCGAGGGCCCATGACGGCCTGGATTCGCGCACTCGTCCGCAATCGCAGCAGCACCGCCCTGCTCGTGGCGTTCGCGCTGCTCAGCGCCGGCACGGGCGCGTTCAGCCTGTTGCAGCTCCGCCGAGCCGCGGGCCAGGCGAGCCAGTTGTACGAGGGTCTCGTCAGCGGGCTCGATCTCATCGGCGCCCTCCAATACGACGTGCAGGAAGCACGACGGCGCATGTTGTACGCGTTGACGACCACTGACGCGAACCTGCAGGTCCAGTACGTGGACGGGTCGCGCGCCGCCGACGCGCGCGTGACCCAACGGGTGCGCGAGCACGTGCGCCGACTCGCGCATGCGAGCGACGTCGCCGCCGCGCGCCGGTTCGAGCGCGACTGGAGCGAGTATCTGCGCGTCCGCGACGAGGTGATCGCCGCGATCCTCGAGGGTCAGACGGCGACCGCGGTCGCGAACGACCTGCACGCCGGCACGCCGGCGTTCGACCGCGCGCGCGCCGACCTGCTCGCCATGCAGGAGCGCTACAAGATCGACGCGGAGCTCCGACGCCAGGAGATCGAGCGCGCGTCGACCCGCTCGTTCGAGACAGTCATCGTCATCCTCCTGCTCACGCAGCTCCTCGCCCTCGTCGGGCTGCGCGTGATCCAGCGCGGCGAGATCCTCCAGCGCGAGCGGCGCTCGCAGTCCCGACTGCTCGAGGTCATCGAGTCGATCGACGAAGGCATGTTCGTGCTGAGCCGCGAGGGACGCGTGCAGCTGTGGAACGCCGCCGCCGAGCGACTCGCCTACCGTCCGCGCAACCAGGCACTTGGCCGGCCGCTCGCCGAGGCGTGGCCACAGCTCAGCAACACGGCGTTCGCCGGTGCGCTCGACAGCGCGGTGATCGATCGGGCCGCGGGCGCCACCCGGATGTCCGTGCAGGTGTCGGATCCGGATGGCGATCGGATGTTCGACGTCCGCACCTTCCCATTCGAGGACGGAGTGACCGTCTTCTTCACCGACATCAGCGACCTGACGCGGCGCACGGAGGATCTGTCGCGCACGGCGTCGCTGCTCGGCGCGACGCTCGAGTCCACGGCCGATGGCATCCTTGCCGCCGATGGGATGGGGCACATCATGCTGTTCAACCGCCGCTTCGTCGAGCTGTGGCGGATCCCTACCGAGATCGCCGAGTCGCGCGACGACGAGCGCGCGCTGGCGCACATGGTGAAACAGCTGCGCGATCCCGAGCGCTTCCTCCGCAAGGTCTACGACCTCTATGCGTCGCCGGAGGAAGAGAGCTTCGACGAGCTGGAGTTCCTCGACGGGCGCGTCTTCGAGCGCTACTCCGTGCCGCAGCGCGTCGGCGGCGCCAGCGTCGGCCGCGTGTGGAGCTTCCGCGACGTGACGCAACGCAAGGTCGCCGAGCGGCAGCTCCTTCACGATGCGTTCCACGACTCGCTCACTTTTCTGCCCAACCGCTCGCGGTTCACCGAGCTTCTCCGTCGCTCGATCAACCGCGCGCGCATCGACGACAAGTTCGCCTTCGCCATGCTCTTCCTCGATCTCGACCGCTTCAAGGTCGTGAACGACAGCCTTGGCCACACGGTCGGCGACGAGCTGCTCGTCGCGGCGGCGCGCCGGCTCGAGCGCTGCGTTCGGCCGGGCGACACGGTCGCGCGGCTCGGCGGCGACGAATTCACCGTGCTCGTGGACAACACGGCGAGCGTGAGCGACGCCACGCGCGTCGCCGAGCGCATCATGACCGAGCTTCAGCGCCCCTTCTTCCTGCGCGGACAGGACGTCTTCGTGAGCGTCAGCATCGGCATCGCGCTCTCGTCCTCGGGTTACGCACATCCCGACGATCTTCTGCGCGACGCCGATCTCGCGATGTACCGCGCCAAGTCGAACGGCAAGGCGCGCTACGAGGTGTTCGATCACGCCATGCATGCGCGCGCCGTCGCTCTCCTCCAGCTCGAGACGGACCTGCGGCTGGCGATCGAGCGCAACGAGTTCCGACTGCTCTACCAGCCGGTCGTATGGCTCGGCAGCGGACGCATCGGCGGACTCGAGGCGCTCGTGCGCTGGGAGCATCCACAGCGTGGGCTCGTTTCGCCGGACGAGTTCCTCGCCATCGCCGAGGAGACGGGTCTCGTCGTGCCGATGGGCAACTGGGTGTTGCGCGAGGCCTGCCATCAGCTCGCCGCGTGGCAGCGCGAGCATCCCTCCGCCGCAGACGTCTCGGTGAGCGTCAATCTCTCGGCGCGTCAGTTCGTGCATCCCGATCTCATCTCGCACGTCACGGCGGCGTTGGAGTCGAGTGGATTGTCGGCGCGCAGCCTGCGACTCGAGTTCACCGAGAGCGTGCTGATCGAACAGGCAGAGCCGGTGATCGAGACGATCGCCAAGCTGCACGCGCTCGGCATCCGCCTCGATCTCGACGACTTCGGCACCGGGTACTCGTCGCTCGGATACCTGCACCGCTTCGATCTCGACGGACTCAAGATCGATCGCTCGTTCGTGAGCAACATCGGCGCGAACGGTGAGCACTCGGAGATCGTGCGCACGATCGTCGCCCTGGCGAACAATCTCGGGATGCTGGTGATCGCCGAAGGCGTGGAGACGTCCGCGCAGCTCGCCGTCCTTCAGGCGGTCGAATGCGACCTCGTGCAGGGCTACCTGTTCGGCGGTGCGCTCGAGCCGGACTCGATCACGGCGCTGCTGTCGGAAGGCGCACTGGTCTAGTCGGCTCACCCACGGCGGCGAACACCACGCCGTCGGCGCGCTCGGCGACGACGCGCAGATCGGGCGCTCGCCGCAGCGAGTCGACCGTGAGGTACTCCACGCCAGGCACGGTGAAGAGGAGCACGCGGCCGTCGTTCGCCCTCAGCACGCGGGCGAGCTCCGGCAGCTTCGGCCCCTCCGTGAGCATCGGCACGTCGCGCGCCGGACGACCAAGATGGAAGTACACTGCGGCGACCCAGTTCGTGTAGAGTGGATGGCGAACGCCGTCGGTGCGCGCCCACTCGAGCAGGTCGCTGCGCCGCCAGTCGTCGCTCCCGAAATCGGAGCCATAGTCTCGCACTTGGCGCGCCTCGTCCCACGTGACGGAGCCCGCGGCGCACCACCAGCCGAGCAGCACGCCGATCAGCGCCAGCTTTGGCAGCACCGCGCTCGACGCACGCCACCACACCGCGAGCGCCGTCGCGACGATCGTCGTGCCGAGGAGGATCATCGGCGAGAGGATGCGCTCGTCGAACGGGATGCCCGGATCGGCAATGCTGCGCGACACGACGACCAGCGCGAGATAACATCCGACGAGCAGCGACGCGGCGGCGAGCGCGCGCGTGGCGAGGAGCGATGCTGCGTCGGGCGCGCCGGAGGTCATCGGTTCGCGCGCGGACACAGACGGGCGGCGCGTGAGGGAGCGGACGGCCGCGATCGTGACGGCGATCAGCAGCGCCGCCGCCGTGACGGTGAGCATCCCGCGAAAGCGCATCGGCTCGACGAGCGCGTCGGGGTCGGGAATGAGCCACGCTTCGATCGTCTCCCTCGCCTGGTCCAGGCTGGGACCGAAGTCGCCGTAGACGCCGAGCCGGCGGATGGGCTCCGTCGCGGCGACCTGGCGTGTGCGGATGAACCAGAACGCCTGCATCACGACGGCGGGCAGCGCCGCGGTGAGCGCGCGACGCACGCGCGTCACGAACGTGGCGCGCTGTGCGAAGCTCCAGAGCGCCACCGCGCCCACGAGCGAAAGCCCCGCATAGCGCACCAGCGCACCGATCGCCGCGAGCACGCCGGCGGCGACCGGTCGCTCCGAGCGATACACCATGGCCGCGAGCGTCAGTGCGGTGAGCGCGAGAAAGAGCGGCTCGCTCAGCACGGACACGTGCACGAGATGCATCGATGACATGGCGAGCAGCGCGACGGCGAGCAGGATGCCGGCGAGCGGCGCCGTCGCGTCGCCGACAAGCAGGACGAGCGTGCCGACGGTGACGAACGCCGACAACGCCTCGACGAGACGCGCGCTCTGCTGCGATGACATGCCGAGTCGGACCGGCACGGCGATCGCCGCGGCGAAGCCGGGCGGAAAGTGCGCGAGCATCGACGTGCTGTCCGGATTCCACCACCGCGCCGACGGGGTGCGCAGCTCACCCAGCCGAGCCAGCGACTCGGCGTTGCCGAGATAGGCGACGGCGTCGGGGTCCAGACCCGGCGCGGGAGGATCGGTGATGTCGAGTGCGAGTGTGAACGCGATGATCGCGAGCACGATCGCGGGAAGCCAGCGCGCGAGCGAGGCGCGCCAGTCGCCTGGTGTTCGGGTCACGTGGGCTCGGACGTCGGCTGCTGCGCGCGGCGGAGCGCCGCGATCAGCTCTTCCGCCCGCACCGGCTTGTTGAGATACGCTGTCGCCCCAAGCGTCGTGGCCAGTCCGCGTTCGTCCGCCGTGGTGAGTATGATCACGGGAATGTCGGCGAGCTCCAGCTTGGTCGTGATCGCTGCGAGCACCGCCCATCCATCCTGATCGGGAAGGATGACGTCGAGCACGATGACGTCGGGGCGCTCGGCGCTGGCGAGGCGCAGCCCCTCCTGCCCCGTCGCCGCGAGCAGCACGTGCATCCCATCCTTGGCGAGCATCCGTTCGACGAGCTCGCGCGTCGCGGCGTCGTCGTCGATCAGCAGGATGGTGCTGACCACCGGCTTCGCCACACTCACGCTCGGCCGCGACACGCGATAGACCCCGGTCTGGCGTTGTGACCTGGGCTCGGTCACGAGCACGGGAATCCGCGCTGCGAACGTGCTCCCCACCCCCGGCTCGCTCTCGACCTCGATCGAGCCATTCATCAGCTGGCAGAATCGCTGCGTGATGCTGAGCCCGAGGCCGGTGCCGCCGTACTTCCGCGTCGTGGATGGATCAGCTTGCGTGAACGGACGGAACAGCCGCGTGATCTGCTCGGGCGTCATGCCGATGCCGGTGTCATGCACTGTGAACACGATCTCCTCGCGCCCATGCAGCGTCCCGCGCGTCGCCGTGAGCGACACGCGCCCGGCCGTCGTGAACTTGCTCGCGTTGCTCAGCAGGTTGAGCAGGATCTGACGCACGCGGGTGAGATCGGCGCGCATCATGCCGATGTCCTCCTGGATCGAGATCTCGAGCGTGTTTCCGTTCTTCTCCACCATGGGACGCACCATCGCCGCCGCCGCCATCACGACGTCGGCCACGTCGAACGTCTCGAGCGAGATCTCCATCTTTCCGGCCTCGATCTTCGACAGGTCGAGCACGGCGTTGATCAGCCCGAGCAGATGCTTGCCCGACGAGCGGATCTTGTCGAGGTCCGGCACGAGATCCATCGCGTTCAGCTCTTCAGCCTCCTCGATCAGGAGGTCGCTGTAGCCGATGATCGCGTTGAGCGGCGTGCGCAGCTCGTGGCTCATGTTCGCCAGGAACTGCGACTTCGATGCGTTCGCCGCTTCGGCGGCGTCGCGCGCCTGCTCCAGCTCGTGGGTCCGCTCCTCGATGAGCGCACTGTTGTGCTGGATCTCCACGTTCTGCGCCTCGATGAGCTTCACGTTGCGCACCACGCGCTGCGACTGGCCGAACGACTGATAGCTGAACACCGTGACGTACACGAAGATCACGGCGACGCCGAGTACCTGGGGGAGGAAGCCGCCACCGAGCGGATCGAAGTGCGGGCCGAACATCACGATGGAGGCCAGGATGCCCGCCGCGAGCGCGATCACGCCGCGCACGCCGAAGCGCCAGCCACCCACGCTGACGTTTCCCGAGTGGATGCCGAGCACCGCCGCCGCGCACGGCCCGAGGCTGAACGCGGCGATCGGCAGGTACCATCCGATGATGAACGAGTCCACGAGCAGGTTGCGGAACTCGGCGAGCTTCTGGTTCTTCGCGCGCGACGCCACCGCGAGCGCGACATGTGGCCAGACGAGCAGATGGAGCGAGAGCACTGCCCACGCTGGCCACGAGACCCCGCGCGGGTAGAGCGTCACGGCGAACAGCACGAAGAACAGCGGATACGTGAGGATGCGGACGAGATGATTGAGCCGCAGGATCGGGTGCAGCCGCTGGCCGCGTGGCACGAGCATCCCGACCAGACCACTCTTCTTCGGAGTCGCCCGCGGCGACGTCACGCGCCCCTCCGCGCCGCGAGCATCGCCACGTCGTCGAACTGCGCGCCGTCGCCGATGTGCCCGGACAGCGCCGCGTCCACGCGCGCGAGCAGCTCGTGCGCCGGCGCCGCGCGCTCACTGAGCAACGCGAGCAGGCGCGACTCGCCGAACGACGCGTCGTGCGGATCACGTGCGTCCACGACGCCATCCGTGAAGGCGAACAGCGTCTCGCCAGACGCGAGCTGCGCGCGTCCCACGTTGAACTCGAGATCCGGCATGAGCCCGACCGCGGGTCCGGTCGGCGCGAGCCGGCCGCGCACGCGACCGTCGGCGGCGAGCAGCACGGGCGGCTCGTGGCCGGCGTTCACATAGTCGAGCGCCCCCGATACCGGATCGACGACGGCGAAGAAGACCGTGGCGAACATGTTCGCCGCATCGTGGGTGCGGGCGATGTAGTCGTTCGTCGCGAGCACCGTCGCGCGAAGGCCTGCCGACGGCGTGGCCGCGGCGGCGAATTGTGGCTCGGACAGCGCGCGCAGCAGGCTGCGGAAGAGCGCCATGAAGAGCGCCGCGCCCACGCCCTTCCCGCACACGTCGGCGAGCACGAGCGCGACGCGACCGTCGGCGAGCGTGAACGCATCGTAGAAATCGCCCGCCACCTGGCGCGCCGGACGGAAGTGCGCACGGATCTCCCAGCCCGCCGGCGCGGGAAGCGTCGCGGGCAGAAATCCCATCTGGATCTCGCGGCCGATCTCCAGCTCGCGCTCCAGGCTCCGCGCGTACAGCCGCTCGGTGTCGCGCAGCCGCTTCTTCGCCAGCGACGAGCCGACGCGCGCGCGCAGGATCGCCGGATTGAACGGCTTGGGCAGATGATCCTCCGCGCCCAGCGAAAGGCATCGCACGATCGAGTCTTCCTCGGTCGTCGCGGTGATCATCACGACGGGGATGTCGCGCAGCGCGACGTCGGCCTTGAGGATCTCCAGCACTTCGTAGCCCGTCAGCTCCGGCATCATGATGTCGAGCAGCACGAGATCGAACGGCTCCTTCGCCAATCGGTCGAGCGCCGCGCGTCCATGTTCCGCGACGGTCACCACGTGGCCGTCGCGCCCCAGGCGGCGCGAGAGCATGTCGCGGTTCATCTCGTTGTCGTCGACGACGAGGATCGTACCGGTCGTCGCCGCGGCCGGTGGCACGCGACCCGTTCCGTTCATGTCGGCGGCGCCGCCGGCCGTTCTCCAAGCCCGAGCAGCTGGCGCAGATACGGCATCTGCTCCTCGGCTGCGCGCTCGCCACACGCGATCACGTGCGCGAACTTGTGGGTGTCGAACAGATTCACCGGCTCGCCGAACTCCGGTACGATCGGCAGGATCTCGGCGTGATGCGCCAGGTTATGGAACGAGTAGTTCGCGCGGAACAGATTGTTGGTGTAGATGCTGTTCACGTGGAACGCGTAGCTCGTGGCCGAACGGATGCGGCGCGGGTATGGACTCTCGAAGCCCATCGCGAGGATGACGTCGGCACCTTCCTTGATGGCGACGTCCACGGGCAGCGGCGCGGACAGGCAACCGTCGAGCATGAGCTTTCCGTTGACCTCCCAGGGCGCCCAGATGTACGGGATCGCGATGCTCGCGCGAATCGCGTCGATGATCGGTCCCTCGGACAACGTCGCCTCCTGCCCTGTCGCGAGCTCGGTCGCCACCACGTAGAGCGGCATGATCGTGTCGGCGAACGTCCTGCCACCGAACGGCTTCTGCAGCGCGCGGAGCAGCGGCTCCCCGTCCACCATCCCGAAGTGACCGCGGAACTTGAACAGCTTGGGCAGGAACGCGCCGAGCATCGATCGGTAGTCGCGCCGCTCGGTGACCTTTCGGTTCCACATCGCGATCGTCATCGCCTCGCACTCGTCCACGTCGAATCCGAGCGCCATCAGCGCGGCGTAGAGGCTGCCGCCGCTACAGCCAACCACCATGTCGAGGTCGATTCCTTCGCGCTTGAGCACTTTCCAGAGCCCGAGCGCGGCGGCGCATTTCACGCTGCCCGCGCCGATCACCAGTGCGACGCGCTTTCTCTCTCCCGTCATGCCGGAAAGCTCGCGACCGCGAGGTCCACGTCGGCGTACATCTTCAGGATACTCGTGAAGCCGCTCATCTCCAGCACCTTGTGTACGGGAGGCAGCACCGCGGCGAGGCGGAAATCGCCGCCGTGCTGCCTCGCCTGTTTCACCGTGGCGAGCAGCGCGCGCAGCCCCGCGCTGCTCGTGTAGCTCACGCCGCTCAGGTCTGCGATGAGCCGGACGTTGCCGGCGTCGATCTGCTGCTGGAGCGTGGCGAGGAGCGTGTCGGCGGTGAGCCCATCCACGCTGCCCGTGATGCGCACGACGGTGGCGGGTGCGCGCTGCTCGACGACGATGTCCATGGTCCTCTGCGTGAACGCTCAGTGAGTGGTCAGAATCCGCTTGACGAGCGTCAGGCGATTTCCATGCGGTATGCGCGGCTCATGACGCACCTCGTCCATGACCTGATTGACGAGATGCCATCCGAGACCGCCGGTGGGCCGCTGCTCGATCGGCACGGCTGTATCGGCGCGTGGCACGAGCGCCGGGTCGAACGGTCGCGCGAGGTCCTCCACGGTGACCACCACCTGTGCAGGCTCGCGGTGGAACCGCAGCGTGATCGGTCCGGCCGGCATCCCCTTGTAGCCGTGCTCGATGACGTTGGTCACCACCTCTTCCGTGGCCAGCCGGACGTCGAAGGCGGTGTCGCGATCGAGGCCCGCGCGCGCGCACGCCTGATCGACGAAGGCGAGCAGTGTGGCCAGCTGTTCGCGACGGGCATCGCAGACGATCTCGGCATCGTCCGCCGCGCCGGTCACGACGGCTGCGACCGCGAGAGCCATCGTTCGACCTTCTCGAGGAGGCGCGGCAGATCGACCGGCTTGGTATCGAAGTCGTCGCAGCCGGCGTCGCGGGCCTGCCGCTCGTCGCTCGCCATGGCGAAGGCGGTGAGGGCGATGATCGGGATGGCGCGCGTCTCCGGCCCCGCCTTGAGCTGGCGAGTCGCCTCCCAGCCGTCGATCACCGGAAGGCTCATGTCCATCAGAATGATGTCGGGCGCTTCCGAGCGGGCGACGTCGACTCCCTGCGCGCCATCGGTCGCCAGCAGGACGTCGTAGCCGCGGCGGATGAGGCGGCGCGACAGCATGTCGCGACTGAGCTCGTTGTCCTCGACGAGGAGGATGCGGGGCATGAGGCGGGAAGGGAAATCCGGCGAGGCACCGGTGAGCGGCGAACGTGCGCGGAGCAGAATGATTTCGCAAGGCGCTTCCTCGGCTCGTTCAATGGGTCAGACCCCTTTCGTGTACGGCGCGACGGAGCCGAGCGATGCTCGGACACACTTGTCGCCCAATTTCCGCGGACCCGCACAATTGTCGCGCGGCGAGTGTGTCGATTTGTCGCGGATCATTCCAATGTGCCTTCCGCGTCGTGCGCACTGCCGCAACTCCTTTGGTCCCAATGAGATCCCGCCGGGGTCGCGCCTGGGTTCCGGCGAGTCGCTGCGCATCGCGAATCGACGGACTCGCCTGGACGGCGAACCGATAGTGGGCCCAGATCGCTGGACGCTTCTTGCCCGGCACCCCCCGTTCTTCGTACTCGGCGCTCTCGAGATAACCGCTCGCGATGAGCGCGACGTGGGCCGGATCAAGCGTCCGCTTGATGTGGCTCGGCGCGTCGCGCTCGATCGACGATGTGGACAATGTCAGAAATAGGGGGCGTCAATGTCCTAAAAACGGTGTTTACCAATCCCAGCTGTAAAGTATTCTATCTGCCCCAGCAGTTAGCCGGCAATAATTTCCGATTGCGGGTTCCGCCTAGATTCGAAAGGTTGAAAGCGCGAAGCGAGCTGAAGTTTGAAGCGCCCCTCCCCCATCCGAGCCATACCGTGACTTCCACCCTGCCCCGATGGCTGGCGATGATGCTGGCCATTGCCGCTGGCCTCGCCGCCTGTGGCGACCAACTGACGCCGCCTACACGCGAAGCCAGCCATCTCGCGCCGACGACCGCCTCTCGCTGGATCAATCAGGATTTTCCCGACTATTCGGGCGAAGATGGCTTCTCCTGCCAGGCGCACCTCGGCGATGACCCCGCCGCCTGCCTCAATATCAGCACTCACGTTGACAGCGCACTCACGTCGGGTGGCCTAACTCGAAACGTGGTGACTTTCAGCAGGCCGGTGTCACGAGTAGACCGGGTTTACAAGGCCTTGCCCGATCAAATCTGGTGTTATCTGATCGATCGCATTCCGCTCGAGCGCCCTGGCACGCTCCAGCCGAGTCGTGTTCCGAGCGCACAGAAGGATCGCGTCGCGGACCTAATGGGTTCGGCGCCGCCTCGTCTAGCGAAGCCTCAGGGTCGACCGAGCACTGTTCTCGGCCCCTGGCCAGGCCCGCCGTACATCGTGTGTAACCGGCAGTTGTACCCTGAAACGCACGGAGTCGCCTTCAATGCCGCCGGAGATGTCGTGGCGTCGGCAGACAATGAGGCTGATACCAGCGGCCCGAACTCAGACGGATCGTTGAGTAACAACTGGCTGCAGTTGGCGAGCTCGCACAATGACATCGTAAGAGTTGAGTTCACGACGCCCACCCCGTCTGATTGGACGCTCGACTACGCCGTGTTCGCGGGAACACCGGTAAGCTCATTCACGATAAGCTGTCAACCACAGGCGCCACGTCGAGGGACCGCTGTTCATTGTGTTCTCATGATGAGCGACAGCAGTGAGTTCACGTTGAAGCATTTAAAGACGACATCAGGCGGACAAGGAATTGTAGATGGGGACGTTGACCAGACCGGAACCCGAGTGGACTTCGCAGGACCAGCGGTGGTTCCAACACACGTTCGCGCCGATGTAATCGCGGGTGGGACACCGATGTTTGCGGAGGCGGATTTCACAATCACCCCGCGCACGTTCACTGACAACGCCTCAACGCAGGTCGCAAATCCACCGATTCTCAAGGCGCCCGGACCTCCTATCATGATGGCACCATATCCGGGGTGGTTCGACACGGTGGGCACTACGGGATTCCGAAAGGGAGGGGTAGGAATGACTTGGCACCTAGAGCCAACCTTCAATGCCGGTATTGTTCCACGCGGACCAAATCAGGGCGTAGCGTTTATCACTCACTTTGAATGGGTGAAACCAGTTCCCAAAGCAGGGGCAGATTCAATAGCCGATGGGATCTATCTGAGTTCTGCATTGTTTCCGGGAGATCCAGCCCACGACATTCAGGATGGCAAACAGGGTTACTGCGGCCCACAGGACATGACAGTGTTGCGCAACGAACTGTACGCACACGAGTTGAACCATCGCGCACTAGAAATCCGGCTACGGGAGCAGGCGAAACTTCATGATGTGTATGAAGGGCTTTTCGTCTTGAATGCTGCGGACCAGGATGCGGCGGTTGCAAAGCTGAGACTTCCTATAGCCACCTTTCGGGACGAACGAGACGCAGCGGACGAAGCAACGGACACTGACGCCTCGACCGCGTTCAAGACATCGATCACCTGTGTGCTGAGAATCCCCAAATGACGATCAGACTCATTTTGGCCGCCATGATAACTCTGAGTTGCTGCGTCAGCTCTATCGGCCGCGCGCAGAGCGCCCACGACAAAGATTGTGACAAGGCCGCCAAGACGATACAGAAGGGACACCCGGCCCATAAGCTCACGGCAGCGCTCAACACTCTGTCGGGGTGCGGCGCGCTAGGAGGACAGACCACCGCGTCGGCGGTGCAGGATACGCGGCTCGAGACGGATACGACCGCGCTCGAGCAGTTCTATACAATCGCCGATATGTGGAGAGACGCGTCCGTCATGCAAGCGGCGATCAACCTGGCACAAGATGCGGGCGCGTCTACACAGGCTCGCGTGTACGCGGTGCGTCACCTTCTCGGTGTCGTCCGTCCGCGATCGATTTTCCGCTACGGCAATCTCGTTCGCGGAAACGTGACAACGGTCGCAGCCGACAGTACCATCGCAATCCGTCCTGGCTGTAGGGAGAGCTCGGTGGGTTCGGTACCTGCTCTCGTCGGTTCGCAGCTCCCACCTGACTATCAAGTACGCATTCGAGATCTACTCGCGAGTCTTGCCTCGAGCTCATCGTCCGACGTTCGTCTCCAGAATGCGGCCAAGTGCGGGTGACCGGATAAGGTCTTGCATCGCGAAGCTATCGAGAAGGGGCTCAGGCTCGATGACTTTAGCAGGCCTATCTCGGCGCGCCCGTGGAGTGCGCGCCAGGTCGAACCTTTATGGAGGTTTGGGGCGAGAGCTAAGCTCAGCGGATGAGTCGTGAACGGATCGGCGTGTACTTACTTCCCAACCGCTGGTACGTGCGCGCTCGCTCGTGACGTGAAGGCGCGGCCCGGGGCACGATCTCTAACTCCCTCTCGGACACCAAGCGGGGGCAGTCCGATCGCAAGTCTCGCTGAGGAGTTATGGGAGGAATGGGAGGGCCTGGGACCCCGAATCTGAGTCCGGGCGGCGCCCCGTTTTGACAGCGTAGCGGCTCGAGGCCAGACTCTCGGGGACGAGAGGAGGCCAGAGATGCGGAAGAGCACGTTCACGCCGGAGCAGATCCTCCAGGCGTTGCGGCAAGCGGAGAGTGGAACGACGGTGGTGGACATCTGTGGGAAGCTCGGCGTGACCGAGACGACCTTCTACCGCTGGAAGAAGCAGTACACCGGCCTCGACGTCAGCGAGCTGCGCGAGCTGAAGCAGCTCCGCGACGAAAATCGCCGGCTGAAAAACGTCGTGGCGGATCTGACGCTCGACAAATCGATGCTGCGCGAGGCGCTTGGAAAAAAATGGTGAGCCCAAGTCAGCGGCGCGCGGTGCTCGCTTGGGCGCAGCAGGCCTACCAGGTGAGCGAGCGACGCGCCTGCCGTGGGCTTGCCATTCACCGCGCGATGATTCGCTATCGGTCCGTGAAGCCCGATGACGCACCGGTGCGGCGGCGCCTCCATGAGTAGGCGACGGATCGGCCCGCGTTCGGCGTGCGTCGACTGCACACCATGCTCCGGCGCGACGAGCTCGTGATCAACCTCAAGAAGGTGCGGCGGCTCTATCTCGAGGAGCAGTTGCAGCTCAAGCCACGACGGCGGCGGCGGCGATCATCGACCGTGCGGCTGCCGCGTGCGGTGGTCGGTGAGGCGAATGAGCGGTGGGCGATGGATTGCATGCACGACGTGCTGGCGACGGGACAGCGCATGCGCGTGTTCACGCTCGTGGATGTCTTCTCACGCGAGTGCATGGCGCTCGAGGTGGCCAAGTCGTTCCGTGGCGCTGACGTCGCGCGCATGCTGAGCGATGCGGGCGAGCGCGCCGGCCGGCTCCCACCGATCATCCAATGCGACAACGGGACGAGTTCACCTCGACCGCGCTGGATCACTGGGCCTACTGGAATCGCGTTCAGCTGGACTTCAGTCGACCGGGGAAACCCGTGGATAACTCCGTTTGTGAAGCCTTCAACGGCTCGCTGAGACGTGAGTGCCTCACGCGTCATTGGTTTGCTCGCTACTCGAGGCCCAGACGGAACTCTCGACATGGCGGGCGGACTACAACAACGTGCGGCCCCACACCAGTTTGGCGATGCACACCCCAGCTCAATGGCGAGCAAGCGGGGACTACCTGCCTCGGTCACTACGCTGACACACTGACGCTCCGACCCGGACCTACTTCGGGGACCCCGGCCCACCCCACCGGACTGTCATAATTTCTGGATCCGAGTTGGGGGTCACGTCAATACTCGTAGCATATATAAGTGGCGCAACTACGAGGGTCCTGGCGCTAGGCGCTCACGCGTAGTCCGAAGTTGTGGGAAGCGTTACGTCTTAAAGACGCTTTCCCATCGCCTGGGCCCGCTTTCGGGCCGTGGCCGTGAACGTCTTGCGCGCAAGTTCGAGCGTTGCGCCTTCGGACAGCATCTGCCGCACGCCTCCGAGAATGTTGAGGAATGGCTCGCGCCCAAGCACTCTCGCGCACTTTACGTAGAACGCAGTCGAATGCGTGTCGCGGAGGAGTTCGAGGCAGGCGTCAACGAGCTCCCGGAGATCGTCGCCGCCTTCAAGCTGTCGCTGCTGGGCGCCCCGCGCCGGTTCGCGGGCGGATGCCCATTCGTGGGAGCGCATCGCGGCAAGCGTCGGGTCGCGCCCGATCAACGCCGCCAACGGACCAATCGGTGCCCCCGACAACGGGACACCGGGAGCCCCGCCATCGACGGCTCCAGATCGTTCGTGGAGCGCGTCGCCTTGACCCACGCCGTCGGGCGCAGGGAACGAGCGCAGACCGCCCGTCCCGAATCGTGCCGGACAACGACAGCACCGTGTGGCGGCGTGGCGCCGAGCAGGGGGTGGGCTTCATTTTTCATCGCCACGCAGTCGAAGCGGAAGCATTGCCCCGAGCAGGCGTTCGCCGTCGACGCTGCACTCTGAACACTGTCGGGCGTCCGGAAGGACGCCCGTCAACGCGACCACCCACTATGCTCCTCCCATGACCCACTCCGTCCGCACCGGCGCCGCACTCTCGCGCGCTGCCTGCTATCTCGTCCTCAGCGTCGCTGCACTCGCTTCGCCCGTCGGCGCCCAGATCGCGGCGGGACCGACGTCTCCGCCCACGCGAGCCCCGGCCTCCGTATACAAGCCGTTGCGCTTCGGGAACTTCACGATCGCCGGCAGCCTCCGCATCCGCGGCGAGGATTGGGATTGGTTCGAGTCCACCGGCGCCGACGCCGACTACACCTACGGCCACTCGCTGCTGCGCGTCGGCGCCACGTACGCAAATTCACATCTCGATGTCATGGTCGAGGCGTCGCAGCCGACGATCCTCGGCGCGCCGACCAACGCCGTCGCGTCGGGGCCCGCCGGCCAGCTCGGCATGGGCGCGTCGTATCGCGTCGCCAATGGCGACACGCGCGCTGGACTCTTTCTCAAGCAGGCGTTCGTGCGCCTCAAGAACGTCGGGGCGAAGGGAAACATGATCCGTCTCGGCCGCATCGATTTCGTCGACGGCACCGAGACCGCGCCCACCGACTCGGCGGTCGCCTGGCTCAAGCGCGAGCGCATCGCGCACCGCGTGCTCGCCAACTTCACCTTCTCCGCCTCGCAGCGCAGCTATGACGCCGTGCATCTCGCGCGGGCCACGCCGCGCTACAACCTGACGTTGATGGCGGGGATGCCGACCGAAGGTGTGTTCCAGCTCGACGGCCAGGGAACGCTCTCCGACATTCGCGTCGCGTACGGCGCCGTGTCGCTGCCCTTTCCGTCGGCGGACTTCCGGGTGTTCGGCATCCGCTATGAGGACCGGCGTCCGATCGCCAAGGTGGACAACCGCCCCGCCGCCGTGCGGAGCACCGATCTGTCCGCGGTGAAGGTCAACACGCTCGGTGCGCATCTCGTCGCCACGCACATGCTCGGCTCGGCCAAGGGCGATGTGCTGTTCTGGGGTGCGCTCCAGAACGGTGACTGGGGACTGCAGTCGCATCGGGCCAGTGCGTTCGCCGTCGAAGGAGGCATCCAGCCCCCGGTGGCGCTCAGGCCCTGGCTGCGCGGCGGCTATTCGCAAGGCAGCGGCGACGACACCCCTGGCACCACGGCGGGCGGTGCGCACACGACATTCTTCCAGATGCTGCCGACGCCGCGCCTCTACGCGCGCACGCCGTTGTACAACATGATGAACAACCGCGATCTGTTCGCGTCGCTGCTGCTCCGGCCCGCGACGGCGACGTCGGTACGGATGGAAGCGCACAAGCTCTCGCTCACGAGTGCGACCGATCTCTGGTACGCCGGCGGCGGCGCGTACAACAAGACCGTGTTCGGCTTCCAGGGTCGTCCGAGCGGTGGCAAGGACGATCTCGCGACGCTGCTCGACATCGGCGCCGACCGTGGCTTCGGGCCGGTGACGACGATCGGCGCGTACGTGGGCACCGTGCTCGCGGGAGATGTCGTGAAGAACGTCCATCCGTCGGCGAACGATGCACACTTTCTCTATCTGGAGCTGACGCGACGGTTCTAGTGCCGGCGAGTGCGTAGTACCGACGGCGAGCCCCGCGTTTTCAAGGCGTTTTCAAGGGGTCAGCATCGTTGAAAGACGATGATGGAGCGTATCGTTTTTCAACGATGCTGACCCCTTGATCCTTGATCGCCCATCATCCGCCAGAGTTATCGTGGAACTGATTGACCTGAGCCACCGCATCGAGGACGGAATGGTCACGCTCAAGGGCTTCCCCGCCCCGATCATCTGCGACTATCTGTCGCGTGAGCGGTCGCGCGAGATCTATGCGCCCGGGACGGAGTTCAACATCGCGCGCATCGACATGATCGCGAACACGGGGACGTACCTCGACACACCGTTCCATCGCTTCGCCGACGGTGATGACCTCGCCGCGCTGCGGCTCGAGCAGGTGTGCGATCTGCCGGGCGTGGTCGTGCGCATCCCGAGCGCCGGCGTCCGCGCGATCGACGCGCCAGTGTTCGCATCCGTCGATGTGCGCGGCCGCGCCGTGCTCGTGCACACCGGGTGGGACGCACACTGGCGCACCGACCAGTACTTCTCGGGACATCCCTTCCTCACGCGTCGGGCCGCCGAGTATCTGCGTGATGCGGGCGCCGCGCTCGTCGGTATCGACTCGCTCAACATCGACGACACCGACGACGGCACGCGCCCCGTGCACACCGTGCTGCTCGGCGCGGGGATCCCGATCGTCGAGCACCTCACCGGACTCGCCGCGCTGCCCATCGACGGCTTTCGATTCTCCGCCGTACCGCCGAAGGTCGTGGGCATGGGCACGTTTCCCGTGCGCGCGCACGCGATCGCCCCGGCTCGTGCTACGGCAGATGGAAGCGCGTGATGTCGTACGACACGCTGCGGAAGTGGTAGAGCCGGTCGCCTGCTGACGACAGATCGAAGTCGAGCTCGACGACGGCGATGCCGTTCCCGTGGAACGGAACGTTGAACAGCTCCGGCTTGTCCGCGATGTCGTCGGGCCCATCGAAGCCGACCAGGTTGCCCTGGATCGTGAACGGCGCCAGCACGACGTCGTACGAGCCCGCCGAGTCGGAGAGCTGGGCCGTAGCCGTGCAGCCGAATCGACCCTCCTGGCTGAGGACTCGCTCAGCTTGCACTTTCGGTATTCGTTCGGTAAATACTATCCCCCACGCCTGACTCGGCGAACCCAGCCAAGATCTTCGGCCGCTGCCATCTACTTCGGTATTTGTTCGGTATTCGGCCCGATACCTGCCTCTTCTTCTCCGCATGTCCCTGTCGATCGCCGAGCTGGTCAAGCTCCTTCCGCCGCCCCCGCCAGCCACTCCGGCGCTCCCTACCGGAGTGGCGGCATTGGATGCGGTGCTGCTGGGAGGTGGGCTGCCCCGCGGGCGGTTGACCGAGATCGCCGGACCCACGGGAAGCGGGAAGACCACCCTCGCTCGCGCCATCGTGGAGTCCACCGTCGCGGCGCACGGATGGGTGGCCTACGTGGACGCGCAGCGCACGCTCGACGCGCGTGACTGGGTGCATCTGGGCGACGCGGAAGGGGTGTGGATCATCCGCCTGACGGATGCGAGCCGAGCGCCCTGGTGCGCCGATGTCCTTCTCCGGAGCGGTGCCTTCGCCCTCGTCGTGCTCGACGGCGCACCCATGCTCACCAAGTCGTCCGCGGTCCGGCTCACGCGGCTCGCCCGCGAGTCCAACGCCGCACTCGTGCTGCTCGGCGACCGCACCGGCGCCGCGTCACAGCTGGGTGGCGCGGTGCGCCTGCTGGTGGAACGACCGACGTCGGGCTCGCGACGACCACGTCCTCACCACTCACCACCGATCACCGATCACCGAGAACCGGCCACCAACAGATCCCGCAGCGCCGAGTCAGAGGCCAGCACGAATCCCGTTCGCACGATCGCCGTGCGCGTCGAGAAAGGCGGAACGCTTCGAACAGTGGAGGTGAGGTGTGCAATCGGAGTGGCGCGTCGCCTGTGTACGCATCCCGAGGTTCCCGATCGGCGCGGTGTGGCGCGCGGCCCGGCGGGGGGAAACAGGCGTGCCCATGCACGACGCGCAGCTTCTCCTCCCGCTGACGTCGCCGGACGCGGCACCGCCGGCCTCCCTCTCGAGCCGACCGCGGAGCTCCGCACCGCCGTCGCCCGCGCCCGAGCACTGGGATGACCAGCCGATCGCGTTGATCGACGCCGGCGGCAAGCGGCTGCGCGCCGTGTCGGCGGCCGCCGCGCGCGTGGGATTGCGCGCGGGCATGCGCCCCACCGAAGCGCGCGCGCTGTGCGCCGATCTCGCCGAGCTGCCGTGGGACGACATCGCCGTGGAGACGGCGATCACCGAAGCCTCGGCGGCTCTTCTCACGGCAAGCCCGCAGGTGACCCCGGTGTCCGGCTCGCCTGGCCTCTGGTGGGTCGGCGCGTCCGGGTTCGATTCGGTGGGCGGCGAGCGCGCGCTCGCGATCGAGCTGCTGCGTGTGGCCAAGCGCTGGCATCCGCACCCGCGCGTGGCGATCGCGGGGTCGTGCGTGGCCGCGCGCGCCGCGACGTGGGCCGGCGCGAGCTTTCAGCGCGACGCGAGCGAGCGGTCATTGGTGTACGTCGTCCCCGCGGGACATGACGCCGCGTATCTCGCTCCCGCGCCGCTCGCGCTCGTACCGATGGACGAGGAGCTGCGCGCCGCGCTGCACGCGCTCGGTCTCCGCACGGTTGGCTCGCTCGCCGCGCTCACGGCGGAGGACGTCGAGCGGCGGTGGGGAGAGCTCGGCATCCGCGCGTGGCGGCTCGCGCGCGCCGACGATGTGCGCCGTCCCGTGCTCGCGCGCGTGGAGACCCAACCCGCGGTGGAGGTGGAGCTCGCGACGCCGTCGGCGACGATGGAGCCGGTGTTGTTCCTCGTGCGCGCCGCGCTCGACCGGCTGGTGCAGGAGCTGATCGCGCACGGACGCGCCGCGGCGGCGGTGGCGATCACGCTCACGCTCGACGACGCGCGCGGCGCGCTCGTGTCGGAGCCGGTGCACACGGTCACGCGCGAGGTGCGCCCCGCGCGTCCGCTCGCGCGCGTCGCGCCGCTGTTCGAGCGATGCCGCGCACTGCTCGACCGATGGACGCTCTCCGCCCCGGTGAGCGCGGTGCGCGTGGCGGTCGTCGCCGCGGCACCGCTCACCGGTGAGCAGGGCGACCTGTTGAGCGCGTCGTGGCGCGACGTCGGCGCGGCCGATGCGGCGCTGGAGCGGCTGCGCGCAGAGCTGGGCCCGAACGCCATCGTGCGCGCCGTGCATCAGGACACGCACCGGCCGGAGAAAGCGGGGCTGTGGCGCGACGCGCTGGACGTGCGGGATGCGGGATGCGCGGGTGCGCCAGTGCGGGCCCGCACCCCGCACCCCGCACCCGCATCCCACACGCCACATCCCGCACTCCGCGTGGTACGGGAGCCGGTCCCGGTGATTGCCGCCGCGCACCGCGCACTGGAGCCGGCGGAGCCGGTGGAGGTCGAGTGCGAGAGCGAGACGCCGCGCATCGTCGTCTGGCACGGTCACCGCATCGCAGTGTCCCGCGCGATGGGCCCCGAGCGACTCTCGGGCGACTGGTGGGACGACGGCTACCGGCGCGACTACTGGCGGTGCGAGAGCCTCGCCGGAGAGTTCGTCGTGTACCTCGACCGCGCCGACGACGCATGGCGGCTGCAGGGATGGGTGGATTGAACGGTGAGTTGGTGAGCTGGATAGTTGGCTCGCTAGTCGGTGAACTCGTGAGCTAACGGCCCGAGCTACGACCAGCATGGAGACATCGCGAAAGGAGCTTCCAAGCCGGTTGAGGCAGGGCAGTTCAACCCACCAATCAACCGACCAACGATCCAACCAACCAGCTCACTCAGTGCCCTACGCCGAGCTTCACGCCCACACCGCCTTCTCCCTCCTCGACGGCGCCGCGCTTCCCGAGTCGCTCGTGGCGCGCGCGATCGAGCTCAAGCTCGCCGCGCTGGCCATCACCGATCACGACGAGCTGGGGGGCATCGTCCGCTTCGCCACCGCGGCGCGCGAGGCCGAGCTGCCGGCGATCATCGGCGCGGAGCTCACCGTCGTGATGGAGCAGAACGACGGCGAGCCGCTGCTCACGCATCTGCCGCTGCTCGCCGAGTCGCGCGAGGGCTACGCGAACCTCTCCACGCTCGTCACTCTCGCGCGCGGCGACGCGACGACACGTGGCTCGCCCCGCGTGTCGCTCGACCAGCTCGCCGCGCACGCGCGCGGCCTGTTCGCCCTCACCGGCTGTCCGCGCGGCTGGGTGCCCACGCTCGCCGCGCGCGGTGACACCGATGCGGCGTGCGAAGCCGCCGCTACGTTGATGGACATCTTCGACCGTCGCGTCGCCATCGAGTGCTGGGACCACGGGCTGCCCGAGGAGCACGTCACCACCGCGCGGCTGATCGAGCTCGCGCGCGCGCTCGACATCCCGTGGGTCGTCACCAACGACGTGCACTACGCGCGCGCCCGCGACCGGATGACGCACGACGTGTTGTCCTGTCTGCGGCACGACAAGACGCTCGACACGATGGGCACGCGCCTTCGCCCCAACGCGGAGTGGTACCTCAAGAGCGCGGCGCAGATCGCGCGTCGGTGGCGCGGCAACCTCGACGGCGTCCGCGCCACGCTCGACGTCGCCGAGCGGTGCGCGTTCCGGCTCGATCAGCTCAACCCGACACTGCCGGCGTTTCCCCTGCCACTCGGCGTGAGCCCCGACGAGTATCTCGCGCGCCTGGTCGAGCAGGGCGCGCGCGAGCGGTGGGGGCCACCTGGCACGACGTCGCGCACGGCGGCACACGAGAGGCAGATCACCCACGAGCTCACGCTCATCAACAAGCTCGGTCTCGCCGGCTACTTCCTCATCGTGTGGGACATCGTGCGTTTCGCACGGCGTGAAGGGATCCTCTGCCAGGGGCGCGGCTCGGCCGCCAACTCCGCCGTGTGCTACTGCCTCGGCATCACTGCGGTCGATCCGATCAAGCTCGAGCTCCTGTTCGAGCGCTTCCTGAGCGAGGAGCGCACCGAAGCCCCCGACATCGACATCGACTTCGCGCACCGCGAGCGCGAGCGCGTGCTCCAGTACGTGTACGAGCGCTACGGCCGCGACCACGCGGCGATGGTGTGCGAGCAGATCACCTACCGCGGCAAGAGCGCGGTGCGCGACGCGGCCCGCGTGCTCGGCTTCAGCGTGGAGCAGGCGGACTCGCTCGCCATGCTGAGCGACCGCTTCTCGGCGAAGGCCACCGCCGAGTCATTGCGCGCGAAACCGGACGACGACGAGGCGAGCGACGGCGCGGTGGCGAGCGCGCTCGGGAGCAGCATGGTGCGCGGCACCGAGGCGACGACACTGGCGCGCGCCGAGAAGGAGAAGGCGAAGCAGGTGGCACGGCCGATGACGAGCGCCGACCGGCCCACGCCGGGCGCGGCGTACGAGCCGTATGGAAGCCCGAACGCGCAGAAGGCGGGAACGCGCGACCTCGCGAAGATCCCACGCCCGATGCACGAGCAGGCGGCGAGGGGCAATCGCTGGGAAGATCCCTACGCCGGTGAGAACCACACCGAGCGTCGCAATCCCACCACTGCGCTGCGCGACACGGGCGGCGCGAGCATCGTCGAGCGTGCGGGGCTCGACCCGAACGACAAGCGTGTGCGCGCGCTCGCGGAAGTCGTCGCCGGATTGCATCAGCTTCCGCGTCACCGCTCGATTCACGTCGGAGGGTTCGTCCTGACGGCCGAACCGCTGCACGAGATCGTGCCGATCGAGCCGGCGAGCATGCCGGGCCGCACGGTGATCCAGTGGGAGAAGGACGATCTCGATCCCGTGGGGCTCGTGAAGATCGACCTGCTCGGTCTCGGCATATTGACGTTGATCCAGGATTGCCTGCTCTACATCAGGCAGCAGCGCGGCGTGACGATCGACCTCGCCGCGCTGCCGATGGACGACCAGGCGGTGTACGACGACCTCTGCGCCGCGGACACGATCGGCGTCTTCCAGGTGGAGAGTCGCGCGCAGATGAATACGCTGCCGCGGTTGAAGCCGCGGAAGTTCTATGATCTGGTCGTGGAGGTGGCGATCATCCGGCCCGGTCCGATCCAGGGCGACATGGTGCATCCTTATCTGCGGCGACGGAATGGTGAAGAGGCAGTGACGTATCTGCATCCGTCGCTCGAGCCCATTCTCAAGCGCACACTCGGCGTCCCGCTCTTTCAGGAGCAGGGGATGCAGGTGGCGATCGCCCTGGCGGGGTTCACGGCGGGCGATGCCGACGTGCTGCGCCGAGCGATGGGGCACAAGCGGAGTCGCGAGCGGATGGCGGCGATCTGCCAGCGGATGCTGGACGGAATGGCGACGAACGGCATCGCCTCGGTCGACGCGGATCGGATCTTCAACCAGATCAACGGATTCGCCGACTACGGATTTCCGGAGAGCCACGCGGCGAGCTTCGCGCTGCTCGTCTACGCGTCGGCGTATCTCAAGCACTACTTCGCGCCCGAGTTCACCGCGGCAATCCTCAACGCGCAGCCGATGGGGTTCTACGCGCCGGGCACGCTGGTGGAGGACGCGCGTCGGCACGGCGTGGAAGTGCGACCGGTGGACGCGACGCGCTCCGGCTGGGAGGCGACGCTCGAGCGGCGCGACGTGAGCGCGCCGGCGGTGCGGCTGGGGCTGCGCAGCGTGCGCGGGCTCGGCGCTACGGCGCGCGACCGGCTCGAGGCGGCGCTGGCTGAAAGGCCGTTCACCTCGATCGAGGACGTGGTGCGCCGCTCCGGACTGGACCAGCGTGGCTTGCGGCATCTCGCCGAGGCGGGCGCGTTCGACGCGATGCTCCCGCACGAGCCCGACGTGCGGCAGCGGCGCGCCGCGCTCTGGGTGCTGCTCGACGCGGCGCGCGGCGACGCGGGTCCGCTCGCGCCGCGCAGAGCCTGCGCGCCGAGTGCCGCGAGCGCGGCGCCGCTCCCCTCGATGACGCGCGTGGAGCTCACCGAGGCGGACTATCGGATGACGGGGATCTCCCTCGCCGGGCATCCGATGTCGCACGTGCGTCCGATCCTCGCGCCGAACGGCGTGCGCAGCGCGGTGGACCTGCTGAAGAACGGCCGCGACGGCGAGCGGGTGGCCACGGCGGGGCTCGTGATCTGCCGCCAGCGGCCCGGCACGGCCAAGGGGTTCGTGTTTCTCACGCTCGAGGACGAGACGGGGCTGGTCAACGTCGTCGTCACACCGCAGCGGTTCGAGCGGCAGGCGCTGCTCATCTCACGCACGCCGCTCCTGCTCGTGCGCGGCGTATTGCAGGTGGAGCAGAACGTCGTGAACGTCCGCGCGCAGCAGTTCAGGGCGTTGCAGGCCGCCGTGGGCGCGGAGTTCGCGAAGCGGCATGATTTCCATTGAACAACGCCCTCCATCGGGAGAACTCGTATGACTACTCTACTCGCATGACCACTCTATCAGGACGAAGGATCCAGGTTTGGGGCTGTACGGTTCCGAGTTGGTGGTTCTGGGTTCGACTGCGTCCTCCGTAAAACCCGCAACCACCAACCGCCAACCGCGGAACTCCAAACCTGGATCCCCCGTCCCGACCTCGTAGCCTCACATCTCAACTGATCCTATCCCATGCCCCACGCGAGCGGTTCGTTCGACGTCACCCTCACCAAGCAGGAGACCGCGCCCGACGCCGCGGTTGGTCGCAACCTGCTCTACAAGGAATTTCACGGCGACCTCGAGGCGATCGCCAAAGGGGAGATGCTGGCCGCGTTCGAGCCGCTGACCAACGCGGGCGTGTACGTGGCGATCGATCGCGTGAGCGGCACGCTGCACGGCAAGGACGGCAGCTTCCTCATCGCGCATCGCGGCATCGCCAACGCCGACGGACAGACGCTGGAGATCGTCATCGTGCCTGGCTCGGGCACCGGACAGCTGTCCGGGATCACGGGCACGATGGGCATCACGATCGTGGAGAAGAAGCACTTTTACAGCGTGGAGTACGAGCTGGAAACGCAATAGACGGACGAGGTGGGGAGTGGGGAGTTGGGGGTAAAGCAACAACGGCGTCGGGATGCATGCCAACGCCGCGCAGTCACCCCCCACTCCCCACTCCCCACTTCTAGACGGATCGTCCCGCCCAGTACGCATCATCCGGAACCAGCACATCCAGCGACAGCGCGTCCGGTCCGCGCTCCTCCGTGTAGTCCGCGATGTGGATCCCCGCCGTCTCGATCCGGCGACCGCGCTCGTCCACCAGCTCGAGCGGTAGCTTGTCGCGCGCCTCGATGTAGCGCGCCAGCTTGATCTGGTCGAGCGGCTCACCGCCCGGCATCGGCGTCGCCTCGCTGAACAGCCGGAAGATCGGCTGCACGAGCTCGTAGCCCAGGCCGGGATGGAACTGTCCCCACACGCGGCGGTCCACCGCGTCGACCTCCTCCAGTTGCGAGTGGCCGATGATGATGCCGTGCAGCTTGAGCGTGTGGCGCACGATCAGGACTCGCGCGCGATACGGCGCACCATCACGAGATCGTTCTGCAGATCGGTGCCGAGCAGGAAGGGCTGCGTGCCCGCCTCGAAGAACTCGTGGCGGCGGTAGAACTCGATCGCACGAACGTTCTGGTCCCACACGCCGAGCCAGAGCGCCTCCTTGCCCCGCGCCGCCGCTTCGTGAATGGAACGCTGCATGAGCACCGCGCCCACGCCGGTGCCGATCGCGCTCTGTCGCGCGTAGAGCCGCACGACCTGCAGCACGTCGAACCCGCGCACGATCGAGGGAGCGGGCCCCTCGCGCAGCAGCACGTAGCCCACCGCCTCGCCACCTCGCTCGGCGAGGATGACGGTGACGTCGGGATCTTCGAGCTCGGCGCGCTGGATCGCCTCGCCGAACGCGTCGGCCATGTACGCGGCGAAATCGGCGTCGTCGTTCTGCGCCGCGAACGTCTCCGTGAACGTCGACGCGCCGAGCTCCGCGAACAGCGCGGCGTCGGCGGACGTGGCGCGCCGCGTCGAGATCTCCGGGAGGGCGCCTGTGCTCATGGCGGGCAACCTATCGCGCGTGTCAGCGGCGCGCGAGCGTGCGCAGACCGAGCGCATGATTGAACCAGCGCACGAGCGGAAGAATGCGCGCGTAGTCGCGCGCGAGCAGGTCGGGAAGCTTCGCGCTGAACAGCTCCGCGTCCGTGAGCGTCCGTCCCACCGTGAACGATCGATGCCGGAGCAGCGTCGCCGCGGGATGCGTGTCGGGATAGCCGCGCGGCATGCGCTTCAGCATCCCTTCCTCCGACAGTCCGCCGAACCGCCGGCGCAACGCGGGGTCGCGCAAGACCCGCGTGAGCGTCGTGTGGTCCTCGTCGATTCGCTCGCGAATCCTGTTGAGCGTCGGCCGCGGCGGCATCCAGATCCCGCCCCCGAGCATCGACTCGCCGGGCTCCATGTGGAAGTAGAACCCCGCCCCGCCGTGCGCCGTGGCCGAGCCGACGCCGCGCCCCGCGTCGCCGTGATAGAACCAGCAGGCGGCGTTCGTCTTGTAGGGCGACTTGTCGTTCGAGAATCGGACGTCGCGGTGGATGCGGAAGAGCGAACGCTTGGGGTTCCCGACGATCTCCGGCGCGAGATCGGCGAACCGGACGTCGAGCTCTTCGACGAGCGCGGCGAGCGGCGCCCGCACGTCGTTCTCATAGTGGTCGCGGTGCGCCTGGAACCACTCGCGCGTGTTGTTGCGCTTGAGCGATCGCAGGAAGGTGATCGCGGCGGGTTTGAACCCGTGGAACTCGGACGCGCTCACGTCCGAACCGCCAGCGCGGGAAGCGCATCGCCCGTGAGCCGACAGATCGTCCACCCATCGATGGGGACAGCGCCCAGCGATCGGTAGAAGGTCATCGCATCCCCGTTCCAGTCCAGCACCGCCCACTCCACGCGCCCGTAGCCGCGCTCCACCGCGGTCTGCGCCAGATAGGCGAGCAGCAGACGCCCGAGGCCGCGGCGCCGGTGCTCGGGGAAGACGAAGAGATCCTCGAGGTAGATCCCGGGCCGCGCGAGGAAGGTGGAAAAGCTCCGGAACCAGAGCGCATAGCCGGCCAGCGCCCCACCATCGAACGCGAGGACGACTTCGGCGGCTGGCGGGTCGTCGAAGAGCCACTCGCGCAACAGCTCTTCGGTCGCCACGCATTCGTGACCGAGCCGTTCGTACTGGGCGAGCGCTCTAATGCAGCGCAGGACCGTGGAGACGTCAGCAGGAGTGGCTGGCCGAAGGGTGAAGCCGGCGGCCTCGGCGGGCGGTGTGACTGGGCTCACGTTCAGGCGGTCGGCAGGTGGGACATTCATACTGGAAGAACGGGTCACGAAGTCGTAGTTTAGCGCTTCCCATCACGACCCAGCCAGACGTGCACGAAACGCCGCCAACTCTGAACGACATCCTCGCCGGGAAGTACGTCCTGAAGCGAGATATCGGCGGTGGGCGCTACGTCCTCAAGCGCGAGATCGGACGCGGCGGATCGGCGACGGTGTATCTCGCGCACGACGTGCGGCACGAGCGGCTGGTCGCGATCAAGATCCTGCACACGGAGCTGTCGCACGCGCTCGGCGCGCAGCGCTTCCAGCGCGAGATCAAGCTCACGGCGAGTCTGCAGCATCCGCACATTCTGCCGATCCACGACTCCGGCGAGACGGCGGATCAGCTGTACTACGTGATGCCGTACGTCGAGGGCGACTCGCTGCGGCAGCGACTCGGCTCGGACAACCGGCTCGGCATCGAGGAAGCGGTGCGGATCGGGCGCGAGGTCGCCGGTGCGCTGGCGTACGCGCACGAGCGCGGGGTCGTGCATCGCGACATCAAGCCGGAGAACATCCTCTTCTCCGGCGGCCACGCCGTCGTCGCCGACTTCGGCATCGCACGGGCGATCGACCGTGCGCACGAGAAGATCACGCAGGCGGGGACGATCACCGGCACGCCGGCGTACATGAGCCCTGAGCAGGCGCGCGACCGCGCCTTCGACGGGCGCAGCGACGTGTATTCGCTGGCGTGCGTGCTGTACGAGTCGATCGCCGGCGTGCCGCCGTTTACCGGTGAGACGCCGCACGAGCAGCTCAAGCAGCGGCTGACGAAGACGCCGCCCCCGCTGCACGAGTTCCGGCACGATGTCCCCGTTGCGGTGGAGACGGTCATCGCCAAGGCGTTGTCGCTCTCGCCCGACGATCGCTACGACGATGCGCGCGCGTTCAGCGCCGCGCTCTCGGCGGCGATCGGGCACTCGGGCGAAACGGTCGCGGCGCGTCCGGCACACCGGTCGCTCGCGCGCAACCCGTGGATCTGGGCGGGAGTGCTCGGACTGCTTGGGGCTGTTGCGGTGGCGACCAGGCCTTCCGTTCGCACAAAGTTCGAGCTGCTCACTGCCCGCGTCGACACCGCGCAGCTCGCGGTGATCCCCTTCCAGTACGTCGGCGCGCCCACGCCGCCGCTCGACGCCGAGCTCGCGGCCGCCGGCGTGTACGACGCACTCAAGCGGTGGGACGGGCTGCACCTGGCGAGCGACGTGAGCGTGCAGGACGCGCTGCGCGCGCTGGGCGACGACAACATCTCGCTGGAGGATGCCGCGCGCGTGGCGCGCACGGTTCGCGCGGGCCGCGTGGTGTGGGGACGTGTGCGCGTGTCGCGCGATTCCGTCGTCGTGCGCGCCGGCCTGTACGACGCGCTCACGCGTGAGAGCCTGCGCGAAGTGAGTCGCGTCGTCGCGGCAAACGGCGCGACGGCGACGAAGCTGGTGGACTATCGCTCGCTCGTCGCCGACCTGCTGCGGACGCCGAGGGTGAGCGCGATCTCCACGGACGCGGATCGCGGGACGTCGTCGTACCCCGCGTGGCAGGCGTTCGAGCGCGGTGCGCTGGCGCTCACGCGGTGGGATATCGATTCCGCGATCACGGCGCTCGACAGCGCGGTCAAGGCCGATCCGTCGTATCCACAGGCCAACCTGTGGCTGGCGCAGGCTCGGTCGTGGCGTCGCTCATCGCCCAAGGAGTGGACGACGGCGTTCATCGCCGCGGACCGCGGACGGCTCGCGCTCGATCCGCGCGAGCAGCTCCTGGCCGACGCGCTCGGCGCGATCAGCCGCGACGACTTTCCCAGCGCCTGTCGCAGCTACGACGCGATCCGTGAGCGTGACACGCTCGACGCCGTCGCGTGGCTGGGGCTCGCGGTGTGTCAGGCGAACGACAAGGCGGTCGTGCCGTCCGCGAGCTCTCCGTCGGGCTTCGCCTTCCGCAGCAGCTACGAGAGCGCGTGGCGAGCGGTGAACCGCGCCCTCGAGCTCGCGCCCGAGGCGTTTGGAGCGCTACCGATCGACTTTCTGCGCCGCGTGGCGCAGGTCGAGCACAACAAGACGCGCGCCGGCCAGGGAATCGACGGGCAGTTCGCCGCGAGCCCGTCACTCGTGCGGGATACTGTCGCCTTCGTTCCGCACCCGATGGCGACGTTCAGTGCGGTCAACATCCCTGATGGATACGACGCGGCGCTTCGTTACAATCGCGATCGGATGCTCTCCCTGCTCGAATCGCTCGCGCGTCGCATGCCGGGCAGCCCCGATGTGTTCGAGGCGATGACGAACCTCCTCGAGGCGCGCGACGAGATCATTGGTACGCCCAACGGACGCTACTCGGCCCTCTCGGCTCTCGAGCGCGCACGTGCGCTGAGCGTCGATGCTGAACAGCGGCTGCGGCTCGCCGCCGCGGATGTTCGCCTGCACCTCAAGCTCGCCGACTTCGCGCGCGCTGCCGCCACGACCGACTCAGTGCTGATTGCCGAGCAGGGCGCGCCCGAGTCGCATGCCTCGCAACTCGCGGCGCTCGCGGCGTTCGCCGGACGCACCGGCCGCGCGATTGAGTACCTCCACGCCAGCGGCCCGCGCGACGTGCGCCAGGTCGACGGCGTTCCCGCGGCGAACAATGCGGCGGGTGCGCTGCTCATGCGCGCGGCGCTCGGCGTGTGCGACGATTCTTTGCGCACGCTTCCCGCGTCGATCACACGGACCCTGGAGAGCTATGTCGGTGCGGCGCAGCGCCAGCAGACGGTAGACGTGCTGCTCGAGCGCGCCGTCGCGCTTTCGACTCCCTGCACTGGTCCCGCCGCCACGCTGACGATCTCCCACCCCGTGGGCTCACTGGTGCGCATGCAGCAGGTCGCCGCGCGCGGCGACAAGGCGATGGTGCGGCACATGCTCGACTCGCTCGAGACGACGCGTCGCGGGATGCGGCCCGGCGCCGTATCGCTCGACCGGGTCATCCAGGAAGCGTGGCTCGCCGACTTCGCCGGCGATCCACGTCGCGGGGCGCAGATGCTCGACCTCACGCTCACGGCGCTCCCGACGCTGTCGTCGTTCATCGTGACCGAACCCGTCATGGCGGCATCGGTCGGCCGCGCCATGGCGTACCGCGCCGAACTCGCGGCGCGACTGAACGACCCGTCCTCCGCTGCGCTCTGGGCCAGCCGCGTCCTCACGGTGTGGGCGCACGCTGACGCCAATCTCGCGCCAACCCTCGCCCGCATGCGGCGACTCGCCGCACGTCAACCGCTGTCGTAGCGTTCATCGGCGCGCCAACGCAGGTGCGCCGTTCGCCGTCCGATCCCCATCCCGAGGTCTCGTGAGACGTCTCATCGCCGTCCCTCGCTCCGCATACGTCCGCGTCGGCATCGTGCTGGCCGCGCTATCGCTCACCGCGTGCAAGCCGAAAGATCGCGGACCAGACACCGCGAAGTCCGACACCACGGCCACGGCTCCGAAGCTCCCCGGACAGCTCGCCAAGCCGATCGATCAGTACACGGGCGATGAGTTCTACGCGCTCGTGCAGGGTCTCACGTGGGGCGGAGGCGTCCAGCGCCCTCGTGCGTGCAAGGGCGATCCCGGTTGCGACGGGACGACGCCGTCGAAGTCCACGACCGTTCAAGTCGATGCCGTCGATGGTCAGGATTCACTCACCGCCATCGGCGGGCCGGCTGACGGCGTCGTCGCGATCCGCGCCGTGAACACGGGCAGCCTCGTCGAGGATCGTTACGGATTCAAGCCGGGCAAAAATGTGCAGTACTACCTCATCGTGCTGCCCGGCACGGATAGCGCCGGAACCTGGCGCCTCGAGGAGTTGGACACGACGGCCGGCGCGCGCCGGCATTCTTCCGCCGGCACCGGCACGTTCAGGCCGTGCAATCACCCGTTCCTGCCGAAGCGCGCAAACCGCGCGAACTTCTATACGTGCCCGAACTCGCGCATGAACGACACGTCGCAGAAGGCGGGCCTGCTGCTCTTCGCCCCGCTGAAGGATCCGCTCTGGATGGACTGCGCGCAGGGGTGCTGCTTGGCGGATGGGTAGCGCGCGAAGCGCGCGACGGTTGGTCGGAACTCCGGTTGGTCGGAACTCCGGTTGATCGGTGACGCGGTTGATCGGTGAGACGGTTGATCGGTGAGACGGTTGATCGGTGAGACGGTTGATCGGTGAGACGGTTGA